>NZ_CP101125.1:4522065-4823369 GCF_024296925.1 Pseudomonas nunensis
CGTGCTGCACTTCGTGCAGTAAGCGTTCAATCAAATCCCAGTTATAAGTCGTCATCCTTTCAACCTCCAAGCCAGAGTGTGTGATGGCCTTCATAGGTTGTGACAGGCAGGTTGGGTAGCCGTTCAGCCGGGGTTTTGAACGGCACCGACCGGTGGTATGTCGAATTTCCCACAGACCAAACGACTAGGCTGTGTAAGCCAACTCCCAGCATCGCGCAGGAGAAAACCCATGAACATTCAGAATCATCCCGTCGTCTCGCGAGAAGAATGGCTCGCCGCCCGCAAGCAACACCTGGCCCACGAAAAAGCCTTCACCAAGGAACGCGACAGACTCAGCGCCGAACGCCGCGCCCTGCCTTGGGTGAATATCGACAAGGATTACCGCTTCCAGGGCCCGAATGGCGAATTGAAACTGGCCGATCTGTTCGGCGACAACAGCCAACTGATCATCTATCACTTCATGTTCGCCAAAGGCTGGGACGCAGGCTGCACCGGCTGCTCGTTCCTGTCCGATCATATCGACGGCGCCAATCTGCATCTGGCTCACCATGACGTGGCGGTGGTGGCGGTTTCCCACGCTCCATTCGCCGAATTCCAGGCCTTCAAGCGGCGCATGGGCTGGAAATTCGACTGGGTGTCGTCGGAAGGTTGCGATTTCAACTACGACTTTGGCGTCTCCGCCCGCGCCGAAGATGTCGCGGCGGGAACCGCGACCTACAACTACGAAAAAAACCCCTGGACCGAAGAAGAACTCCCCGGCCTCAGTGTGTTTTATCGCAACGCAGCCGGCGATATCTTCCACACCTATTCCAGCTATGAACGGGGCCTGGACCTGCTGGTCGGCGCCTACAATTACCTCGACCTGACGCCCAAGGGGCGCAATGAAGAGGAAATCATGGAGTGGGTGAAGCACCACGACCAATACGACGACAAGGGGTCGTCCAGTTGCTGTCATGGGGGGTAGTTCCGGGGAGTCCGGGGCGCGGCAGCCATTCGCGAGCAGGCTCGCTCCCACATTGGGATGCACTCTCCTGTGGGAGCGGGCTTGCTCGCAAAAGCGGTGTGTCAAACAACATCGATGGTGACTGACACGACGCCTTCGCGAGCAAGCCCGCTCCCACACTAGGATCAAGAATCCGGTGGCATTGGCTTCTTCACAAAATCCACAAACGCTCGCAACGCCGGGGCGATCTGTCGCTGACTCGGGTAGTACAGGTAAAAACCGGGAAAGGCCGGCGTCCACTCTGGCAACAGATGCACCAGCCGCCCGGACGTGATGTGCTCGCGAACCTGATGCTCAAACAGGTACGCAATCCCCGCCCCTTCAAGCGCCACGCGGGTGAGCATTTCCGGCTCGGTAACCACCAGCGGACCATTCACCGAAATCGCCAGCCGTTCACCGGCACGCTCAAACTCCCAGCGATACAGACTGCCGTCCGTGGGCCAGCGGTAGGACAGGCATTGATGCTCGCTCAAATCATGCGGCGTGTGTGGCGTACCGAACTGCTCGATGTACGCCGGTGAAGCCACGACCATCATTTCCAGATGCCCGCTCAGCTCCACGGCGATCATGTCCTGATCGAGGCTTTCACCGAGTCGGATCCCGACATCAAAACCACCCGCGACCATGTCCACCAAACGCTCATCAGTCACGATGTCGAGACTCACGCCGGGATAAGTGTTCAGGAACGGACCAATCAAAGGCGCCAGATAATGAATCGCCGCAATCCGTGGCGCATTGATGCGCAGTCGACCACTGGGCGGCGTGCCCGGTGTTTGCGTGACCCCGGCCAACGCCGCGTCGACCTCGTTGAGCGCCGGTTGCAAGCGCAACAACAACCGCGCGCCGGCATCGCTGGGCGAGACGCTGCGAGTGGTGCGGTTGAGCAGACGCACGTCCAGCCGTTCTTCCAGCTGGCGGATGGTCTGGCTCAGCGCGGAGGCCGACATGCCCAGATGAGCCGCCGCCCGCACGAAACTGCCATGCTCGACCACTGCGACAAAGGCCCTTAGCTGGGCGTATTCACTGCCTCGCATTATGTATGGTTTCCTTAATAAGTCGGACCGATACTAACGCATTATTAAAGCAATGCCCCTTCGTGATTTTCAACCCACATACCGCCAGGGGCTCGACAGGCTGAACTTTTGACGCGATTGAACCCTCAACCGGGTAACCCGCCTTAACCGGAACTGAGGCCTGTCCTATGAAAACCCTGATGAAGCTGACCCTCGCCGCTGCTCTAGTCTGTGCCCTGCCTGCGTGGGCGTGTACCCCCGAAGAAGCCACCGCCAAGCGCGAGCAACTGGCCAAGGAAGTAACCAGGCTCACGCAACAGAATCCGCAGAAGGCCAAGGAAATAAACGACGAACTGCAGAAGATGGATCTGGGCACAGCCAGCGCGGATCTGCCGGATAAATGTCAGTTGATTGATCAGCGGTTGAAGGAACTGGATACGGCGGATAAGAAAGCCGAAGGTTAAAAAGCTAGATCAAAAGATCGCAGCCTTCGGCAGGTCCTACGCGCCTGTGGGCGCCGCCGAAGGCTGCGATCTTTTGATCTTTATTTTGCACAAACGCATTAATTATTTGCATAAACGCATATCCACACCTAAGGTTACCTCGAGCCCGGATCGGAGCGGCCATCAAACATGGCAAAACGCATACGCCGATCGCTCGGCAACACCGCTACACCCCACTAGCTGGACGCTAGTTTTCATTCATGGAGGATTGAAAAATGTTAACCACTGAAGCAACACGATTCACCGGCGAAACACTGCCAAGGTGCCTGGCAAATCATCTGCTCGACCCGCATCTGGTCGAGGTCGAATCGGCTGCACCACTCAGCGCACTCGCCGCTGGCAGCCTCAATTTCACGATGCAGCCACAAACCCAGACCAACTGGTGCTGGGCGGCGGCCTCCGCCTCGGTCGGCAACTATTACGGCACCGGGTCCTGGACCCAATGCGGTGTGGCCAGCGCTGCGCTGGACCGTAACTGCTGCAATCAGGCGGGGCCGTGCAACGTGTACGGCTATCTGGATAACGCCCTGCGGATCACCCGCAGTTTCAACGGGATGAATCAGGGTTCGCTGCAAATGTCGGCGATTCAGAACCAGATCAACATGGGCCGCCCGGTCTGTCTGCGTTGCGCCTGGTACGGCGGCGGTGCGCACTTCCTGGCGATCTATGGCACCAACGGCAACTACGTGCTGGTCGCGGATTCGATCTACGGCTATTCGACCCGCGCGTTGAATTCGTTCCCCGGCTCGTACAACGGCGGCGGCAACTGGACCAACACTTACTTCACCGTGAAAAACTAGGAGGGCGACATCATGCAACTGACTTATCCAAAGGCGCCTTCCAACGGCGTGCAAACCTTGCGTCCGGCGCTGCAAGCGGCACTGCAAACCCAGGGTTTTGGCATCAACCGGCAGTTCGCCAACGCCACCCCGAGCAAGATCAGCCTCAGCGAGGCCTATCGCGGTTACTCGCTCAGCCTGGATGACTTGAGCCAGGGCAAAGGCCTGAAGGCCGCTAAGGTTGGAGACTGGCATTACCTGGTGTTTGCCGATGGCGTGACGATTGCCGATGCGCAATTGGCCGATGTGCGCGGGCATGTCGAGTTTTCCTCGCTGAACCACGGGGCCATGGCGGCCGCCACGGTCGGTGCGTTGAAACTGGCGGAACAGTCGCCGCAACTGCAGGGTAAAACCGTTGAACTGCGGGTGCTGTTTGTCTCGGCCATTCACTTGGTCGCGATCTGGCTGCACGCCGACACTGAAGACGTGCTGATCCCGATCGAGCCGACGCCCAAGGAATTGGCGCTCACTCAGCTATACAGCGAAGCCACCCTGCTCGCCTTGCTGAAGCCGGCGGCTGATCAGGCCAAGCAACGCTTTGATGCGGACACCAGTGGGCTGTTGGGGAGCTGACAAACGCTGGACATAAAAAACCCGGACATTGTCCGGGTTTTTTATTGGGTGATTCAGGTGCAACACTGAACCTGTGGCGAGGGAGCTTGCTCCCGCTGGAGTGCGCAGCAGTCCCTTTTTTGGGGTCGCTTCGCGACCCAGCGGGAGCAAGCTCCCTCGCCACAATTAGTGTTCGCCGTACTTTCCCTGGCCAACTGACAACGCTTTATTCAGCAGCCGGCGCTTCCGGCTTGCGGCGCTTGAGCGGCGCCATGCCGTCCTTGCTGACCAGCGACAGGGCGTCGGTCTTCGGGCGGTTGGCGATTTTGCGCTTGGTCGGTGCCTTGGCCCCGGTTTTCTTCTTGTCGCCTTTGGCGTCGACTTTTTTCTTCTTCACGCCAACGGCTTTCCCCGAGGCCTTGACCTTTTTCGGTCCGCCGTAGGTGCCTTTGACTTCCTTGATGGTGCGGCGCTCGAAGCTCTGCTTGAGGTAGCGCTCGACGCTCGACATCAGGTTCCAGTCGCCGTGGCAGATCAGCGAGATGGCCAGGCCATCGTTGCCGGCACGCCCGGTACGACCGATGCGGTGAACATATTCGTCGCCGCTGCGCGGCATGTCGAAGTTGATCACCAGGTCCAGGCCTTCCACGTCAAGACCGCGAGCGGCAACGTCGGTAGCAACCAGGATTTTCACGCCGCCCTGCTTCAGACGGTCGATCGCCAGTTTACGATCCTTCTGGTCCTTGTCACCGTGCAGCACGAACGCTTTGTATTCCTGCGCCACCAGGCGGCCGTAGATACGGTCGGCCATGGCCCGGGTGTTGGTGAACACGATGGCCTTCTGGTAGGTCTCGTTGGCCAGCAGCCAGTTCACGATCTGTTCTTTGTGCTGGTTGTGGTCAGCGGTAATGATCTGCTGACGGGTGGTCGCGTTCAGGTCGCTGACGTTGTTGAGCTGCAAGTGCTCAGGATTGTTCAGGACTTTGGCGACCATCTCGCGCAGGCCCGAACCACCGGTGGTGGCGGAGAACAGCATGGTCTGCTGGCGGTTGGTGCACTCTTCCACCAGACGCTGCACGTCTTCGGCAAAACCCATGTCGAGCATGCGGTCGGCTTCGTCGAGCACCAGCACTTCGACTTCTTTCAAGTCGAGGTTGCCGGCGTTCAGTTGCTCGATCATCCGGCCCGGCGTACCGATCAGGATGTCCGGCACTTTGCGCAGCATAGCGGCCTGGACCTTGAAGTCTTCACCGCCGGTGATCAGGCCGGACTTGATGAACGTGAACTGGGCGAAGCGCTCGACTTCCTTGATGGTCTGCTGGGCCAACTCGCGGGTTGGCAGCAGGATCAGGGTCTTGATGCTGACGCGGACTTTGGCCGGGCCGATCAGACGGTTGAGGATCGGCAAAACGAACGCAGCGGTTTTACCGCTGCCGGTTTGCGCAGTCACCCGCAGGTCACGCCCTTGGAGCGCCAGCGGAATAGCCGCTGCTTGCACTGGCGTTGGCTCGACAAATTTAAGCTCGGCCACGGCTTTGAGCAGGCGTTCGTGCAGGGCGAATTGGGAAAACACGGGTGCTACCTCGAAGAAATACAAAAAAACAGCTGCATAGGGTAACGGTTTCGAGCGCGAAGGCCGAGTTTCTTTATGCAAACGACAGTAAACAGTGGCTTTTTTGTTGCCTGATTTGTCTCCAAACGTCATCCGCAGCGTCTTAAATGCTCTAATCGCCCCGACGCAACCTACAGAAGAATCGTTTTCGCCCATGGATATCAAACAGCTCTGGCTCAATGCCCAAGACCTTTGGGGCGCCCTCGACCAACATCCGCTCCTGCATTCCAGCCTGGCGCTGATCCTGCTATTAGTCGTGGCGCTGGTCCTCGGACGAGTGGCGCGCTACTTGATTCTGCACGCCACCAAGATGCTCGGCCGCCAACCAGCGCTGCACTGGGTCAACGACCTGCGGCACAACAAGGTCTTCCACCGGCTGGCGCAAATGACGCCGTCGCTGGTGATCCAGTTTGGCCTGTACCTGGTGCCGGAACTGAGCAAGACCAGCCGGATCTTCCTCGGCAACGTGGCCCTGTCGTTCACCATTCTGTTCCTGCTGCTGGCGGCCAGCGCCCTGCTCAGTGCCCTGCTGGACATCTACGCCCGCACCGAACACGCCCGCACGCGCTCGATCAAAGGCTACGTACAGCTGACGAAAATGGTCTTGTACGTGCTCGGCGCGATCATCATCGTCGCCACGTTGATCGACCGTTCGCCGTTGTTGCTGCTCTCGGGTCTGGGCGCGATGTCGGCAGTGATTCTGTTGGTCTACAAGGACACCCTGCTGTCGTTCGTCGCCAGCGTGCAACTGACCAGCAACGACATGCTGCGGGTCGGCGACTGGATCGAAATGCCACAAGTCGGTGCCGACGGTGACGTGGTCGACATCACCCTGCACACGGTCAAAGTGCAGAATTTCGACAAGACCATTGTGTCGATCCCGACCTGGCGCCTGATGTCCGAATCATTCAAGAACTGGCGCGGCATGCAACAATCCGGTGGACGTCGGATCAAGCGCAGCCTGTTTATCGACGCCAGCGGCGTGCGGTTTGTGCGCGATGACGAAGAATCGAAACTGGCCCAGGTGCACTTGCTGACCGACTACATCAGCCGCAAACAAGCCGAACTCAAAGCCTGGAACGAAGCCCAGGGTAACGTCGCGGCAATGTCGGCCAACCGCCGGCGCATGACCAACATCGGCACCTTCCGCGCCTATGCGCTGGCGTATCTGAAGAGCCACCCGGAGATCCAGCCGAACATGACCTGCATGGTCCGCCAGATGCAGACCACCGCCCAGGGCATCCCGCTGGAAATCTACTGCTTCACCCGCACCACCGCATGGGCGGATTACGAGCGGATCCAGGGGGATATTTTTGACTATTTACTGGCGGTGCTGCCGGAGTTTGGCTTGAGCCTGTATCAGCAGCCGAGTGGCGGGGATTTGCGCGCTGGGTTGCTGCCGGCGGTGTTGGGCGCGAGCCATATTCCCGAGCCCGAAAAACACGTCATGTAACCCCACATCTCCCCTGTAGGAGCGAGGCTTGCCCGCGAAGGCGGTGTGCCAGTCAGCATTGATGTCAGCTGACACTCCGCCTTCGCGGGCAAGCCTCGCTCCTACGAAGAGCGGATGGCGGTGGGCCTGATGCCCAACCGACTAATCCACACCGCCATCAAAATCACCGCCCCACCGAGAAACAGGCGCCCCAGTTCTTCATGCTGATTCCAGATCAGCAAATTGATCAGCAACCCCACCGGCACATGCAGGTTGTTCATCACCGCCAGCGTGCCGCCATTCACCAGGCATGCGCCTTTGTTCCACCAGTACAACCCCAGCGCCGTCGAGACCAGGCCGAGGAATACCAGCACGCCCCACTGCAGCGGCGCTTCGGGCAGGAAGTTCTGTTTGCCGAACAGCAGAAACGCCGGTAATGCGATCGCCAGTGCGCCGAGGTAGAAGTAGCCGAAACGCCGATAGTGCGGCAGATCACTTGGGTGCCGCGCCACCAGATGCTTATAAAGCACTTGCCCCGCGGCGTAGGTGAAGTTGGCCAGTTGCAGCAACAGGAAGCCCATGAAGAAGTCCGGGTTGATCCGGTCGTAGCGAATCACTGCCGCGCCCGCCACCGCCACCAAAGCGGCCACCAACGCCCACGGATTGAAACGCCGGTTCAACGCATCCTCGATCAGCGTGACGTGCAGCGGTGTGAGGATGGTGAACAGCAAGACTTCCGGCACCGTCAGCACCCGGAAGCTCAGGTACAGGCAGACGTAGGTCACGCCGAACTGCAACGCGCCGATCAGCAACATGCCGCGCATGAATGCGGGCTCCACCGAACGCCAGCGCGTGAGCGGAATAAACACCAGTCCCGCCAGCAGTACGCGCACCAGCACCGCGAAGTAACTGTCGACATGCCCGGCCAGGTATTCGCCGATCAAACTGAAGGAAAACGCCTGGATCAGCGTGACAAAAAGTAGATAGCCCATGCTCGCCTCGTTTTGAATGGCGGCGACGATAGCGGGTTTTGCTCTTCGCTGCGAATCATCAGATAACACACAAATCCCCTGTGGGAGCGGGCTTGCTCGCGAAGAGGCCGTGTCAGTCGACATCTCTGCTGGATGACACACCGCTTTCGCGAGCAAGCCCGCTCCCACAGGGATGGGTGTTCGGGCAGTAAATCGCAGGCAAAAAAAAGCCCGATCTCGCTAATGCGTTCAATCGGGCTACAGCACTCAGGAGCAACAAGTGCAAAGGGAGGTTCGATGCGCATGCAAACTTGAAGGGTTGCGCCAGGTCACTTGAACATCAAGGGATTATCTGGCGATTAAAGCCTCAAGCCACTTGGGAAAGCTTGGCGTTGGCCTGGTTCAGGCCCTTCTCCTGGAAGTCACCGCCCAGGTTCATGCCTTCGGCGTGGATGAAGGTCACGTCGTGGATGCCGATGAAGGCCATCACCTGGCGCAGGTACGGTTCCTGATGATCCGCCGGGCCACCGGCGTAGATCCCGCCGCGAGCGGTCAGCACGTAGGCACGCTTGCCGCTGAGCAGGCCTTGCGGGCCGGTATCGGTGTACTTGAAGGTCACGCCGGCACGCAGCACATGGTCGAGCCAGGCCTTGAGGGTGCTCGGGATCGCGAAGTTGTACATCGGCGCGGCCATGACCAGTACATCGGCGGCGAGCAATTCATCGGTCAATTGGTTGGAGCGGTCCAGGGAAGCCTGTTCGATGTCGTTGCGTTGTTCGGCAGGTTTCATCCAGCCGCCCAGCAAGTTGATGTCCAGGTGCGGCACCGGGTTGACGGCGAGGTCACGGACGGTGATCTGGTCGGCCGGGTGTGCGGTTTTCCATTGGCTGATGAAGGTCTGGGTCAGCTGACGGGATACCGAGTCTTGCTGACGGGCGCTGCTTTCGATGATCAGAACGCGGGACATGAGATGTAGCCTCCATCTGAGAATGCTGTAAGTCGATGGAGTGGAGATTAAACAGAGTTATATCGATGAAAAAGCGCAAATAACTGCTATAAAGCATCGATAAATTCGTTTATAAGCTGAGCGATCGCTGTATTTGTGGGAGCGGGCTTGCTCGCGAAAGCGGTGTGTCATTCAACATTTGTGTCGACTGGCATACCGCTTTCGCGAGCAAGCCCGCTCCCACAGGTTTATTTAGGCGAGCAGCTCAAGTTGATACGCATCTTGATAATGGTACGGGTGAATTTGGCCGTGGCGTTTTTGTGTTTGCCGGCGGGCACTTCGATGGTGCGTGTACGCGGCGATTCCGGACCATTGTTGAATACCACCTTGCAGACCGCATCCGTGGCGCCGTAGTTGTTCACCTGAATAGACGCGATGTCGTTATCCGTGTCGTAGGCGTTGTAGTCGATGCTCAGGCCATTGAGCTGTTTTTGAACATCGATCGGATAGGCAAACGCAGTCAGCGGCAGCATCGCCAACACTACACAACAGAATTTTCTCATTCGGCAGTCTCCAATATGGACCGCCAGCTTAGGACAAGAGGAGCTCATCATGAAAGCGCCCCGCGTGACCCTTGATCAATGGCGAACGTTGCAGGCCGTGGTCGACCACGGCGGTTTCGCCCAGGCCGCCGAAGCGCTGCATCGCTCGCAATCGTCGGTCAGCTACACCGTGGCCCGCATGCAGGACCAGCTCGGCGTGCCGTTATTGCGCATCGATGGTCGCAAAGCGGTGCTGACCGAGGCCGGCGGCGTGTTGCTGCGCCGCTCGCGGCAACTGGTCAAACAGGCCAGCCAACTGGAAGACCTGGCCCACCACATGGAACAAGGCTGGGAGGCGGAGGTGCGGTTGGTGGTCGATGCCGCCTACCCAAGCGCCCGCCTCGTGCGCGCCTTGACCGCGTTCATGCCGCAAAGCCGTGGCTGCCGGGTGCGGCTGCGCGAAGAAGTGTTGTCGGGTGTCGAAGAGGTCCTGCTTGAAGGTGTAGCCGACCTGGCCATCACCGGTTTCAGCATTCCCGGCTACCTTGGCGCGGAATTGAGCGACGTCGAATTTGTCGCCGTCGCCCACCCCGATCACGCGCTGCACCGCATGAACCGCGAACTGAATTTCCAGGACCTGGAAACCCAGATGCAAGTGGTGATCCGCGACTCCGGCCGCCAGCAGCCACGGGACGTCGGCTGGCTCGGCGCCGAACAGCGCTGGACCGTCGGCAGCCTGGCCACCGCCGCGACATTCGTCAGCAGCGGCCTGGGTTTCGCCTGGTTGCCCCGGCACATGATCGAACGGGAATTGAAGGAAGGTACGCTCAAGCTGCTACCGTTGGACCAGGGTGGCAGTCGCAACCCGAGCTTCTATCTGTACTCGAACAAGGACAAACCCTTGGGCCCGGCGACGCAAATCCTCATCGAACTGCTGCGCACCTTCGACACCGCGCCGCTGGATGCGCCCTTTGCCGCCCCAGAACAAGCCTGACACGGAGTAACTGCATGGCCTATTTCGAACATGAAGGTTGCAACCTGCACTATGAGGAATATGGCCACGGCGCTCCCTTGCTGCTGGTCCACGGGCTGGGTTCCAGCACCCTGGACTGGGAAATGCAGATCCCGGCGTTATCCGCCCGCTACCGGGTGATCGTGCCGGACGTACGCGGTCACGGCCGCTCGGACAAACCCCGCGAGCGCTACAGCATCGCCGGGTTCAGCGCCGACCTGATCGCCTTGATGGAACACCTGAACCTGGGCCCGACCCATTACGTGGGCCTGTCCATGGGCGGCATGATCGGTTTTCAACTGGCCACCGATCAGCCGCAATTGCTCAAGAGTTTGTGCATCATCAACAGCGCGCCCGAGGTCAAGTTGCGCAGCCGCGACGACTACTGGCAGTGGTTCAAGCGCTGGAGCCTGATGCGTGTGCTCAGCCTCGGCACAATCGGCAAGGCCCTGGGCGCCAAGCTGTTCCCCAAACCGGAACAGGCTGATTTGCGACAAAAAATGGCCGAGCGCTGGGCAAAAAACGACAAACATGCTTATCTCGCCAGCTTCGATGCCATCGTTGGCTGGGGTGTTCAGGAACGACTTTCCAAGGTCACCTGTCCAACCCTCATCATCAGCGCCGACCGTGACTACACACCGGTCGCACTGAAAGAAACCTATGTAAAACTGCTGCCCGATGCGCGGCTGGTGGTGATCGCCGATTCGCGCCACGCCACCCCGCTGGATCAACCCGAACGCTTTAACCAAACCCTGCTCGAGTTTCTCACCGCAGTCGACACCACTACTCAGGATCACTGACCCATGCTGAAAAAAATCGCCCTCGTCGCCGGCTCCGTACTGTTTGCCGCCAACCTGATGGCCGCCACGCCCGCCAAGGCGCCGCATGTGCTGCTGGACACCACCAATGGCCAGATCGAAATCGAACTGGACCCGGTCAAGGCGCCGATCAGTACCAAGAACTTTCTGGACTACGTCAACAGCGGCTTCTACAACAACACGATTTTCCACCGTGTGATCCCCGGGTTCATGATCCAGGGCGGTGGTTTCACGCAACAGATGCAGCAGAAAGAAACCAAGGCACCGATCAAGAACGAATCCAAAAACGGCCTGCATAACGTGCGTGGCACGCTGTCCATGGCCCGCACCTCTGTGCCGGATTCGGCCACCAGCCAATTCTTCGTCAACGTCAAGGACAACGACTTCCTCGACCAGGGCGACGGTTACGCGGTGTTTGGCAAAGTCGTCAAAGGCATGGACGTAGTTGATGTCATCGTCAACTCGCAGACCACCACCAAAAGCGGCATGAAAGACGTGCCTGCCGATCCTGTGTTCATCAAGTCGGCCAAAGTCATCGACTAAGCTGCACAAGGAATGTTGAGCGGTCGCCGGTGCTTTACGGCGCCGCTCATCGTGCTCAAAGGAAAGCCCCTGCGCGGGCGGAGAACCAATGCTTTATCGCCGTTTTGAAAAACTGATCGACATCTTCCGCGACGCACCGACGGCAGCTCCGCCGGATCGGGTTCTCCCCTTCTATACCTATTACTTGAAGCAGGTCTGGCCGAGTTTCGCCGCCCTGCTGATCGTCGGCCTGTGTGCCTCGTTGATCGAAGTCGCGCTGTTCAATTATTTGAGCCGCATCATCGACCTGGCCCAAGGTACGCCGAACCCGAACTTCTTCCAGGATCACGCCCTCGAACTGACCTGGATGGTGGTGGTCACCCTGATCCTGCGCCCGATATTCTTCGCGCTGCACGATCTGCTGGTGCACCAGACCCTGACCCCTGGCATGACCAGCCTGATCCTCTGGCAGAACCATCGCTACGTGCTCAAACAGAGCCTGAATTTCTTCCAGAATGACTTCGCCGGGCGCATCGCCCAACGCATCATGCAGACCGGCAACGCCCTGCGCGATTCCGCCGTGCAAGCCGTGGACGCGCTGTGGCATGTGCTGATCTACGCGATCAGCGCGCTGGTGTTGTTTGCCGAAGCCGACTGGCGCCTGATGATCCCGCTGATGACCTGGATCGCAGGCTTTATTGGCGCGCTGTATTACTTCGTGCCACGGGTCAAGGATCGCTCGGTGCAGTCTTCCGATGCGCGCTCAAAACTCATGGGGCGGATCGTCGACGGCTACACCAACATCACCACCCTGAAACTGTTCGCCCACACCAATTTCGAACAGCATTACGCCAAGGAAGCGATCAAGGAACAGACCGAAAAAGCCCAGATGGCCGGCCGCGTGGTCACCAGCATGGACGTGGCCATCACCAGCATGAACGGCCTGCTAATCGTCACCACCACCGGCCTGGCCCTGTGGCTGTGGACCCAGTCGCTGATCTCGGTGGGCGCGATTGCCTTGGCCACCGGCCTGGTGATCCGCATCGTCAACATGTCCGGCTGGATCATGTGGGTGGTCACCGGCATCTTCGAAAACATTGGCATGGTCCAGGATGGTTTGCGCACCATCGCTCAACCGGTCAGCGTCACCGACCGCGAGCACGCCAAGCCACTGGCGGTGGCCAACGGCGAAGTGCGCTTCGAGCACGTCGATTTCCACTACGGCAAGAAGAGCGGCATCATCGGCGGCCTCAACCTGACCATCAAACCCGGCGAGAAAATAGGCCTGATCGGCCCGTCGGGCGCCGGCAAATCGACCCTGGTCAACCTGCTGCTGCGCCTCTACGACGTGGAAGGCGGACGCATCCTGATCGATGGCCAGAACATCGCCGAAGTCGGCCAGGAAAGCTTGCGCGAGCGCATCGGCATGATCACCCAGGACACGTCGCTGCTGCACCGTTCGATCCGCGACAATCTGCTTTACGGCCGGCCCGACGCCACCGACGCCGAACTCTGGGAAGCGGTGCACAAAGCCCGGGCCGACGAGTTCATCCCGTTGCTCTCGGACGCCGAAGGCCGCACGGGTTTCGATGCGCACGTGGGTGAGCGTGGGGTGAAGCTCTCTGGCGGCCAGCGTCAGCGGATCGCTATCGCGCGGGTGCTGCTCAAGGACGCGCCGATCCTGATCATGGACGAAGCCACCTCGGCGCTGGACTCGGAAGTCGAAGCGGCGATCCAGGAAAGCCTGGAAACCCTGATGCAAGGCAAAACCGTGATCGCCATCGCCCACCGGCTCTCGACCATCGCCCGCATGGATCGGTTGGTGGTGCTGGAAAACGGCAAGATCGCCGAGACCGGCAGCCACGCTGAACTGCTGGCCCATGGCGGGCTGTATGCAAGGCTGTGGGCGCACCAGACAGGTGGGTTTGTCGGGATCGACTAGGTTGCGGATCCCTTGTAGCAGCTGGCGAAGCCTGCGTTCGGCTGCGCAGCAGTCGTGATCGGTCGACCTGAAACACTGCGCTGCCTGATTTACGACTGCTTCGCAGCCGAACGCAGCCTTCGGCAGCTGCTACACAAACGTCGCTGACTCAACAAAAAACCGCCACAGCCCTCTAACCATGGGCCCTGGCGGTTTTTTTATGTGCGCTGGAATTCCTCTAAAACCCTGCTGTACTCAGCCAAGGTTCTGGAGATGAACCTGTCGTAAATCTGCAGGAAGCATCACGCGATACAGTCTCGATAGGTCACCTATCAAGGACGCTCTCATGTCTCTGTTCAAACGTTCAGTCACTGAGTTGTTAGGTACGTTCTGGCTGGTGTTGGGTGGGTGCGGCAGTGCGGTGTTGGCCGCGTCTTCGCCGTTGGGTATCGGCGTGTTGGGGGTGGCCCTGGCATTTGGTCTTACCGTGCTGACCATGGCGTTCGCCATAGGCCATATTTCTGGATGTCACCTCAACCCTGCCGTGTCGGTGGGATTGTTCGTCGGCGGTCGATTCCCTGCCAAAGAGTTACCCGCCTACATCATCGCCCAGGTGATCGGCGGGATCATCGCGGCGGCGCTGCTCTACTACATCGCCAGCGGCAAGGAAGGCTTCGATCTGTCGGCAGGGCTGGCCTCCAATGGCTACGCCGAGCACTCCCCCGGCAAATACTCGATGGCCGCAGGCTTTGTCTGTGAGCTGGTGATGACGGCGATGTTCGTGCTGATCATCCTCGGCGCCACCGACAAACGCGCCCCGGCGGGACTCGCACCGATCGCCATCGGCCTGGCCCTGACGCTGATCCACCTGATCTCGATTCCAGTGACCAACACCTCGGTCAACCCGGCCCGCAGCACGGGGCCGGCGCTGATGGTTGGCGGTTGGGCCATCGCGCAGTTGTGGATGTTCTGGGTCGCGCCGTTGTTGGGCGCGGTGGTTGGCGGGGTGACTTATCGCTGGCTGGGTAAGGAAGGCACCTGAACGCTTGGACGAGGATTTGTCATGTCTCCGGGCATGGCAATCCTCGCTTCCTCGACATGTTTCATTAACTCGGCGCAACTACTAAGTGCGCGGAACTTTATCAATCAACCTTAATTCAACAAACACAACTTGCAAAGCCCTCACACAAGCAGAAGCAAATATCTCTTAGGCCTTATTTAAAGTCGTTGCTAATATCCCGCCCCTTGAACCATTGTTCAATCCATCAGATAAACAACCGGAAAATATTTATGATCAAAAAGATTTTGGCCTTCAGCGTATTACTGAACATCGGGCTGTTTCAAAGTGCGGCCTTCGCTGATTCCATTGCTACCGCTATTGAGCCCGGCCCGCTGCATCATATGGCCATTGCGTTTCCCATAAAGTGCCCGCCTGGATATGACGAGACTTTTTACCAACACATCTGCATCAAGTGAAAGAATGTTTACATTCTTTCTAAAGCTAAACCCCAACACACCCGCAACCTAAAACATCTTAAATAAAGCCAGCAAATCTATAACCTTAAAACACCGCCCCCTATCAATAGAGGGGCGGTGCGTTTATATGACGACCCAAACAATCTCAGAGATGAATTAAAACGCATTTTAATGGCTCAAACCTGCCGATAAGGCAACGCCGTTCTCGCCTCTTCCGCATACGCCAAGACCCCAACACGCTCCTGCTGCAAAAAGTCTTTAACCGCCGCTTTCAACCCCGGATGACGCAAGTAGTGCCAGGAATGAGTAATCACCGGTTCAAACCCGCGAATCAATTTGTGCTCGCCCTGGGCGCCGGCGTCAAAGCGCTGGAAGCCGTTGGCAATCGCATAGTCCATGCCTTGGTAGAAACACGTCTCGAAATGCAAACGGTCGTACTCCGCCAGGCAGCCCCAGTAACGTCCATAAAAGCTGTCGCCGCCCACCAGGCTGAAGGCCATGGCCACCGGCCGTGAGCCTTGCTTGGCCAGCACCACGCGAATCGATTCCGGCATGCGTTCGGCCAACAGGCTGAAAAATTCCCGCGTCAGGTACGGCGTTTGCCGACGCACCGCGTAGGTATTGGCGTAGCACGCGTAGACGAAATCCCACTGCGCCTGGGTCAGTTGCGCACCCTCAAGCCATTCAAATTCGATGCCCTGCCCCGCCACTTGCTCGCGCTCCTTGCGCATCTGCTTGCGCTTGCGCGAACTGAGCGCGTCAAGGAAGTCCTGAAAGTCCCGATAACCACGGTTCTGCCAGTGGTACTGACAACCGATGCGCTGCAACCAGCCGGGCTGTTCAGCCAACGCGGCATCGGTGAAAGGATCGGTGAAATTGATGTGCGCGCTGGAAAGTTCTTCGATTTCCAGATAGCCCGGCAGGCTGTTCAGCAACTCAAAACCATCCTCCACATTGGCCGCCAACAAGCGCGGGCCGCTGACCGGGCTGAACGGCACGGCGGTCAACAACTTGGGGTAATACTCGATGCCCGCACGGGCGCATGCGTCGGCCCAGCCGTGATCGAACACGTACTCGCCGTAGGAATGCCATTTGCGGTAGCTGGGTAACGCCGCGATCAAACGATCGCCTTCGATGTGCAGCAGATGCTCGGGCTGCCAGCCGGAATGCGGGCCGACGCTGCCGCTGTCTTCCAGCGCGCTGAGGAAAGCGTGGCGCAGAAACGGCTGACTTTCGGGTACCAGCGCGTCCCACGTATGGGGCGCGATTTCGGACAGATTTTCCAGACATTGCAGCGGCATCGGCATTCTCACAGTTCGTTGCGTGACAGCTTCGCGAGTATCGCCTATCGCCGCGCATCCCACACCTTTCATCCGCCGACAGCGCTCTAGAACGAAGGTTCATGAAAGATTTGTATCGTCATCGAGACGCCATCACTTTGCCACTGCACTGTCATAAACCATCGCGATACTGGCGCCTGTTTTTAGAGCGCCGGGTTCTTACCCGGTCACTGTTTTCCGTCCGACAACGGTCGGTTGTGTCCTGGATGGCTCAGTCATCCCTTTCATCTTCGGAGATTGATATGCGTCTTGCTTCCACGAAAACTGCGGCGGCCCTGTGTGGCGGCCTGCTGCTGGCCATGAGTGTTCCAGCGAGCGCCGCAGTCGACGCCAAACTGCTCGACATGCTCAAGGCAAATGGCTCGATTTCCCAGGCGCAATACGCCGAACTGCAAGCCGAACTGGCACGGGATCAGAAAGACCAGCAAATCGCCCGCCAGGCTCAACAAGAGACCAACGAACAGATCGCGGCAACCGCGAAGAAAACCAATGAACTGAGCACCTTCGACCAGAAACTGGCATGGGCCGCCAAGACCCAGTTCAAGGGTGACGTGCGCTTCCGTGAAGAAACCGTGCACAACGATGGTGTTTCGAACAACAAGGACCAGGATCGCCAGCGCATTCGTGTACGCCTGGGTGCCTACAGCGAAATCAACCCGCAAGTCGACACCGGTATCCGTATCGCCACTGGCAACAACGACGACGCTCGCTCCACCAACCAGAGCCTGGACGGTTACTTCGACAAGAAGTCGATCTGGCTGGACCAGGGCTACGTGGACTACCACCCCGACTTCCTGAAGAACCTGCACGTGGTTGGCGGCAAGATGCCGCAACAATGGGTGAGCATGGGCGACATCATCTGGGATAGCGACATCAGCCCTGAAGGTCTGGCACTCACTTATAAATACCCTCTGGGCGGCAGCACCGAGCTGTTCGGCAGCGCCGGTCACTACACCCTCAAGGACAACGTCGACGGCGACGGCGTGCAGTTCAAGCACGACCTGCGTCTGTACGCCGGCCAGTTGGGCGCGCGTTTCGCCATCACCGACAACCTGAAACTGACCCTGGGTGGCAGCGTCTACGGCTACGACAACGACGACGACATCACCGCTGGCGGCACCACCACGCCATCCATCCTGGCCACCAACGGCAACACCCCGAACGAACAATTCAAACTGTACGAAGGCTTCGGTCAGTTGGACGTCGCCGGCCTGCCACTGCCGCTCTCGGTATACGGTCAGTACGTCACCAACAAAGACGCCAGCAACGATCAGGACGCAGCCTGGTTGGCCGGTGTGAAGACCAAGCTTTACGGCTTCGCCGTGGACTACAACTATCGCGACGTTCAGCGTAACGCGGTGGTCGGTGCCTTCACCGACTCCGACTTCGCCAACGGTTTCACCGGTTCGCGCGGCAGCAAGTTGAAAGTCAGCTATGAAATCGACAAGAACTTCGCCCTTGGCGCGACGTACTTCCTGGCCAAATCCGACTTCACCAACGCCACCATCCGCGATTCGGACATCAAAACCCTGCAACTGGATGCCGAAGCCAAGTTCTAATACCCCGCAATACGACCCGGGCAAGGAAGCCCGGGCGCTTCTTTACAGCCTCGCGTTGGTCTATCGGTCCCCATCATCCGTCCGATAGACCAACGCGGGCTGTTTTCATTTCCCCGTAACACACCGCCCATTGTGGCGAGCGAGCTTGCTCGCGCTGGGGTGCGAAGCGGCCCCCTGCATTCCTTCAGCCAGACCGCATTCGCTGGTTTTGCGACTGCTTCGCAGCCGAGCGGGAGCAAGCTCCCTCGCCACAAGTAATTCCCTGGCCACAAAAAATCCGGCACAAAAAAAGATCGCAGCCTGCGGCAGCTCCTACAGGATCGGGTTCAACTCAATATTGAAGTTGAACCCGATCGGCGTAGGAGCTGCCGCAGGCTGCGATCTTTTATGCGTTAACTCAGCGCTTGCGCAGAATCACGCTACCAATCGAATACCCGGCGCCGAACGAGCTGAGCACCGCTAGCGAGCCGGCGGCCAGATCATCCTGGTTCTTATGAAACGAAATCACCGAACCCGCAGAGCTGGTGTTGGCGTAGGTGTCGAGGATCACCGGCGCTTCTTCTTCGGTGGCTTCGCGGCCCAGCAGTTTCTTGACGATCAAGTGGTTCATGCTGAGGTTGGCCTGGTGCAGCCAGAAGCGCTTCACGTCGCTGATGTTCAGCTTGTTCTCTTCAAGGTGCGTGGCGATCAGTTCGGCGACCATTGGGCACACATCGCGGAACACCTTGCGGCCTTCCTGCACGAACAGTTTGTCCTTGGTGCCGATGCCCTCTTCCGCCGCGCGGTTGAGGAAACCGAAGTTGTTGCGGATGTTGTTGGAGAACTTGGTCAGCAGTTTGGTGCTGACGATGTCGAACTGGTACTCGGACGTCGCCAGGTCGGCACGTTCGATGATCACTGCGGTGGCAGCATCGCCGAAGATGAAGTGGCTGTCGCGGTCGCGGAAGTTCAGGTGACCGGTGCAGACTTCCGGGTTGACCATCAGGATCGCCCGGGCCTGGCCCAGTTGCACGCTGTTGGCGGCGGCCTGGATGCCGAAGGTCGCCGAGGAGCACGCGACGTTCATGTCGAAACCGAAACCTTGAATGCCCAGGGCTTCCTGGACTTCGATGGCGATGGCCGGGTAGGCGCGTTGCAGGTTGGAACAGGCGACGATCACACCGTCGATGTCCGCGGCAGTCTTGCCGGCACGCTGCAAGGCTTGCTCGGCAGCGCCGATGGCCATCTGGCAGAGCACCGACCATTCGTCGTTGGAACGCTCCGGCAGGCGTGGCGCCATGCGTTGCGGGTCGAGGATGCCTTCCTTGTCCATGACAAAACGGCTTTTGATGCCGGAGGCTTTTTCGATAAACGCTGCACTGGACTCGGTCAACGCTTCGATCTCGCCGCGCGCGATGGCATCGGCATTGTCGGCGTTGAATTGCGCGACGTAAGCGTTGAAAGACTGCACCAGCTCTTCGTTGGAGATGCTGTTGGCCGGGGTGTACAGGCCGGTGCCGCTGATGACGACGTTATGCATGGTCGTTTCTCTAATCTGTTCAGGCAGAAAGTGCTGGCACCGACGTACCAACACACAAAGGGTCTTTTCCCATTCCGTGGAGTCCAACCTGGCATCGCTTTATTCCGATCCGCGGCGCCTGCGAAGGCTCAAAATCGCGGTGACGGCGTTTATAGGCGCGAAGTTTGCCATAAACGCTGGGGTTTGGCCCTATTTGAGAGATCAAACGCCTGCCAATGTGGGAGCGGGCTTGTGTGGCGAGGGAGCTTGCTCCCGCTTGAGTGCGCAGCGCTCACAAAATTTTGGGGCCGCTTCGCAACCCAGCGCGAGCAAGCTCGCTCGCCACAAGCTCGCTCCAACAGGGGTTATGGTTCGACCTGCGTCCACTGTTTGTTCAGGCGCTTATCGGAGATCGGCACCTTGGTCCCCAGTTGCTGGGCGAACAGCGACACCCGGTATTCCTCCAGCCACCAGCGATACAGTTCCAGCTGCGGATCGCGCTTGCCTTCCTGGGCGTGTTTGTTGGCGCGGGTCTGGTATTGCGTCCACAAACCGGACAACTCGCCGGCCCAGACCCGATCCCGCTGCACTTGCGCGCCGATCTTCTCAAAACGTTGCTCGACCGCTTTCAGGTAACGCGGCAGCTCCTTGAGCCATTGCATCGGGGTTTCCCGAACAAACCCCGGATACACCAGATGACTGAGCTGCTGCTTGATGTCATTCAACGCCACGGCTTGGGCCAGGTCGATCTTGCCCTTGAAACGCTTTTGCAGAGCGTGCCAGAGCTTCAGAATCTCCAACGTTAACTTGGCCAGACGCTCGGCGTGTTCGGTCCAGCCGCCGCGCTTGCGCTCCGCCAGTGAGGCCAACCCGGCGCCATCGCGTGGCAACGGGTCTTCGCCGTCGAGAATGCAGCTGTCGAGGCTCGCCAGCAGAATGTCTTCGACCAAGGCATCGATGCGCCCCAGTTCGCGGTACATCAAGCCCAGTTCAGTCAGCCCCGGCAACTTGCCCCGCAGGAACTTCGCCGGCTCGGCCAATTGCTGCATCAACAAACGCTGCAACGCACGGCGATGCTGGAACTCAGCCTCGGCCGGGGTCGAGAAACGCCCTTCCTTGACCGTGCCGCTCTCTTCCACCAGCGCCGGGTACACCGTCATCGACAGCCCGGCGATCTTCTGCTGGGTTTTTTCGGCCACTGCGGCGAAGACTTTCGGCTCCACCGGTTGCTGGTTTTTCGCGGTTTGCGGCACCGCCAACGCGGCTTGGCTGGCTTCGGCGAAACGTGCGGTCAGCTCGGCCAGATCCCGCCCTTCGCCAAGGAACTTGCCCTGACCGTCGACGATTTCCAGGTTCATCCGCAAATGACTGTCGACCTGTTGCGAGGCCTCCGCCCAGGCTTCATCGCTGACCCGCGCACCGGTCATGCGCAACAGTTCGCGGCCCAACGCCAGGGGCAACGAGCCCTCGGCGAAGGTCATGCGCTGCAACGCGGCTTTGACGAAGTCCGGCACCGGCACGAAATTCTTGCGCAGGGCCTTGGGCAGGTTGCGCACCAACGCCACGCACTTGGCCTCGATGACGCCGGGCACCAACCATTCCAGGCGTTCCGGCGGCAGCATCGGCAACAGCGGCGCCGGCACGCGCAGGGTCACGCCGTCACGCGGGTGGTTCGGTTCGAAGTGATAACTCAGGGCCAGTTCCAGATCACCGATGTGCAAAGTGTCCGGGTAATGCAGCGCGGTGACTTCACTGGCCTCGCGGGCCAGCACGTCTTCTTCGCGCATGATCAGCAGTTGCGGGTCTTTCTGGCTGTTGACCCGATACCAACTGTCGAATGTGGCGGTCTGATGAATCTCCGCCGGCAGGCGCGCGTCGTAGAAAGCGAACAGGGTTTCCTCGTCGGCCAGGATATCGCGCCGACGAGCCTTGGCTTCCAGTTCGTCGAGCTGTTCCAGCAACTGCGCATTGGCCGTCAGGCATTTGGCCTTGGACTGGATTTCCCCACGTACCAAACCTTCGCGAATGAAAAACTCTCGGGACACCACCGGGTCGATCGGCCCGTAATGCACCGGCCGGCGACCAACAATGATCAGCCCGAACAAGGTGATCTGTTCGAACGCCACGACCTGGCCGCGCTTCTTCTCCCAATGGGGTTCGAAGTGGTTTTTCTTGATCAGGTGCCCGGCCAACGGCTCGATCCAGTCGGCGTCGATCTTGGCGACCATCCGCGCATAGAGCTTGGTGGTTTCCACCAGTTCGGCGGTCATCAGCCACTGCGGACGCTTCTTGCCCAGGCCCGACGACGGGTGAATCCAAAAACGCCGCTGACGCGCGCCGAGGTAGTCGCCGTCCTCGGTTTTCTGGCCGATCTGACTGAGCAGCCCCGAAAGCACGGCTTTGTGCAGTTTCGGGTAATCCGCCGGTTCTTTATTGAGGCTGAGCTGCATGTCGCGGCAGATCAGGCTCAACTGGCGATGGGAGTCGCGCCACTCGCGCAGGCGCAAGTAGTTGAGGAAATTCTTGCGGCACCAGTTCCGCAACGGACTGGCGGTCAGCGCCTGGCGCTGTTCTTCAAAACCGCGCCACAGATTGACCAGCCCGGCGAAGTCCGAGTCCACGTCTTTCCATTGCGCGTGAGCCTGATCCGCCGCTTGCTGGCGTTCCGGCGGACGCTCGCGCGGGTCCTGGATCGACATGGCGCTGGCGACGATCAACACTTCCTGCAAGCTGCCGAGTTTCGCCGCTTCCAGCAGCATCCGGCCCATGCGCGGGTCCACCGGCAAGCGCGCCAGATTGCGCCCTAGCGGCGTCAGTTGGCTGTTGCGGTCGACTGCCGAGAGTTCTTGCAGCAGGTTGAAACCGTCGCTGATGGCTTTGCCATCTGGCGGTTCGATAAACGGGAAATCGGTGATCTCGCCGAGGCGCAGATGCAGCATCTGCAGAATCACGGCGGCAAGGTTGGTGCGCAGGATTTCCGGATCGGTGAATTCCGGCCGGCCCATGAAATCTTCTTCGCTGAAGAGACGAATACAAATACCCGGCTCGACCCGCCCGCATCGACCTTTACGCTGATTGGCGCTGGCCTGGGAAATCGCTTCGATGGGCAGGCGCTGGACCTTGGCGCGGTAGCTGTAACGACTGATGCGCGCGGTGCCGCTGTCGATCACGTAACGAATACCCGGCACGGTCAGCGAAGTTTCCGCGACGTTGGTCGCCAGCACCACGCGTCGGCCTGGGTGCGACTGGAAAATCCGCTGCTGCTCGGCCGGCGATAACCGCGCGTACAGCGGCAGGATTTCAGTGTGCTTGAGCTGGGCTTTGCGCAGCATGTCGGCGGCGTCACGAATCTCGCGCTCGCCGGGCAGGAACACCAACACATCGCCGGGACTCTTGCGCTCGCTGCGTTCAAACGCGGCGATTTCGTCGAGGGTGGCGAGGATCGCCTGGTCCACGGTCAAGTCGTCCTCGACGCGGTTGCCCTCTTCGTCCTGCTCAAGCGTCAGCGGGCGATACCAGGTTTCCACCGGGAAGGTGCGGCCCGAGACTTCAACAATCGGCGCGTCATCGAAATGCTTGGAGAAGCGCTCCAGGTCGATGGTCGCCGAAGTGATGATGACTTTCAGGTCCGGGCGTCGTGGCAGCAGGGTTTTCAGGTAGCCGAGCAGGAAGTCGATGTTGAGGCTGCGTTCGTGGGCTTCGTCGACGATGATCGTGTCGTAGCGTTCGAGGTAGCGGTCGTTCTGGGTTTCCGCCAGCAGAATGCCGTCGGTCATCAGCTTGATCAGGGTGTTGGAATCGCTCTGGTCCTCGAACCGCACCTGATAGCCGACCAGCGCGCCCAGCGGCGTCGCCAGTTCTTCGGCCACCCGGCTCGCCACACTGCGCGCCGCAATCCGGCGCGGCTGGGTGTGGCCGATCAGACCATGCTGACCACGGCCGATTTCCAGGCAAATTTTCGGTAACTGGGTGGTTTTGCCCGACCCGGTTTCGCCGGCAATGATCAGCACCTGATGCTTGAGCAGCGCCTCTTTGATTTCGTCGCGCTTGGCGGCAATCGGCAAACTGTCGTCGTAACGAATCACCGGCAGGCTGGCACGCCGCGCCAACACCTGATCACAAGACGCCTGCATGCGCGTCACCCACTGGGCCAGCTTGGCCTCATCAGGTTTCTTGCGCAGCTCAAGCAACTGCCGCCGCAGCCGGTGGCGGTCGGCGAGCATGGCGTGATCGAGGTTTTTCAGCAGTTTGTCGATGGAAGGCGATTCGTCAGTCATCAGGTACGCAATAAGTCGTCTAGTGGCGCAGGGGGGCGATTGTCGCAGATTTAGCGGACGAACGAGATCCCTTGTAGGAGCTGACGAGTGAAACGAGGCTGCGATCTTTTGACTTTGATTTTCAAGATCAAGATCAAAAGATCGCAGCCTCGTTTCACTCGACAGCTCCTACAGGGGGCATGGCATTGGGTTATTCGTTGTCCATGCCCTTGCGCCGATAGGGGAACACGTCGATGACTTTGCCGGCGCGAATGGCTTCTTGCAGGCTCTTCCAGTAATCGGCGTTATAAAGCTCGCCATGCAACTGATCGAACAACTTGCGCTGCCCGGAATCGGCGAACAAAAACGGCGGAAACTCCTCGGGAAACACATCCAGCGGCCCGATCGAGTACCACGGCTCGGACGCCATCTCATCCTCCGGCGTGCGCGGTTGCGGGATATGCCGGAAATTTGCCTCAGTCAAAAAGCAAATCTCGTCGTAGTCATAAAACACCACACGCCCGTGCCGGGTGACGCCGAAGTTTTTCAGCAGCATGTCGCCGGGAAAGATGTTCGCCGCCGCCAGTTGTTTGATCGCCAAGCCGTAATCCTCCAGCGCCTCGCGGACTTGAGCGTCGTTGGCGTGTTCCAGGTACAGGTTCAGCGGGGTCATGCGCCGTTCGGTCCAGCAGTGACGGATCAGCACCGTGTCGCCCTCCACAGACACCGTGGACGCCGCCACGTCGAGCAATTCTTCCAGGCACGCCGGTTCGAACTTGCTCAGCGGGAAACGGAAGTCGGCGAATTCCTGGGTATCGGCCATGCGCCCGACGCGGTCGACGCTTTTCACCAGGCGGTACTTCTCGATCACCGTGGCGCGGTCGACGTTTTTTGACGGCGAGAAGCGGTCCTTGATGATTTTGAATACGGTGTTGAACCCCGGCAGGGTGAACACGCTCATGACCATGCCGCGCACACCGGGGGCCATGATGAACTGGTCGTCGGTGTTGGCCAGGTGGTTGATCAGCGCCCGGTAGAACTCGGACTTGCCGTGTTTGTAGAAACCGATCGAGGTGTACAGCTCGGCGATGTGCTTGCCCGGCAGGATGCGCTTGAGGAAGCCGATGAACTCCGCCGGCACCGGCACATCCACCATGAAATACGAGCGTGTGAACGAGAAGATGATCGACACGTCTGCCTCATCGGTGATCAGCGCGTCGATCTGGATGCCGCGCCCTTCGCGGTGCAGCAACGGAATCACCAGCGGCCATTGTTCGTCCTGGGTGTAAATCCGTCCGACCAGATACGCGCCCTTGTTGCGGTAAAGCACCGAGGAGAACAGTTCGACGGACAGTTCCGGATCCTTGCAGACCCAGTCCGGCAGGTTCTCGCGCAGTTGCGCTTCGAGGCGGCGCAGGTCGCCGGACAGGTCGGCGTAATCCTCGCTGAAGCGGTAGTCGGCAAAGATACTCGCCAACATTTCCGACAAATGTCCCTGGGGCTTGTAGGTGCGGGTTTGCGCGGCCCGGGCCCGGCGCAGGCTCGGCCGGGTGGTGTGGATGAACATGCAGCCGTCGCTGATCAGGTCGTGGCTGAACAGCCCGCAGAAGATCGAGTTGTACCAGGTCTCGGACAGCTCATCGTCGAAACGCAGGTCGATCAACGTGATGTAGGCGCTCTTGACCAGCGGCCAGCAGCTCACATCCATCAGCGTATCGGTCTCGAAGGCGCCCCGCAGCCGCTCGACCGTTTCGCCGACTTTTTCTTCGTACAGATTGATCCGCGCTGCCGACGCCGATTGCGTCTCCTGCCACTGGGCCTGCTCGAAACGGGCCCGGGCACCGTCGGTGATCTGCCGGAAATGCTCGCGGTAGTCATCAAAGCCATCGAGGATCAATCGGGCGATATCGGCGGCGGGCCATTGCTGCGGCATGGTGAGACCTCTGCGAAAGTGCGGAAGCCTGAGCTTAGCCAGTGAACCGGGTGCAGGAGAAGCGTAATTTTTGCCATTGATGTCGAGAGTCGAGCGAACCTCATGCTGGATTTTTTTCAGGTTTTTTAATCGACCGATTGGTCAATAAACACTCCATTCGGTCATACCGACCGCGCTTAATCGATTCCGCTGAACACCCCCAATCCTCTGCGTTACGCACGCAAACAGCCTTGCGAAATAACCTTCTGAATTAGCGTTTTGGCTTCTTCTGCCCTGCATCGCCCGGAACAGAGCCTCCAAGATTGGTCTTACCAAAATGATGGCACTTTGATATATAGCCCGCCATCACCCGCCTAAAAACAAGATCCTCGGTCCACGAGGGCTCCCTCCCAAAACGCCCAAGGAGCACATTCGATGTCTATCAGAAACATGCGTATAGGTTTGCGTGCCGGTCTGAGTTTTGCCGTTTTGGCCAGTCTGCTGGTAGTGGTTGGTCTGTTCGGTCTGGTGCAAATGGCGACCCTTCGCCAAAGCGCCACAGTGATTGAGGAGTCGTGGATGCCGAGCATCGAAAGCATTCATGACAGCGCGGCCAACATTGCGACCATTCGCCTGGAATCCCTGCGGTTGATCGCCAACAGCCAACCGGCCGTGCGGGAAAAGAGCAAAGGCATCCTCATCAACCAGCGTCAGGAATTGCTCAAGCGCCTGAACGATCACAAGACATTGATCTCCAGTGACCAGGAACGGGCCATGCTCGCCAGCCTGAACGCGGACGTGGCCAAGTACATGGCGATTCTCGACCAGATCATCGCCCAGATCGACGCCGGCCAGTCGGAGCAGGCCTACGCCCGCCTCAATACGGAACTGGCACCTCAGGGTGGCGTGCTGGACAAGACATTGGAGAGCATGATCAGTTTCAACCAGCAAGGCGCCGATGCAGCGTCCGACGATGCCGCGCGGATGTATCAGCGGGCGCAGTGGATTGTCGGCACGATCATCGTCACAGCCCTGCTCGCCACCCTGCTGTTGGCATGGCTGCTGACGCGCAGTATCACCACGCCGATCAATCAGGCCCTGAACGTGGCCCGGCGGATCGCTTCGGGTGACTTGAGCGGTAAAGTGCTGAGCGAGGGCGACGACGAAGCGGCACACCTGCTCGATGCCTTGGCCGACATGCAAAGCAATTTGCGCACGACCATTCGTGGCATCAGCGACTCGGCGCAGCAGCTCGCTTCCGCGGCCGAGGAAATGAGTTCGGTGATGGAAGAAAGCACCCGTGGCCTGCAACAGCAGAATGATCAGATCGAACAGGCCGCGACTGCCGTTACCGAGATGAGCACGGCGGTGGATGAAGTGGCCGCGAATGCGGTGTCCAGCGCCGAAGCGTCCCAGGCGTCGAACGAGGACAGCAAACACGGGCATGTTCAAGTCAGCGAAACCATTACTTCGATTCAAGGGCTGGTGAGCGAAGTGCTCGGCGCCTCGCAACAGGCTGAAGGCCTGGCAACTCAGGCCCAGGACATCAGCAAGGTGCTGGAAGTGATTCGCGGGATTGCCGGGCAAACCAACCTGCTGGCACTCAACGCCGCCATCGAAGCGGCCCGTGCCGGTGAGGCCGGGCGCGGGTTTGCCGTGGTGGCCGACGAGGTGCGTTCGCTGGCTCAACGCACGCAGAATTCCACCGAAGAAATCGAGTTGATGATCAGCAATATCCAGCACGGCACCGGGGCTACGGTCAGCGCGTTGCAAAGCAGCGCCGAGCAAGCCAGCCAGACCTTGCGCCGGGCCAACAGCGCCGGGCATGCGCTGGAAAAAATCACTGCATCGATCTCGCAAATTAACCAGCGCAACCTGGTGATCGCCAGTGCTGCCGAACAGCAAGCGCTGGTGGCGCGTGAGGTCGATCAAAATCTGGTGAACATCCGCGACCTCTCGACCCAAACCGCCGCCGGCGCCACCCAGACCTCCGCCGCCAGCCAGGAACTGTCGCGCTTGGCTGTGGACCTGAATGGGCTGGTGACGCGCTTCATTATTTAAACCTGTGTAGGCATTCACCTGTGGCGAGGGAGCTTGCTCCCGCTTGAGTGCGCAGCGCTCACAAAATAGTGGGGCCGCTGCGCAGCCCGGCGCGAGCAAGCTCGCTCGCCACAAATAAGCTCCCCATCCCAGGCAAGCTCGCGCGCCACAGAAATTTAATGCCCGATTTACGGTTGCGATCCTCAGGGCTCTCGGCAACACTTCCGTCCCCATAAAGGAAGGAGTGCACCGTGAGCCCTGTCGATATTTTCCGTTTACTGTCGCTGGCGGCGATCTGGGGCGCGAGTTTCCTGTTTATGCGCGTGATCGCCCCGGTGATCGGGACCATTCCCACGGCGTTTTTCCGGGTATCGATTGCCGCTGTCGGCTTGCTGGTGATCCTCGGGCTGATGCGCATCAGCTGGGATTTCAAAGGCAAACTCAAGACCGTGATGCTGCTCGGGGTGATCAACTCCGGAATCCCGGCGACCCTGTATTCCGTAGCCGCGCAAGTGCTGCCGGCCGGATACTCGGCGATCTTCAACGCCACCACGCCGTTGATGGGCGTGCTGATCGGCGGGCTGTTCTTCCATGAAAAACTCACCGCCGCCAAACTCGGCGGGGTATTCCTCGGCCTGTTTGGCGTCGGCGTACTGACCCGCGCCGGCCCGGTGGCGTTCGACATGCAATTGCTGATGGGCGCCCTCGCCTGCCTGCTCGCGACCACCTGCTACGGCTTCGCCGGATTCCTCGCCCGCCGCTGGCTCGATCATGCCGGTGGTCTCGACAGTCGTTTGTCGGCGCTGGGCAGCATGCTCGGCGCGACCTTGTTCCTGTTGCCACTGTTCGGCTACAGCGTGATCAGCAATCCACCGGCGAGCTGGGGCGGCTGGAGTGTCTGGTTGTCGCTGCTGGGTCTGGGCCTGGTGTGCACCGCGTTTGCCTACATCGTTTACTTCCGCCTGCTCAGCTCGATCGGCCCGGTGAAGTCGATGACCGTGACCTTCATGATCCCGCCGTTCGGCGTGTTGTGGGGCGCGTTGCTGCTGGATGAGCCGTTGTCGATGGCGCACATCTATGGCGGGGTGTTGATTGCGGCGGCGTTGTGGCTGGTGTTGAAGCCAGCGGCGGTGAAGGTGCCAGAGCTGGCCAAGCCGTAATCGATCTGTAGCCAAGTGATAACCCTGTGGGAGCGGGCTTGCTCGCGAAGAGGCCGTGTCAGTCGACATTAATATTGACTGACACACCGCTTTCGCGAGCAAGCCCGCTCCCACAGGTTTTTGTGTTTGTCGTTATACCGTCGCTTTGTAGCCGTCTTCGCGCTGCCGCGCCCGGGCCTGGACCACATTGAGCATCGCGCAGCCTTCGCGCGCCAGCAGGTGGACGGCGCTGGTGACACGGGTCAGGTCGCAGTCGGAAATGCCGGTAAGGTTGAGGCTGGTCAGGGTGTCGGTCAGGTCGCGGATCACGCTGAAGCGGTGCATCGCGCAAGCGGCGATGTCGCTGAGTTCTCGGTGAGTATTGATATAGAGGACTGGATTGTCGGCGTCGTAGGTGTCGATGGGGAGGTAACGCGGCATGATTTGGTCGTGCATTGGTAGAATTCCCTACAAAAGATAGTTGGAGCTTCCACCGTTCGCGGCCAAGCGAAAGAGGTGGCAGCTGTACGCAGGTTGGCCGACCGGGGTAGGGACACCGGCACACCCGCAGGTGTCCCACGCACAGCCGCCATAAAAACACCCTCTCAGACAAAAACGCCTGAAAGGGTGTTATGGACAGTGTTGCGTCCCTCCTCGACCGGCCAAGGTCAGTCGCGGTGTTTTCCGCGAGCCCAAACTATAGAGGTCGATACCGAAACGCGGCAACAGGGTACGTCGTAGGAAACGTCTTGGAAAGTTGTACGCTGCCGCGTCATCCCCCACACCCGCTGTAGGAGCGCTCTTTCCCTCCCGCACAAACGCCGCCAAGGACTACAACGCCTGCGCACTTATCTCCCCGTCCACCAACCGGCGAATCCCCAACGGATTAGCGTTCTGCAGCGCCTCGGGCAGCAGCGCGTCCGGATAATTCTGGAAACACACCGGCCGCAGGAAACGATTGATCGCCAGTGTCCCGACCGAGGTTCCGCGCGAATCCGACGTCGCCGGATACGGCCCGCCATGCACCATCGCGTCGCAAACCTCCACGCCGGTCGGATAGCCATTGAGCAGAATCCGACCGACTTTTTCCTGAAGCATTTCCGCCAACCAGCGGTACTCCAGAAGTTCGTCCGCCTCGCCAATCAACGTCGCTGTGAGCTGTCCGCGCAAGCCCTGTAGCGCTGCCGCCAACTGCGCCTGATCCTCGACTTCGATGACGATGGTGGTCGGGCCGAAGACTTCTTCCTGAAGCAGCTCATCACCCTTGAGCAACAGGCTGACATCAGCCTTGAACACTTGCGGCTGAGCCTGTCCGCCCTGCTGCGGTTGGCCCGCCAGGTGCGTCAGCCCCGGATGCTCGTGCAACGCGCCGAGGCCCAGGCCATAGCTGATCAACGCGCCGGCATTGAGCATGGTTTGTGCCGGTTGCTCATTCATATGCGCGCAAAACTGCTGCAGGAACGCGCTGAACTGCGGCGAGCGCAGGCCGATCACCAGGCCAGGATTGGTGCAGAACTGGCCACACCCCAGCGTGACCGAACCCGCCAGTTGCGCGGCAATCTGCTCGCCACGCACCGCCAGTGCCTCGGGCAGCAGGAACACCGGGTTGATGCTCGACATCTCGGCAAATACCGGGATCGGCTGCGGCCGGGTCGCGGCCATGTGGCTCAGGGCATTGCCGCCCTTGAGCGAACCGGTGAAGCCCACCGCCTGGATCGCCGGGTGCTTGACCAGCCATTCGCCGACACCCCCGCCATAAATCATGTTGAACACTCCGGCCGGCATGCCGGTGCGCTCGGCGGCGCGCAGGATCGCGTCCGCCACCCATTCGGCGGTTGCCATATGGCCGCTGTGAGCCTTGAACACCACCGGGCACCCGGCGGCCAGTGCCGACGCGGTATCGCCGCCCGCCGTGGAAAATGCGAGTGGAAAGTTGCTGGCGCCAAACACGGCGACTGGCCCGAGCGCGATCTGGTACTGACGCAGGTCCGGGCGCGGCAAGGGCTGGCGCTCGGGCAAGGCGCGGTCGATGCGCGCGCCATAGAAATCACCGCGACGCAGGACTTTGGCGAACAGTCGCAGCTGACCGCTGGTGCGCCCGCGCTCACCCTGGATGCGCCCGGCGGGCAATGCGGTTTCGCGGCACACAGTGGCGACGAACTCGTCGCCCAGGCCATCGATTTCATCGGCGATGGCGTCGAGGAAGGTCGCACGTTTTTCTGCGCTCAGGTTGCGGTAGATCGGGTAGGCGGAGGCGGCAGATTTGGCGGCGGCATCCACTTCGGCTTCGGTGGCCTGAAAGAAGGTGCCCGGCAGTGGTTCGCCGGTGGTGGCGTCGAGGCTTTGCAGTTGCACGGTGCCGTTGGCGCTGCGGTGGGGGCCGATGTAGTTGTGTCCGAGTAGCGTGGTCATTGGGGGTTCCTTCACCGGCTGACTGCGCCAGTGGTTGAAGATGTTGGAGGATTTAAGATCCACCCCTCACCCCAGCCCTCTCCCCAGGGGGGAGAGGGGGAAAGGGAGCCGATTTTCATGCGGTTCAATATTTGAGTTCGGCTGGGTGTTTCGGGCTCAAAGCGCTCGAACCTGTCCGATGGCCAGCGGCTGGGCGCTTTCGCCGATGCCGTTTTCCAAGGGGGCGCCGAACTCGGCGAGGCTGATCTGGAAGCGGTCGCCGGGCTGGGTTTTGACGCCGTCGGCAAACGACAGCGTGGCGGTGCCGAAGTAGTGCACGTGGACATCGCCGGGACGCAGAAACTGTGCGTATTTGAAGTGGTGGAATTCGAGGTTGGCGAGGCTGTGGCACATGTTGTCTTCGCCGCTGAGAAATTCTTTTTCCCAAAGGGTTTCGCCGTTGCGCACGATGCGGCTGGTGCCGGCCAGGTGCTTGGGCAGTTCACCGACGCGTAGCTCCGGGCCGTAGGCGCAGAAGCGCAGTTTGGAGTGCGCGAGGTATAGGTAATTGCGCCGCTCCATCACATGGTCAGAGAACTCGTTGCCCAGCGCATAACCGAGGCGATACGGCTGGCCGTCGTCGCCGATCACATACAGGCCAGTCAGCTCCGGTTCTTCGCCGGCGTCTTCGGCAAACGGTGGCACCGGAAAATCTGCGCCAGGGCGCACGACGATATTGCCGTCACCTTTATAGAACCATTCCGGCTGAGCACCGACCTGCCCTGCCAACGGTTTGCCACCCTCCAGGCCCCACTTGAAAATGCGCATGGTGTCGGTCATGCCGGCTTCAATGGCGCCGTCCTGCTGATGCATTTTGTCCCGGGCCGAGGCGCTGCCCAAATGGGTCAGGCCGGTGCCGCTGATCAGGCAATGCGCCGGGTCTTCGTGGTCCAGCGGCGGCAACACCCGCCCCTGTTGCAGCAGTTGCAGGTAATCCGGGCCCGGCTCGGTGCCGCGCCAGCTGACTTCATCTTGCAGGCTGCGTTGCCCGCGAATCGCGGCGAGCGCCAGTTCACGGGTGCTGCGGGTACCGTTCAGCACCTGGACCTGTGAACCCTCGACGAGGCCGACCTGGCGTTCGCCGGCTGTGTTTTCAAATTGAATCAGGCGCATGTCCGGCCCTCCAGAAAATCGTGGATAGCGCCGCTGACTGCGGCGCTTGAAAGATCACTCGATGATGTTGAAGTCGCTCAAGTACTCATCGGAGATTTCCAGTCCCAGACCCGGCGTGTTGTCGTCGAGTTGGATGTAGCCGTTGACCGGTTGCGGCTCGCCCTTGAACACGTAGTAGAAGAGTTCGTTGCCGACTTCGACGTCGAACACCGGGAAGAACTCGGCCATCGGCGAGGCGGTGGTGGACATGGTCAGGTGATAGTTGTGCATCTGCCCGGCGTGAGGGATGACCGGTACCGACCAGGCTTCGGCCATAGCGTTGATCTTGCGCGCCGCGGTGATGCCGCCGACGCGGTTGGTGTCGTACTGGATCACGTCCACGGCGCGACGTTCCAGCAGGTCTTTGAAGCCGTAAGAGGTGAACTCATGCTCGCCGCCGGAGATCGGCATGATCCCCATTTTCTTCAGCTCGATGTAGCCTTCGATGTCGTCGGCGATCACCGGTTCTTCCAGCCAGCGCGGTTCGAATTCAGCGAGTTTGGGCAACATGCGGCGTGCATATTCCAGGGTCCAGCCCATGTAGCATTCGAGCATGATGTCAATGTCGGGGCCGGCGAGGTTACGCAGGGCGCGCACTTGTTCGATGTTCTTGCGCATACCCGCCGGGCCGTCTTTCGGGCCATAGCCGAAACGCATTTTCAGCGCGGTGAAGCCCTGGTTCAGATAACCCTGGGCTTCTTCGAGGAACAGGTCGAGGTTGTCGTTGGCGTAGAGTTTGGACGCGTAGGTCCAGATCTTTTCCTTGGTGCGGCCACCGAGCAGTTTGAACACCGGCTTGTTGACGGCTTTGCCCATGATGTCCCAGATCGCGATGTCGATTGCCGAGATCGCCGCCATGCCGATGCCTTTGCGGCCCCAGGCGTGGCTCTGGCGGTACATCTTCTGCCAAATATATTCGTTGTCGAACGGGTCTTCGCCGATGGCGATCGGCGCCAGGTAGGTGTCGATGATTTCCTTGGCCACACGCGGCGCCAGGGCGCAGTTACCGATGCCGACAAGACCGGTGTCGGTCTCGACTTCAACCACCAGCCAGCCGTGGAAACGGAACGAGCCCATGGCATCGCCGCGCTCGAACAGGATGTCGCTGGCGTTGGTGCAGAAGTGCGCTTGCGGTGGGACGACTTTGCCTTTCCACTCGAAAACGCGGGTACGGATTGCTTTGATTTTCATGAATACAGTTCCTTGCGCTGCCGGCTTTTTGTAGTTGTTGAGTCGCTGCGCAGAACCGCTCGGGCGGCCGGTTCTGGTCATTCGATGGGCCGACTTTAGCCAGCGCTTGGGGGTGGCGGATAATCACTTATGCGTATCCGGCGATAACCTGGGGTGATCGCAGCAAGCGGTTATCCGGTAGATCGGGTTATCAGCCCTCACACAAAAAAAATGTGGGAGCGGGCTTGCTCGCGAAAGGGCCGTATCAGTCGACATTGATGTCGCCTGACTCACCGCATTCGCGAGCAAGCCCGCTCCCACATTGGAGGCTGGTGGTGTTGCTTGATTGTGTGATCAATGCAAAACCCTGTGGGAGCGGGCTTGCTCGCGAAGAGGCCGTGTCAGTCGACATTGATGCCGCCTGACCCACCGCATTCGCGAGCAAGCCCGCTCCCACAGGGGGTGGGGGGATTGCGTGGTTTTCAGTAGTTGTTGGTGCCCATCCGGCAGGCAATCTCGAATGCCTGGCGGATCGCGCCGACGTTCGCCTTGCCCTGCCCCGCGATGTCAAACGCGGTGCCGTGGGCCGGGGTGGTGATCGGGATCGGCAAGCCGCCCTGCACCGTCACGCCACGGGAGAAGCCCATCAACTTGATCGCGATCTGCCCCTGGTCGTGGTACATCGTCACTACCGCGTCGAAGGCACTCGCATCGCCCTGGACCTTGAGGAAAATCGTGTCCCCCGGATACGGCCCTTCAGCCGCAATCCCCAACGCCTGGGCCGAACGCACCGCAGGACCAATGATGTCCAGTTCTTCACGACCGAACGAGCCGTTGTCGCCGTTATGCGGGTTCAAGCCGCACACGCCGATGCGCGGTTTTTCCAGGCCGTTACGCTTGAGGGCGGTATCGATCAATTGAATCGCTTCCACCACCCGTGCCTGGCTGAGCATCCCCGGCACTTCGGCCAGGGCCACGTGGGAGGTCACTCGCGATGTCCAGAGATTGTCGAGCACGTTGAATTCGCAGAACGGACCGTGGAAGTCCAGCAACTCGGCGAACCAGTGCAGCTCATCGTTGTGCGCCATGCCGGCCATGTGCAGCGAGGTCTTGTTCAACGGCCCGAACAGCACCGCATTGGTGGTGCCGGCCTCGGTCAGGCGCAGGGCTTTTTCCAGGGTGTCGAGGCTGTAGCGACCGCCAATCACACTGGCCTCACTGCGCGGAAATTCACCGAGGGTGTCGCCGCGAAAATCGTAGAACAGCGGCGTGTCATCGACGAACGACAGCGACTCCAGCGACTCCACGCGCCGATAAGGAAAGGTCACGCCGGCAATGCGCATGCCGCGCTGCATTTCAGCCTCGTCGGCAATCAGGATCACGTTCGCCTGACTGCGTACAGCAGGCTCGCCGAGCAGGCGTGCGATCAGTTCCGGGCCGATGCCCGCCGGGTCCCCCAGGACCATGGCGATGGTGGTTTTGTTCATGCTTCACTCCTCAAGGCGTCAGGCCATGTCCGGTCGATGGCGCAAGGTTCGCAGCGATAAACCCGCTGCGCGTTGCTGTAGAAAAGTCGCTCCTGATCGGCGCGTGGCCGGTCAGCAACGATGGATTTGAAACCGCTGTAAATGGCGTCGAACGAGCCGCACAAACTGTCCACCGGAAAGTTGCTGGCGAACATCGCCCGCTCGCTGCCGAACATCGCAATCACTTCGCGCACGATCCACGCATTGTCTTTAGCGCGCCACGCCTGACCACCCTGGCCTAGGCCGGAAATCTTCACCTGCACGTTCGGCCACTGGGCCAGCCGCGCCATCGCCAGGCGCCAACCGGCCAGGCCTTCGGCACTGCGATCGCTGGGCAAACCGGCGTGGTTGAGAATCAGCGTGGTGCCGGGAAAATCCCGGGCCAGGCGTTCGGCCTCATGCAGGTTCCACCAAGGTGTTTGCAAGTCGAAATGCAGACCCAGCCCCTGCAGCGCGGCGTAACTGCGGCGCCAGTGTTCGTCGCTCATCAGGCTGCGCACATGGCCAACCTGCGACGGCGCGGTCGGGCCACCGGGTTTGTGGCGAACGCTGCGCACGCACTTGAAACTCGCTTGCTCGCTGAGCACCGCGATGGCGTCCGGGTGATCGAGCCAGGCTTGCGCAACAATCGCGTTGGGCACGCCATAACGAGCGGCCAAGCCTTCGATGAAACGGGTTTCGCCAATCGGGTCCTGCGGGTTCCATTCGGTCTCGATGTACACCGTTTGTACGACGTTGTGAGCGCCTGCATCGGCGAAATAATCTTCGGGAAAATAGCGACGCTTGATCGCGCTGTAGTCACCGTAGCGAAACGGAATATTGGCCTCCGGCGCCAGCCACGGATGATCATTGATCGACGGGTCCCAAAAGTGATGATGGGCGTCGATGATCGGGCCGTTCCAATGCTCACCCATAACGCACCTCATCCAGACTGATGAACAACGTGGCCAAAACGAAGATCGCCGAGCACACCGCAAAGAACCCCAGCACCGGCGCAAAACCACCGGCCATTTGCAGGATGACGCCCACCAGAATCGGCACCGCGATCCCGCCGGTACTGCCGGCCATGTTCATCACGCCGCCGATCAACCCGACCCGCGCCGGCGCCGCCAGCAACGCCGGGAAGCTCCAGTAGAGGCTGCCCCACATAAGAAAAAACGCGGTCATGGCCAACAACGCCACGGCCGCAAAAGGATTGCTCAGGGTTGGCAACAGCAGGAACGCGCCGAGGGCCACCAAACCGGAAAACGCCAGCAGGCTCTTGACCGCCACGCCACGGCTGACGCCTTTGCGGATCAGCCCGTCGCAGAGGAAACCGCCAGTCAACGAACCCAACGCGCCGCACACGAAGATCACAAACGTCGCTGCGCCTATGCCTTTGATATCAAACCCGCGGGCCTGCGCCAGATAACTCGGTCCCCAGGTCAGCAGCCCGAAATACACCATCGCCCAACTGGCGCGACCGATCAGCAAACCACTCAGCGAACGGGCAGCAATGCCCAGCCCTTTGACCGGCACCCGCGCCGCTTCGGCAGCCGGGGTTGCGCGGCCTGCGTTGATTTTCTCGAGTTCCTCGGCATTCACCTGCGGGTGAGTCGCCGGGTCATCGCGCAGATAACGCCGAGCCAGCCAGGCCAGTACCAGTGTCGCGATGCCGGCGATCACAAACGCCAGGCGCCACGAATCCAGCGAAGCAATCAGGTAAGCAATGATCAACCCGCCCAACGCCACGCCCAACGGGCTGCCACTGTCCATCAGCACCGCACCGCGACTGCGCTCGCTCGGTGCCAGCCACAGGGAAATCAGCTTGCCGCCCGAAGGGAACAACGGCGCTTCCGCTGCACCAAGCGCGACACGGGCAAACAGCAACGACAAGCCGCCCGTAGCGAATGCGGCGATGACCTGGAACGTGCCCCACAACCCGGTGGACCAGCTGATCACCCGGTGCGGCCCGAAACGATCGATCATCCAGCCGCCCGGAATCTGCAACAACGCATACGCCCAGAAGAAGCTGCTGAGGATCAGCCCTTGCATGCTTGGCAAGAGCGAAAACTCGTGGGCAATGGTCGGCATCGCAATCGACAGCGAGACCCGGTCGATCAGATTAACCATGGTCAACGCGAAGATGATCGCGAAGATCCTCCAGCGAACACTGCTGGCCTTGCTGGTTACGGCCAACGGCGTCGAGGCTGCTGTGATCGGTTGGGCAACTGCGCCAGGCAGATGCAGGGAAGCACTGGGACGAGCCATGGTGCGTACCTCGATTTATTATTTTTGTGTGATACCGCATTGCCGCTTCAGGGCGGCGCTGATGAGCACTATCGAAGGCTGGCTGATAACCGTCTAATCAATGATTGAGATACGGCGATAGCCTCGGGTTATGGCAAAGCCTGTTTTCAGGCCACTTTCAGCTTAGGCCGCCTATACCGACTTTCCCCTCAAACCGCTCTGGCGCAAAGCCTTCAGCGCGAATCACCGATTTTCCCGCCCAGACCTATAACCCCAGGCTATCGGTGTATGTATTGTTTTGACTAGACGCCGGCCCCGGTCCTTCACACACTCAGGCCAGGCTTGCAGCTTCCAAGCATCGACAAGCCACTTATAACAACTACAAAAAAACGAGGCCCTTCCATGCGAAATGCATTCGTCCGTCGCACATCCCGTCTGTTTCTTGGCTGCACGCTGGTCGCCGCCGGCGCCCTTCCCGCTCTCGCTCACGCCTGGCAACCGGACAAGAATGTCGAAATCGTCGTGGCCGGCGGCCCCGGTGGCGGTACCGATCAACTCGGCCGGCTGATCCAGTCGATCATCACCACACACAAGTTCCTCGAGGTGAACACCATCGTCCTCAACAAGGGCGGCGGCAATGGCGCCGAAGCCTTCCTCGACCTGAAAATGAACAAGGGCGATCCGGAAAAACTGGTGATCGGCACTAACAACATCTACCTGTTGCCGCTGGTGTCCAAGCTCGGCTACCAATGGCAGGAACTGACCCCTGTCGCAGCCCTGGCCGAAGATGACTTCATTCTCTGGAGCTACAAAGACGCGCCGTGGAAGGATGCCAAAGGCTTCTACGAAGCGGTCAAGGCTGACCCTTCGAACCTGCGCATGGGCGGCAGTCAGTCCAAGGATGTCGATCAGACCCTGACCTTGCTGCTGAACCAGACCACAAATAGCAAACTGGTGTACATCCCGTTCAAGAGCGGCAGCGAAGCCGCGACCCAACTGGCCGGCAAACACATCGCCGCCAACGTCAACAACCCCAGCGAAAGCATCAGTCAATGGCGCGGCGACCAGGTCGAACCCCTCTGCGTATTCAGCAAGGAACGCATGGCCTACACCGAGAAGGTTGCCGGCGACAAATCCTGGGCCGACGTTCCGACGTGCCACGAACAGGGCCTGGGGATCGATCAGTACCGCTTCCCGCGCACCGTGTTCATGCCCGGCGACGTCACCGCCGAACAACGGGCGTTCTATGTCGACCTGATGCGCAAAGTCACCGAGACCCCGGAGTTCAAGGCCTACGTCAAACAGAACGCGCTGGTGCCGACCTTCCTCGAAGGCGAGCCGCTGACCGCCTACATTGAAAAGGACACAGCCCGGGTCACGCCGGTCTTCAAAGAAGCCGGCTGGCTGAAAAACTGAGTTGTCCACGGCCGCCCGCCTGCGCACGGCCGTCACCTCTGGAGGTGCTTTCATGTCCCATTCTTCGGATTCACCGGCGCTGGTCGGCACCCGCTGGGTCGAGCTCGGCCTGGCACTCTTCACCGCGCTGATCGGCGCGGTGGTGATGTTCGGCAGCATCGAACAAGGTATCGGCTGGGGCGATTCCGGCCCCGAGCCGGGTTACTTTCCCTTCTACATCGGCCTGATGCTGAGCGCCGCCAGCGTGGCCAACGGCGTACTGACCGTGGTGCGCTGGCAAGCCCTGAGCATTGCGTTTGTCAGCCGTAGTGCGTTCAAGCAAGTGTTGTCGGTGTTCATCCCGATTGCGCTGTTCGTCGGCGCGATGCCGTTCACCGGTATCTATGTGGCCTCGGCCTGTTTCATCGCCTGGTTCATGTGGCGCGACAAGGTGCGGGTCAAACCGTATGGCAAATGGATGATCGGCACGGTGTCACTCGGTGCAGTGCTCGCCAGTTACCTGATCTTCGCGCTGTGGTTCAAGGTCCCGCTGGATGCCGGCCCGATGGGCGACTGGATTGCCCTGGCCGGGAGAAATTTCAAATGAGCGAGTTCGATTCCCTGCTGCAAGGCATGAACCTGATCCTGACCCCGGGCCACATCGGCCTGATGGTGATCGGCGTGCTGCTGGGCATTCTGGTCGGCGTATTGCCCGGCCTCGGCGCCCCGAATGGCGTGGCATTGCTGTTGCCGCTGACCTTCACCATGTCGCCAGTCTCGGCGATCATCCTGTTGTCGTGCATGTATTGGGGCGCGCTGTTCGGCGGCTCGATCACCTCGATCCTGTTTAATATCCCCGGTGAGCCCTCATCGGTGGCGACCACGTTCGACGGCTACCCGATGGCCCGCGAAGGTCGCGCCGCCGAAGCACTGACCGCCGCCTTCAGCTCGGCGCTGATCGGCGCGCTGGCCGGGGTGTTGTTGCTGACGTTTCTGTCGACCCGCATCGCGGCGTTCGCCATGTCATTCAGTTCGCCGGAGTTCTTTGCGGTGTACCTGTTGGCGTTCTGCACCTTCATCGGCATGAGCAAGAACCCGCCGCTGAAAACCGTGGTGGCGATGATGATCGGTTTCGCCATGGCCGCCGTCGGCATGGACACCGTGTCCGGCAACCTGCGCCTGACCTTCGATCAACCGGTTTTGATGACCGGCATCAGCTTCGAAGTGGCGGTAATCGGCTTGTTCGGCATCGGCGAAATCCTTTGCACCGTCGAAGAAGGACTGGTGTTTCGCGGCGAGCATGCGCGGATCACGCCGATGATCATCCTGCGCACCTGGGCCAAGTTACCGCGTTACTGGTGGACGATTGTGCGCAGCACGCTGGTCGGTTGCTGGATGGGCATTACCCCCGGCGGCCCAACCGCCGCCTCGTTCATAAGCTACAGCCTGGCCCGGCGTTTCTCGAAGAACCGCGATAACTTCGGCAAGGGCGAACTCGAAGGCGTGATTGCCCCGGAAACCGCCGACCACGCCGCTGGCACCAGCGCCCTGCTGCCGATGCTGACCCTGGGCATTCCAGGCTCGGCGACCGCTGCAGTGATGCTCGGTGGCTTGATGATCTGGGGCCTGCACCCTGGCCCGACGTTGTTCGTCGAGCAGCATGATTTTGTTTGGGGCCTGATCGCCAGCATGTACCTCGGTAACGTGGTGAGCCTGATCGTGGTGTTGGCCACCGTGCCGTTGTTCGCTTCGATCCTGCGCATTCCGTTCTCGATCATTGCGCCGATCATCATCATGGTCTGCGCCATCGGTGCTTACTCGGTGCACAACTCGTTCTTCGACGTGGTGCTGATGCTCGGCTTCGGCGCGCTAGGTTATTTGTTCAAGAAACTCGGCTACCCGATTGCACCGCTGGTGCTCGCTGCTGTGTTGGGCGACAAAGCTGAAGATGCGTTCCGCCAATCGATGCTGTTCTCCGACGGGCACCTGGGGATTTTCTGGTCCAATGGGCTGGTGGGCAGCCTGACCACGGCGGCCCTGCTGATGCTGTTCTGGCCGTTGATTTCCAAAGTGCTGGGGGCGCTGACGGGCCTGCGCAAACCACCGGTCAGCAAAACCAAATCGGTGCTGTGACACAGCAATGCTGGCAACGCCTGACATTTGTTGTCAGGCTTGCCGCAGTCTTTTTTACGAGCACGGCCCATGACCCGAATTCCAGAAGCTAACGTGATCCACAGTCGACTGCGTCTGCGCCAACTGCGGCTGATGCTGGCGTTGCAGGAATTCGGCTCGTTGCGCCGTGCCGCCGATCACATCGGCATGACCCAACCGGCGGCGACCAAGATGCTGCACGAAGCCGAGGATTTGCTCGGCGTCGAGCTCTTCGAACGCCTGCCTCGGGGCATGCGCTCCACCCCGTTCGGGGAAACCGTCATCTATTACGCACGCATGGTGTTTGCCGAACTCAGCGGCATGCGCGAAGAATTGGTCGCGCTGGAATCCGGCAACCTCGGCCGGGTCGCGGTCGGCGCGATCCCGGCGCTGGCCTCGGGGCTGTTGACCCGGACCATCGCGACCTTGAAACAAAGCCATCCACGCTTGTCCATGAGCATCCAGGTCGATACCAGCGACGTTCTGGTGCAGGCGCTGTTGCAGGATCAACTGGATATTGTTTTGGGGCGGATTCCCGCCGGTGCGCGGGCCGAAGAATTGCTGTTCGACAGCCTTGGCGAAGAAGCCTTGTGCGTAATTGCCGGCGCGCAGAATCCACTGGCGCAAGAGAAAAACCTGAGCTGGGCGGAGTTGCAGAACATGACCTGGGTGCTGCAACAGCATCCAAGCCCGATGCGCGCGATCATCAATCAGGTGTTCCACAATGCGCGGGTCGACATCCCCAACAGCATCGTCGAAACCACCTCGATCATGACCCTGCTGTCGTTGATCCAGCAGACTGACATGCTCGGCGTCACGCCTGTTTCAGTGGTCGAGGACTATGCCGGGCGCGATTTGCTCGCCGTGTTGCCGATCAAGTTTGAAGCGCGGTTGCCGCCTTATGGGTTGATCACCCGGCGGCATCGAATTCAATCGTCGGCCATGCAGGCGTTCATGAATTCGGTGCGGGCCGAACAGGCGCTGAGCAAATAAAAAAGGCCCGGAACTCGGTTCCGGGCCTTTGTGTTTTCAAGCGGTTTTTCGGAAGACGAAGACCAGTCCGACAATGATCAGCAGCATGCCCAACACGCTCAACAGCGCCAGTCGATTACCGAAAATCAGATAATCCATCACCGCCGTCACCGCTGGCACCAGGTAAAACAAACTGGTGACGTTCACCAGATTGCCCCGCGCAATCAACCGATACAGCAGCAGCGTCGCCAGCACCGACACCACCAATCCCATCCACAACACCGGCACGACAAAACCCGCGCTGTGTTCAAAATGGAATGGCTGGAACGGTACAAAGATCCCGCAGACCAGCAAACCGGCCAGGTACTGCACCGGCAGCGTGCCGAGTGGATTGTCGGTGATTTGCTTCTGCATGATCGAACCGAAGGTCATGCTCGCCAGCGCCAGCAGCCCGAACAGCATCCCGGCCAGCGACATCCCGGCCAAGCCGATGCCCTGGTAAACCACCATGATCAACCCGGCCAGCCCCAGCGCCAGGCCGAACATCCGGCTGAGCGAGCGCTGCCGTTCCATGATCACCACGGTGAGGATCGGCTGCACGCCCATGATCGTCGCCATGACGCCGGGCGTGACCTTCAGGTCCAGGGCCAGCAGATAGAAAATCTGATAAGCCCCCAGCAACACCACACCCGTGGCCATCGCATACAACATCGGCTTGCCGCCCTTGGGCAGTTTCAGCTTGAGCAACGGCACCAGCAGCACCAACCCGCACAGGGCAATGACAAAGCGAAACAGCAGAAAGGCAAAGGGTGACGCATGGGCCAGGCCCCATTTGGAGAAGATCGCCCCGCTGCTCCACAGCAGGACGAACAGGCTCGTGGACGCCGCCGCGAGCGCGGATTTTTTCGAAAGGACAAACATGAATACCACCTGTCATCAGGCAAAAAAGCCAACTCAGCCAAAGCTGAAGTTCAGTAGTTTTTTTTCAGACGAAGACTTTTCAGACGAGCAGGGAACAGCAGAAAAAGCTGATCAGCCCGAAATGCCGACGCCTGGCGGTGATACGACTGCGCACACCGGCGTGCTACTGACAGGAGGGGGGTAATGACTGATCTGCGCAGGCTGCTGAATCCCGCACGGCACGACGCCAGCGTTGACCGCTGAATCGACTACCGCGTTGATGTGGGATGCAGGCATGGGCTGATCTTTTTTGAGGGCCGTGCTGGGGGAAGCAGGCGAGCGCCGACTATAACCAACGCTCGACATGGATTGCAATGACTTGCCGCGAAGGCCCGCCAAGCCTGAACTGCGTACCTCTGGCGCGTGACAACTCAAGGAGTGCCACGCGCCAGTCACACGGACTCAGACGTAACGTTTGTTGCCGCTGTTTTCCGGCGGATAGCCTTTGAATACAGCGGGGCCATCCATGGTGATCTCCAGTTTGTCACCCTTGCGCGACAGCCAAGGGGTCGCTTCACTGGTGCTCTTGGAGGTCTTGCCGGACGGGCTCAGCTCAATGTGATCCAGATCGATTTCGATCAGACCGATCACGTAGGTGTAAATCGCGCTGCTGAAAAAACCGTCCTTGAACTCGAAAGCGCACTCGACGATCTGGTCGCCGTATTCCATGCGCATTTTCGGTTTCAGCGAAGCCACCGAGACTGCCCCGTTGTCCACGGCGGAGTAAACGCTGCAGACCAGCGCAACCTTCCCGCCCATGCGCTGGGAGATGGCCGGGTTGATGTCGACCGTTTCTATGCCCGGCGCAGACTCGCTGGCGCTGACCACGTCGCCAGTGTGGAAAACGAACGGATCGACGTCAAACGCACCGCTCTTGTCGGGCGCCTGAATGATGGACATCCGGCCATCCGGCCGAAGGATGCCGATCCTCAGGTCGAGATCGTCATTGTCCTCGCCATCGCCGTTATCAATCCAAGTCGCGCTGACCCGAATGACCTTTGGTGCGGACGGGCCTTTTTCCAATGACACCTTGTGGCTAGTGCCAGGCTTGTCCAGGGTGATAACGGACTTGGCGATATTGACGGGTTTCGGCGCGGGCGTTGCCGAAACCGGCGGAGCAGATGGCGCTTCGTCGTCCACTTCAATCCCGTAGAGACCGCAGAGCCCGGCCAGGCCCGAAGCGAACCCCTGCCATACCGAACGTGCCTTGAGCTGGCCGTTTCGAACGTATAACTCAAGCACGATAATCCCGGTCTCTTGAGAGAACGAACCGGGCGCGAGCTCCAGGACCTGGTCGCCGACAATCACTTGCGCGCGCAGATCCTTCACCGCAGCAAAACCACCGGCGCTGCCATCTTGCGTCAGGGTAATGGCGATCTTGGTGATACTGGCCGGAAGGCGGGACAGATCAAAGCCGATGCGGTGGCTGACGGTGCCACTTTGTGTGACCGGTGCGATAAACATGGCGGCACCGGACGCGTGTTCCGGCGCGTTGAAGAAAACCATACCGCTGTCATCCGTCACCTTGCCGGTCTCGGTGACGAGGAAGGCCGTGAGGTTAACGTCCAGGTTGTCGCCAGCAGCATGGGTGACCACGACGTGCCCTTTGGGCAGATCGAGGGTGGTGTTTTCGCCGGGCTTGAGGGATTGATTCAATGGGAGTCGCCTATTCCATGGGGTGTATGGCAGCACACTGCATGTGTGCTGCGCCTTCATTGAGCAAGTGCGCGAGCCAGCCAAAGGGAAAGCCAGGCTTTCAGGGCGGTATGCGGGGAGGGAGTTTAATCGCTTGCGTCGGTCTGTGGCGCTTTGCGAGTTTTCTGGCTCGCATAAAAAAACCGCTCATACAGAGCGGTTTTTTGTTCAGTTGCCGGTTTAACCAAACAACCAATACCCCAACAACGTCAACACCACCACCGCCAACACTGGCCGCAGCACGCGGTAAGCCTTGGGGTGCCGACGCTTCCACTGTTTCACCACACCGCTAAACTTGTCGCTGAAGTTCTTGCTCCAGGCGTAAGCCTGGTTGATCCCGCCAACGCGCTCATCATCCAGGTTTTGCGGGGCGGTGGCGCGCCCCAGCAGGCCGCTGACCCAGCGGTTGATGAGGGTCATGATGCGGTTGCTCAGTGGTCGTTCGATGTCGCAGAACAGGATGACCCGGGTCTTTTCGGTTTCGTTCTTGACCCAGTGCACGTAGGTCTCGTCGAACATCACGTCTTCGCCGTCACGCCAGGCGTAGACCTGGCCGTCGACAAAGATGCGGCAATCGTCGGAGTTAGGTGTCGACAGCCCGAGGTGATAACGCAGGGAGCCGGCGAACGGGTCGCGGTGCGGGTTGAGATGGCTGCCGCCCGGCAACAGGGCAAACATGGCGCCTTTGACATTGGGGATGCTGCTAACCAGTGCCACGGTTTTCGGGCACAAGGCTTCAGCCGATGGCAAGGGTTTGTCGTACCACTTGAGGTAGAAACGCTTCCAGCCCTTCTTGAAGAACGAGCCGAAACCGGCGTCGTTGTTCTTTTCGGCGGCGCGAATATAGCCTTCGTCGAACAGGTGCATGGCTTCGTCGCGGATGACTTCCCAGTTGTCCCGAAGCACGTCCAGTTCCGGGAACTTGCTGCGGTCCAGGTACGGTTTGGACGGAACGCCGGAGAACAGGTACATCAACGCGTTATAGGGCGCGAACAGCGCCGAATGGTTGACGAACTGCCGCAGGACCGGCAGGCGTGCCTTGCCGCGCAAATGCACATAGAGCGTACTGCCGAGGAATAACAGCAACACCGACGCTTTCGCGGCCAGGGAAAAGGTCATCAACGACTCCTTGAGAATAAGCAACTTTGCACCGCGCCATCTACCCGACGTGGCAGCCGGCCATGATAACCACTACCGGCCCGGGGAAAAACCCACATAACTGAAGATTCAGTGTTAAGGATTGCGCAACAAAGCACTTATTAACATAAGGTTCCTGAACGAAGGCTGACCCGCGTCAACCTTCATACCTGTGGCGAGGGGGCTTGCCCCCGTTCGGCTGCGAAGCAGTCGCAAAATCGGTAAGCGCAAATTTACCTGATATACCGAAGTGCCTGACTTGGGGCCGCTCCGCGACCCAACGGGGGCAAGCCCCCTCGCCACAATGGTCATCTAGTTACTGCTGGTTTTCTGCCTCCGTAAACAGATCACTGAACAACATGCTCGACAGATAACGTTCGCCGGAGTCCGGCAGAATCACAACTATAGTCTTGCCCTGCATTTCCGGGGTTTCGGCCAGACGCACCGCCACTGCCATCGCGGCACCACACGAGATACCGCACAAAATCCCTTCTTCCTGCATCAGGCGCAGGGCCATGGCCTTGGATTCGTCATCGGTCACCAGTTCAACCCGGTCGACGATCGACAAATCGAGGTTTTTCGGCACAAAACCGGCACCGATGCCCTGGATCTTGTGCGGGCTCGGCTTGATCTCTTCACCGGCCAGCTTCTGGGTAATCACCGGCGACGACACCGGCTCCACCGCTACCGAGAGAATCGGTTTGCCCTGGGTATTCTTGATATACCGCGACACACCGGTAATGGTTCCACCGGTTCCAACGCCTGCTACCAACACATCAACCGCGCCGTCGGTGTCGTTCCAGATTTCCGGGCCGGTGGTTTTTTCGTGGATGGCCGGGTTGGCCGGGTTGTCGAACTGCGCCGGCATGAAGTACTTGGATGGATCACTGGCGAGAATTTCCGCAGCCTTTTCAATCGCGCCCTTCATGCCCTTGGCCGGCTCGGTCAGCACCAATTCAGCCCCCAGGGCCTTGAGCACCTTGCGCCGTTCGATACTCATGGACGCCGGCATGGTCAGCATCAGCTTGTAACCACGGGCGGCGGCGACAAACGCCAGGCCGATGCCGGTGTTGCCCGAAGTCGGCTCCACAATGGTCATGCCAGGCTTGAGTTTGCCGGTGCTTTCGGCGTCCCAGATCATGTTCGCGCCGATCCGGCATTTGACCGAATAACCAGGGTTGCGCCCCTCGATCTTGGCCAGAATGGTCACGCCGCGCGGCGCAATACGGTTGATCTGTACCAGCGGCGTATTGCCGATGGAATGGGCGTTGTCAGCAAAAATACGACTCATGGCTGGGTCCTTATGCAGCGTTGAATGAGCGTTCCAAGGTATGCCTGTTGCCGATGGTCGTCCAGTCAGGTCGAACGTCCGGTAACGCCCGTAGTCAATGGCTGTACACCGCCAAGGAATTGCCATCATGAAGCGTCGATACAGTTGGCCCCTATGGACCGTTGCCGGCCTCGTTGTATTGCTGGTTGCCCTGGACATTGCCCTGCCCTACCTGGTGCGCAATTATCTCAACGACAAGCTGGCCGACATGGGTGATTACCGTGGCCAGGTCACCGACGTGGACCTCGCCCTGTGGCGCGGCGCCTACAAAATCAACGGACTGAAGATCGTCAAGGTCGACGGCAAAGTCCCCGTCCCCTTCGTTACCGCGCCGCTGATCGACCTTTCGGTCAGTTGGCATTCGCTCTGGTACGACCATGCCGTGGTGGCCGAGGTCCAGTTCATCCAGCCCGAAGTGAACTTCGTCGATGGCGGTGCCAACAAGCAGAATTCCCAGACCGGTCGCGGCACCGACTGGCGCGCTCAATTGAGCAAACTGCTGCCGATCACCCTGAACGAAGTACGGATCGACGACGGCAAAATCAGTTTTCGAAACTTCAGTTCCAGCCCACCGGTAAACATGAACGCCACCCAGGTCAACGCCACCCTCTATAACCTGACTAACGTGGTCGACACCGAAGGCAAGCGCGACGCCCGCTTCGATGGCAAAGCCCTGCTGCTGGGCCACGCGCCGCTGGAAGCCACCGCCACCTTCGATCCCTTGAGCAATTTCGAAGACTTCGAATTCCGCCTGCGGGCCAAGGACATCGAACTAAAACGCATGAACGACTTCGCCTCGGCCTACGGCAAATTCGACTTCAACGCCGGCCACGGCGATGTGGTGATCGAAGCCGAAGCCAACAAAGGCCAGCTCAAGGGCTACATCAAACCGCTGCTGCGCGACGTCGAAGTGTTCAATTGGCAGCAGGACGTCGAGAACAAGAACAAAGGCATCTTGCGCTCGGTCTGGGAAGCCATCGTCGGCAGCACCGAAACCGTATTGAAAAACCAGCGCAAGAACCAGTTCGCCACAAAAGTCGAACTCAGCGGCAACGTACATCAGCAAGATATCAGCGCGTTCCAGGCGTTTTTGCAGATTTTGCGCAATGGTTTTGTCCAGGCGTTCAATGCGCGGTATGAACAGCCGAAGCCGGATGCGGGCTGAGTCAAGATGTGACGTCCCATTCAGAGACTGAATAACCCGTCTGCGTTCACAGTCGACCGGGCAGCGCGTTATAGTCGGATATCACATTTATTCCGTCCCGCCCTGCCCGTTCAGGTCGGCGCTACCGTTCGAGGATTAGCAGATGAAGTTCGAAGGCACCCAGGCCTACGTCGCCACCGATGACCTGAAGCTGGCGGTCAACGCCGCCATCACCCTGGAGCGTCCGCTGCTGGTCAAGGGCGAGCCGGGCACTGGCAAGACGATGCTGGCCGAGCAACTGGCCGAGTCCTTTGGCGCCAGGTTGATTACCTGGCACATCAAGTCCACGACCAAGGCGCATCAAGGCCTGTACGAGTACGACGCGGTCAGCCGTCTGCGCGACTCGCAGCTGGGCACGGAAAAGGTCCACGACGTTCGCAACTACCTGAAAAAGGGCAAGCTGTGGGAAGCCTTCGAGGCTGACGAGCGGGTGATCCTGCTGATCGACGAAATCGACAAGGCTGACATCGAGTTCCCGAACGACTTGCTGCAAGAACTCGACAAGATGGAGTTCTACGTTTACGAGATCGACGAGACCATCAAGGCGAAGAAACGCCCGATCATCATCATTACTTCCAACAACGAGAAAGAGCTGCCGGACGCGTTCCTGCGCCGCTGCTTCTTCCACTACATCGCCTTCCCGGATCGCGTGACGATGCAGCGGATCGTCGATGTGCACTACCCGGACATCAAGAAAGACCTGGTCAGCGAAGCGCTGGACGTGTTCTTCGACGTGCGCAAAGTGCCGGGCCTGAAGAAGAAGCCTTCGACCTCCGAGCTGGTGGACTGGCTGAAACTGCTGATGGCCGACAACATCGGCGAAGCGGTGCTGCGCGAACGTGATCCGACCAAGGCTATCCCGCCGCTGGCCGGGGCCCTGGTGAAGAACGAACAGGACGTGCAACTGCTTGAGCGTCTGGCATTCATGAGCCGTCGCGGCTCTCGCTAAGTATCGCTTTTTTTAACAAAAGCGGAGGCGATTGCCATGCTGCTCAACCTGTTCAATGAAATGCGCGCCGCCAAGGTGCCGGTCTCGGTGCGCGAGCTGCTGGACCTGATCAACGCGCTGAAACAGCGCGTGGTCTTCGCCGACATGGACGAGTTTTATTACTTGGCCCGTGCGATCCTGGTGAAGGACGAAAAGCATTTCGACAAGTTCGACCGAGCCTTCGGTGCCTACTTCAATGGCCTGGAAAAACTCGACGACCACCTTCAGGCGTTGATTCCCGAAGACTGGCTGCGCAAGGAATTCGAGCGTTCACTGAGTGATGAAGAGCGGGCGCAGATCCAGTCCCTCGGCGGCCTCGACAAGCTGATCGAAGAATTCAAGAAACGCCTGGAAGAACAGAAGGAACGCCACGCCGGCGGCAACAAATGGATCGGCACCGGCGGCACCAGTCCGTTCGGCTCCGGCGGTTTCAACCCGGAAGGTATTCGCGTCGGTGATGCCGGCAAGCGCCAGGGCAAAGCGGTCAAGGTCTGGGATCAGCGCGAGTACAAGAACCTCGACGATTCGGTGGAACTCGGTACGCGCAACATCAAGGTCGCCCTGCGCCGTCTGCGCAAGTTTGCTCGCCAGGGTGCGGCGGAAGAGTTGGATATCGACGGCACCATCGACCACACCGCCCGCGATGCCGGCCTGCTGAACATCCAGATGCGCCCGGAACGACGCAACACCGTCAAGTTGCTGCTGCTGTTCGACATCGGCGGTTCGATGGACGCCCACGTGAAGATCTGCGAAGAACTGTTCTCGGCCTGCAAGACCGAGTTCAAGCATCTGGAGTACTTCTACTTCCACAACTTCGTGTATGAGTCGGTGTGGAAGAACAACATGCGCCGCACCTCCGAGCGTTTTTCGACCCAGGATCTGCTGCACAAGTACGGCGCCGACTACAAAGTGATCTTCATCGGCGACGCCGCCATGGCGCCCTACGAAATCACCCAGGCTGGCGGCAGCGTCGAGCACTGGAATGAAGAGCCGGGCTATCTGTGGATGCAGCGTTTCATGGAGAAGTACAAGAAGCTCATCTGGATTAACCCGTATCCGAAAGATACCTGGGGCTATACCTCGTCAACCAACATCGTGCGGGATTTGATTGAAGACCGGATGTATCCGCTGACGTTGCGGGGGTTGGAGGAAGGGATGCGGTTTTTGTCCAAGTAGAGCGAGGACCTTGTGGCGAGGGGGCTTGCGCCCGTTCGGCTGCGCAGCAGTCGCAAAACCAGTGCATGCGGTATTTCTGAAATACCGCGGCTGCGGATTTTGGGGCTGCTGCGCAACCCAACGGGGGCAAGCCCCCTCGCCACATTAAAACCGCTGCAAATACCCGACCTGCCTGCTCTGTTCAGGAGCCGTTTTACAAAACATTGAAGGATGCCTCGCCTCTTCAACCTTTCGTTGGTATCAATCCGATGTTTTCGCCCAAACTCTCCGTTCAGGGGCGCACCGTTGCAATTTGTCTGGATGAAAGTGATTCACCTTCGACCTTCATCGAGCAACACCTGATGGAAGCAGGTATGAAAGTAAAGCGAATGACGCCTGCCGCCCATGACGAATTGATGGCGCTTTGTCAGGCATTGCCTCATGCAGCAATTCTCGGGTTTGGCCTGGCATTAGCAAGGTCTTCACTTGATTTGGAAAGTGCACTTGAGGTGATGCCTCCACCGATGCGCACGATGATGGCATTACTGTCCCGGGTTCTAGTTAATCCACCCGAAGTCTACTGGGACATACAGCTTGAAAATGACCAAGCCAACCACCAGCGCTCTGCGCTCGCTGAGGGAATGGAGCGGTTGATGAAAAATGTTCGCGATAAGGATTACGATGAATTCAGAAACGACCTACAGGGCATTTCAAATACATTGGGTACTCGTTTGAGTTCTGGCGCTGTCGATTGTCAGCACGTTTTTTCATTACTGAACTGACGACATCGTCGTCCGGGAAGTGCACAGGGACTCTTTCGCGGGAGTCTCGCAAATCTCCCGTGAATGTTTTGTGGGTGATAAGGGGTTTGGCGAATGGCGTTAGTAAGTAAGGCGGCACAACGCGGATTAAAATCAAAACGGTGGTCAAGCCTCTGCATGCTGATGCTGCCTGTATTGCTGGTGACAGTTGACAATACTGTGCTGGGGTTTGCGTTACCAAAGATTGCGGAAGCCCTGCGTCCAAGCGCTAGCCAACAATTGTGGATGATCGATGCCTATTCGCTGGTATTGGCGGGATTGCTGGTGTCTATGGGTAGCCTGGGAGATCGAATCGGACATCGCAAGTTGTTACTCACTGGGTCTTTGGGCTTTGTCATCGTATCGGTGCTGACCGCCTACTCTCATACAGCAGCGCAACTGATTACCGGGCGCGCTTGCATGGGGATTTTCGGTGCGATGCTTATGCCCTCAACACTGGCATTGATACGTTCGGTGTTCGAGGATCGAGAAGAACGAAGAATTGCGGTCGCGATCTGGGCAACGACTTTGACTGTTGGATCAGCGCTCGGTCCTTTAGTGGGCGGGGTGTTGTTGGAGTTTTTCGATTGGGGGTCAATTTTCTTACTCGCGGTCCCCGTTTTGGTGCCACTACTGATACTGGGACCACTGCTATTGCCTGAATCGGAGCGAGACTCTACAGGCCCTTTGGACGCAACAAGCATCCTGCAATCGATGGTAGCTCTCAGCGCCATCGTTTATGGCATCAAACATAGCGCCAGTGATGGTGCTGACTGGATGGCGCTGACAGCATTTGTTGTTGGCGCTGTGGCTGGGTGGATGTTTGTCCAGCGACAGTTACGTCTGCCGGTACCGCTGATGGACTTGAATCTGTTCCGCAACAGTACCTTCAGCGGCTCCGTCGTGATCAATCTAATGAGCCTTGCGTTCCTCGTCGGCTTCGTATTTTTCACCACCCAGTTCTTACAAATCGTCCTTCAGATGTCCCCCTTGAACGCTAGCCTCGCGTTAGTACCGGGTCAAATCATGGCTATCGTAGTGGGGATGGCGATCGTACCTGTAGCACAGCGAGTACAGACGCATGTTCTGGTACCCATTCTTATGGCGTTTGCTGCAGCGGCGTTTTTGCTGGTCGCCGGCATAGGTAGTAACTTGGTAGTTCTGGTGGTGGCTTTTGCCTTGTTGAATATCGGTGTGGGCGCGATTGCGACGGTATCCAACGATGTAATTTTGTCGGCTGCGCCGCCGGCGAAAGCGGGTGCGGCTTCGGCTATTAGCGAAACGGCCTATGAGGTTGGCGTAGTGTTGGGGACGACAGTGCTCGGTGGTCTCGTCACCGCCTACTATCGTGGAATACTGCAGCTTCCGGGTTTTCTCAGTGAAGCGCAGGCGATGCTGGCGAGTGAGACGCTGTCGGGTGCCCATAATGTGACAGTAGATTTGTCTGGTGATCAGGCGAGCGAGTTAATGAGGCAGGCGGGAAGCGCATTTGAGGGTGGTATCGGGCTGGTTTCGTGGGTGACATTCGTCCTGGCACTTATAGCGATATTGATCGCATGGCGCACTCTGCGGATACCGAATGGTAGGGTCGAGTAAAGCGGCGTTTGTGATTACGCCTTCGCGGGCAAGCCTCGCTCCTACAGGGGTAACACCGAAACCTGTAGGAGCGAGGCTTGCCCGCGAAGCTTTTAGCGGTTAACAAATCGCTGCAAATACCCGACCTGCTCCCGATGCGCCACATCCTGCACCACCGGCCGCAACCTGACCTTCGCCCCCGGCAAACACTGCGCCAGCCGTGCCAGCGCCAACGGCGTCAACGCGCCCAATCGCGGATAACCGCCAATGGTCTGCCGATCATTGAGCAACACAATCGGCTGCCCGTCCGGCGGCACCTGCACCGCGCCGAGCGGGATGCCTTCGGAGATCATCGGTTTGCCCTGATATTCCAGCGCCGTGCCCAGCAGGCGAATGCCCATGCGGTCGGCGCGGCTGTCCAGCGCCCAGACACTGTTGAACGCGTCGAACAGGCTTTGCCCGCTGAACGCGCCGATCTGCGCACCGAGCACCAGGTCCAGCGGCGTATCGAGTTTGAAGTCCGGAATGTGTTCCTGCGGTAAATCCCGCAGCAGGATTAACCCACTGCCGGAATAGCTCAACTGCGCATCCTTGGCCAACGGCCGACCCATGCCATCGAGCCCGCCAAGTTCCTCACGGACCACCGTCGCGCTGCTGCCTAACACTTTCGGCGCATCAAACCCGCCCGGCGCGGCGAGATAGGCCCGCGCGCCCAGCAACGGCTGAGTGAACTGCAAGCGCTGACCTTTTTGCAGTCGGAAACTGCGCCACGGCGCCAACACCTCGCCATTCACTTGCGCGCCCAGGTCCGCCCCGGCCAGCGCCAGCACGCAATCTTCCTCAGCCACCACGCTGAACCCGCCGAGGGTGATTTCGATCACCGGCGCATCCAGCCCATTGCCCAGCAGCCAATTGGCCCACGACATCGAGCGCCAATCCAGCCCGCCGCCCTGGGTCACGCCCAGATGCCGCACGCCGAAACGTCCCGCATCCTGCAACAGGCACAGCGGCGTACTAGCTTCAATTCTCAGTCGGCTCATGCCTGGGCCTCCAGTGGCGTGTCGTCGCCGCCCAGGTTGATGAACTCGGCGTGACTGACGGCTTCGAAGCGCACAGTATCGCCGGGCTGCATGAGGCTGTAGCCGTCGCGTTCGCGGTCGAACAGTTTGGCCGGGGTGCGGCCGATCAGGTTCCAGCCGCCGGGGGACACCACCGGGTAAGCGGCGGTTTGCCGCTCGGCAATGCCCACACTCCCCGCTGCCACTTTCTTGCGCGGCGTGTTCAGTCGTGGCGCGGCGAGAATTTCTTCTACCAGGCCCATGAAGGCAAATCCCGGCGCGAAGCCCAATGCGAACACCTGATACTCGCGCTCGCTGTGACGACGGATCACCTCGTCCAGCGCCAACCCACTGCGTTGCGACAACAGGCTCAATTCCGGACCGACGCTCAAGTCATACCAGACCGGCAGCACATGGCATTTGCCCGTGGTGCTGGCGTTGGGCGACAGATCGATCAACGCCTCGGCAATCAATTCGCGAGCCTGGGCCGGACTCAGCGCCGTCAGGTCGTAATGCACCATCAACGTGGTGTAAGACGGCACTAGATCGATCAAATGCCCGGCAAACGCGGCACGCAGACTTTCGCTGGCGGCGAGCATCCACGGCATGTTGGCTTCGGCGATTTCATCGAACAGACGCACCATCAGGCAGTCCAGCGCCACCACTTCTACCCGTGGTTTCATGATTCGCTCTGCTGATTCAAGGCCTGGCGAATACGCTGCACGGCGGCCACCGAACTGGCGTTGTCGCCATGCACGCACAGGGTGTTGGCCTGCAAATGCAAGGCGCTGCCGTCATTGGCCGTGAGGTGATCGCTACGGGCAATGATCAGTGCCTGCTCGATGATTTTTTCCGGATCGTGATGCACCGCGCCCGGCAATTGCCGTGAAACCAGCATCCCGGCGCTGTCGTAAGCACGGTCGGCGAAGGCTTCGAACCACAAGTTCACGCCATACTCATCGCCCAACTGCTGCGCGGCGCTGTTGTCGCGGGTGGCCATCAACATCAGCGGCAACGTGCGGTCGTAGGCCGCCACGGCCTGGATCACCGCACGCAATTGCGCCGGGTTGGCCATCATGTCGTTGTACATCGCGCCGTGGGGTTTGACGTAGCTGACTTTGCCGCCCTGGGCCCGGCAGATGCCGTCGAGGGCGCCGATCTGGTAATGCAAGATGTCTTGCAGTTCCTGGGCGGTGTACGCCATGGAACGCCGGCCGAAGCCGACCAGATCCTGATAGGCCGGGTGCGCGCCGATCTGGACGCCGTGGCTCAGGGCCAGGCTGACGGTCTTGCGCATGATGCTCGGGTCGCCGGCATGGAAGCCGCAGGCGATGTTGGCGCAATCAATGAAGGGCATGACCTCGGCGTCCAGACCCATGGTCCAGTTGCCGAAGCTCTCGCCGATGTCGCAGTTCAATAGCAGGCGGCTCACGGTGAACACTCCTGTAGGCATATTCTTTTTTTACTGCCGGATAGATACGCAGCAGATTATCAGTTACTCGGCGTCCAGTTGCTTGCCACGGGTTTCCGGCAGGCTCAAGGCGGCGAGGATCACCACCCCGTAGGACACTGCCGCAAACGCCCCGATGCCGACACTCAGCGGTACTTTTTGGCTGAGCAAGCCGATTAACAGTGGAAACAATGCCGCTAGCGCCCGACCAATGTTGTAGCAAAAACCCTGGCCCGAACCGCGAATCCGCGTTGGGAACAACTCAGTCAGGAATGCGCCCATGCCGCTGAAAATCCCCGAGGCAAAGAAGCCCAGCGGGAAGCCCAGCCACAGCATCACCGCGTTACTGACCGGCAATTGGGTGTAGAGCAAAACGATGGTGAACGAACCGACGGCGAACAGGATGAAGTTCTTCTTGCGGCCGAGGATGTCGGTCAAATAGGCGCTGATCACGTAGCCGATGTAGGAACCGACGATCACCATCGCCAGATAACCGCTGGTGTTGAGGACGCTCAAACCTCGCTCGTTCTTCAGGAAGGTCGGCAGCCACGAGGTAATCGCGTAGTAACCGCCGAGTGCGCCGGTGGTCAGCACCGAAGCGCGGATCGTGGTGAAGAGGATGCCGGGGGCGAAGATCTCGTAGAACTTCGCCGGGTTGCTCGGTTCTTGCTTGGCCTTGGCTTCGCGATAGATTTCCGGGTCCTTGACCAGGCGGCGGACGAAGATCACGAAAATCGCCGGGACGATGCCGAGGATAAACAGCGCGCGCCAGGCGTCTTCCGGCGGCAACACAGAAAACAACAGCGCATACAGAATCGCCGTCAGCCCCCAACCCAGCGCCCAGCCTGATTGCACCATGCCCACCGCTTTACCACGGTCCTTGGCGCGAATCACTTCACCCATCAGCACCGCGCCGGCGGTCCATTCGCCGCCGAAACCGAAGCCCATCAAAGTGCGGCTGATCAGCAGCTGTTCGTAGTTTTGCGCGAAGCCGCAGAGGAAGGTGAAGAAGGCGAACCACAGCACGGTCAGTTGCAAGGTGCGCACGCGACCGATGCGGTCGGAGAGAATCCCCGCCACCCAGCCGCCGATGGCCGAGGCGATCAGGGTGCTGGTGTGAATCAGCCCCGCTTCACCGGTGGTAATGCCCCACATGGCAATCAGGGTTGGCACCACGAAGCTGAGCATCTGGGTGTCCATGCCGTCCAGGCCATAGCCGATCTTGCAGCTCCAGAAGGTGCGGCGTTCCTGTTTGTTGATGTTGCGATACCAGTCGAAAGGTCCCGGGCGAGTCGTAGCCTTGGGGATGTCGAGGGTGTCGGGCGCACTCATGGCAAGTCTCCGTACATATTTTATTGGTATTGTTCTGAGCCCCGACGACGCCTATCGTGGGAACCGGATGGCCTGATTTTTGGGCGCCCGGGCCTGCGGCGTCCAACTAATAAAAACCCGCCCTAGACATAAGAATTCTTTATCCCCGAGCAGATCCTATGAATTTGAAGTTCCTCGAGACCTTTGTCTGGGTCGCCCGACTCAAGAGTTTTCGCCTGACTGCGGACAAGCTCTTCACCACCCAGGCGTCGATTTCCAGTCGCATCGCGGTGCTCGAAAGCGAGCTCGGGGTGAAGCTGTTCCTGCGCGATTCACGCGGTGTGAGCCTGACGCCGGAAGGCCTGAAAGTGCTCGAATACGCCGAGCAGATGATGGACACCATGCAGGCGCTCAAGCAGTCGATCGAGACCCGATCAAGCAAGGTCGGGCGGGTGCGCATCGGCGTGATGGACACGGTGATTCATACTTGGCTGAGCCCGTTGGTGGCGCAGATGATGGATCACTATCCGCTGGTGGAAATCGAGCTGGTGGCGGATACGTCGCTTAACCTCTGCGATCAGCTGCAAAAAGGCTTTCTCGACCTGATCCTGCAAACCGACTTGCTGCGCCAGGAATCCGTGCGCAGCCTAGAACTGGCCAGCCACCCGATGGGCTGGATCGTCGCCAGCAATTCCATCTACAACCGCGAGTATTCCGGGGTGGCCGACCTGGCCCGCGAGCGGATCATCACCTACTCGAAAAACTCCCATCCGCATCAGGACGTCCTGGCGCTGATGCAGGCCAACGGCGTGATGACGCCACGGCTGAACTGCGTTAACTCGGTGTCGGCGATTACCCGGTTGCTGCGGGACGGCTTTGGCATTGGCGCGTTACCGCCGGTTTTGGTGGCTGAAGAGTTGGCGCGGGGGGAATTGACCTTGCTGGCGATCGACCAACGGCCACCGAATTTGCAGGTGGTGGTGTCGTGGCGGGTCGGCGTGGAATGGGTCGAGGAGATTGTGACGCTGTGCCAGCAGGTGTTGGAGGGGTATGCGCGGAAGGTGGGTGAAAGCTACATCGTTTTGGCCGGCTGACCCTTTGATCGTTTTGGCCGGCTAACCCCTTGTAGCAGCTGCCGAGCCTGCGAGGCTGCGTTCGGCTGCGAAGCAGCCGCAAAATCAAGCGACTCAGTTTTTCAGGTAAACCCGGTTGGCAGAATTGACGACTGCTCCGCAGCCGAACGCAGCCTCGCAGGCTCGGCAGCTGCTACTTAGGTCTGTGGTTTGGCTTACAACCCCCGCACATCCCGATCTTCGATCGGCCGGCTCTGGCGCAGGCGTTTGCCGCCCAGCACCACCCAGTCGATCAGCCGGAACAGGCATTCAATGCCGAACGACAGCAGCAACGCGCCGCTCATGCCCCAGATCATCGCTTCCGGGGTCAGCAAAATCTGATAGCTGTAGCCATTCCAGGTTTCCTTGCGGATGTCCGGATCAGCGGCCAGCGCCACTTGCAGGAAGCGGATGTACCACGGGCCTTGCATCGCCTGAAACTGTTTATCGAGGGCGATCTGGCGGGTCAGCAGGTTGCTCAGGCTGTCGGCATCGCTGCGAAAGATCGGGTCTTCACTCGCTCGGTAATGCGCGACCAAGGCCTGCATATCACCCTTGAAGAATTGATTGGCGGTGCCCTGAAACCCGCTCAAACCGGTCTGCGCCTCAATCAGGTGCGCTTCGACCCGCTTGGCGTAATCGCTGATGAACCCCGGCACCTGGACACCGATCAACAGGCCCGCCGCAAACAACACCAGCCGTAGATAACTGAGCAACATGGGGGTAAGTCCTTATTCGGTCTTGCCCTGGCTGACGCATTCACCGCGTCGCCAGAGGCTCCATTGGCCCGGTTCGTAGCGGGTCCAGGTTTCGTTTTCGGTCAAAGGCTCGGTGGCGATCACCGTGACCACGTCGTTGGGCGTGGTTTCGGCCTGGAAGTCGACGATCACATCGACGTCCTTCAAGCGCGCCGGGCCGAACGGTGCGCGACGGGTGATCTGCGCCAGTTTGGTCGAGCAATAGCAGAACAGCCAGTCGCCGTCGCTGAGCAGGCAATTGAACACGCCTTTGCTGCGGTATTCGGCGCAGGCGGCCACCAGGTCCGGCAGCAGTTCTTCGATTTCCACCGGTTCCGGGAACGCCGCGCGCACGCGGTTGAGCAAGTCGCAGAACGCCGCTTCGCTGTCGGTATCGCCGACCGGGCGGTAAAAACTCTTGATCGGTTCGAAGTCCGCGAGTTGACCGTTGTGGGCGAAACACCAGTTGCGCCCCCACAATTCGCGCACGAACGGGTGGGTGTTGGACAGGCAGACCTTGCCGACGTTGGCCTGGCGGATATGCCCGATCACCACTTCGCTCTTGATCGGGTAACGCTGCACCAGATTCGCGACTTCGGACTCGCAGCTCGCCGCCGGGTCCTGGAACAGGCGCAGGCCACGGCCTTCATAGAAGGCGATGCCCCAACCGTCACGGTGCGGCCCGGTACGCCCGCCGCGCTGCATCAGCCCGGTGAAGCTGAACACGATATCGGTCGGGACATTGGCGCTCATGCCCAATAACTCACACATGCTCGGACTCTCGCTGAAAGGCAGGGGCAAAGTTACAAACGCGGTTCGATTCGCGAACGCTGGGGGTTGTTCGGGATCGGTGGACGGCCATAGCGATCATCGCCGGCCACGCCGAACGGTTGCTCGTCTTCATAGTCGTCAGGCTTGATCGCGGCCTTGGCGGCGGCAGCCTGTTCCTTGCGGGCGTTGGCGGCGCGCTCGATGGGAAAGCGGATCAGCACGAAAACCAGGTACAGGCCGAAGGCGATCATGCCGTACATGAACAGGTCGGAAATCGCCCGCCAGGCGTTGTTGCCCACTTTGAACGCCAGGTCCAGCGCGGTAATAGCGATGGCCGGGGCGACTTTTTCCTTCACCGGGTCGATGATGGTCGGGCTGAACAGCAACACCGCCATCAGCAAACGCAGCGGCTCACGCAGGTAGCGCCACATCCAGCGGGTCAGGCGCATCCACACCAACAGGCAGCCTAAAGCGGCAAAGGCGTAGAGGCCCCAAGCGATCAGATAGTCGTTCTCGGTCATGGTGTCCATGGCAAGGCAGGCAAAGAGGCGCTTATAGTAACGACTTTTCGCCTGTCCGGCTTGTCCCAATACCAGTCGGCTACGCGCAGCCCCTGTGGGAGCGGGCTTGTGTGGCGAGGGGGCTTGCCCCCGTTGGGTTGCGAAGCGGCCCTAAAACCGGACACCGCAGTCTTTTGTCAGAACCGCGGTGTCTGGTTTACGACTGCTTCGCAGCCGAACGGGGTGATGCGGCATTCCGACGAGCCCCCTCGCCACAGCCCGCTCCCACAAGGATCTGCAGCGGCATCAAGACCCGCGAAACCCTTTTTCCGACCATCGTCCGAGAGCCATTCATGCCCTTATCCGCCAACGTCACCAGCGCCCCGATTGCCCGCAAGGCCGATGGGGTTGACCCGTATGCCTGGCTCCAGGAGCGCGACACCGACGCGGTGCTCGACTACCTGAAGGCTGAAAACAGCTACCAAGAGGCGCAAACCGCCGATCAGGCCGGGTTGCGCGAAACCCTGTTCGAAGAGATCAAGGGCCGGATCCTCGAAACCGACCTGTCCCTCCCCTCCCCATGGGGCCCATACCTGTATTACACGCGCACCACGGCGGGCGACGAATACGCCCGCCACTACCGCTGCCCGCGCCCGACGGATGACAGCCTGGTCATCGACGAAAGCCAGGAACAACTGCTGCTGGACCCGAACGAGCTGGCCAATGGCGGCTTTTTCTCCCTCGGTGCGTTCAGCATCAGCCCGGACCACCAGCGCCTGGCCTACAGCCTCGACACCACGGGCGACGAGATTTACACGCTGTTCGTGAAGGAATTGTCTAACGGTCGTGTCAGCGAACTGGAGTTCCAGGACTGCGACGGCAGCATGACCTGGGCCAACGACAGCGTGACGCTGTTCTTCGGCGAATTGGACGACACTCATCGCCCACACAAGCTGATGCGCTATCGCCTTGACGGCACGGCGGCCGAAGAAGTGTTCCATGAGCCGGACGGCCGCTTCTTCCTGCATTGCTACCGTTCCAGTTCCGAACAGCAATTGCTGCTGTCCCTGGGCAGCAAGACCACCAGTGAAGTCTGGGTGCTCGATGCCTTCCAGCCGCATCTGGCCTTTACCTGCCTGGCGCCACGGGTCGAGGATCACGAATACGACGTCGATCACGGCGCCCTCAATGGCGAATGGACCTGGTTCATCCGCACCAACCGCGACGGCATCAACTTCGCCTTGTACACCGCCCTCGATACCGGCGTGGCGCCGACCGAGGCCGACTGGCAGAACCTGATCCCGCACAGCGACACGGTGATGATCGAGGGCCTGAGCCTGAACGTCGAAGCCGTGACCCTGAGCCTGCGCGAAGGTGGCTTGCCGATCATCGAGGTTCGCCCTCAAGGCCTGGCGCCTTATCGCGTGCAATTGCCGGACGCGGCCTACAGCCTGCATGTGCAAAACAGTCTTGAATTTGTCAGCGACAGGATTCGCCTGCGCTACGAGGCGTTGAACCGTCCGGCGCAGGTTCGTCAGCTGGAGCTGGCCACCGGCGAGCAGAAAGTCCTCAAGGAAACCCCGGTGCTCGGCCCGTTCGACGCCGATGCCTACGTCAGCCAACGTCTGTGGGCCACGGCACCGGACGGTACGCAAGTGCCGATCAGCCTTGTGGTTAAGCGCGAAGCAATGCTCGAAAACGGAAAGCCAAGGCCGACGCCACTGTATCTGTATGGCTACGGCGCTTATGGCGAAAGCCTCGACCCGTGGTTCTCTCACGCGCGCCTGAGTTTGCTGGATCGCGGCGTGGCGTTTGCCATCGCCCACGTGCGCGGCGGCGGTGAACTGGGGGAAGCCTGGTACCGCGCCGGCAAGCAGGAACACAAGCACAACACCTTTAGCGACTTCATCGCCTGCGCCGAGCATTTGATCGCCAACGATTTCACCACCCCGCAGCAATTGGCGATCAGCGGCGGCAGCGCCGGGGGTTTGCTGATCGGCGCGGTGCTCAATCAGCGTCCGGAGCTGTTCGCGGCGGCGATTGCCGAGGTGCCGTTCGTCGACGTACTCAACACCATGCTCGACCCGGATCTGCCGCTGACCGTCACCGAATACGACGAATGGGGCAATCCTGAAGAGCCGGACGTCTATGATCGGATCAAGGCCTACGCCCCGTACGAAAACGTGACTGCCCAGGCGTATCCGGCGACTCTGGTGATCGCCGGCTACAACGACAGTCGCGTGCAGTACTGGGAAGCGGCCAAGTGGGTGGCGAAATTGCGCGCGACCAAAACCGACGACAACCTCCTGCTGCTCAAGACCGAACTGGGCGCCGGGCATGGCGGGATGAGCGGGCGTTACCAGGGATTACGTGACGTAGCCCTCGAATACGCATTTGTTTTCCAGGTTTTGCGCATTGCGTGAGGAACTTGGCTTGGCGTACCGGTCTTAATCTCGTACGCCGACCTACCCTTGTAGGAGCGAGGCTTGCCCGCGAAGAGGCCATAAGATCCAACATCAATGTTGGCTGATACATTGCCTTCGCGGGCAAGCCTCGCTCCTACAGGAGGATGAGCATCAATCAGCAAAAAACAAAAAAGACCGTGACGACATGTCAGAACCGACCTTACTGAACAACGAAATCCGCGACTGGCTGATGGACTGCGGCCTGTTCGATCAACTGCTGCCGGTCGACTTTGCCGCCGCTTCCGGTTATTTCAGCATCAGCACCATCGCCCAGGGCGAAGAGATTTTCCACGAGGGCGATGCCGGCAGCTTCATGTGCATCATCCACACCGGCCAGGTGTCGGTGCAGAAGACCAACAGCGACGGGCAAACGGTGGTCATGGCCACCCTGCGCAGCGGTCGGGCGTTCGGCGAGATGGCCGTTCTCGATGGCGAGCGACGTTCCGCCAGTTGCGTGGCGGCGAGCAATTGCCAGTTGCTCAACCTGGGCAAGGACTCGCTGGAAAAGATGCTCAACGACGCACCGAAGATCGCCGCCAAGATCATCCGCGCCCTCGCCGTCTCCCTGTCCAAACGCCTGCGCATGGCCGACGGGCAGCTACTGTCGCAACAGGTTTAACCCCCGGGCGATTTGTTTTTCGTGCTGTTCGGCTCAAGGCCCGGCAACGGCTGGTCCTTGGTCGGCGGGCTGGGCATTTCGATCGGCACAAGGGGCGGGCCGCCACTGCCAACCCCGGTCCGGGGCACGCTGGTCGGGGTGATCTGCGGGTACGGCGTGGGCGTCGCGGTGCCGGGTGAACCGGACATCGGCGCCGGGCTGGTAGGGATGGTTTGCTGCTCCTGGGCCTGCACTGCAGTTATCGAGAGCGCGGCCAAGGCAATGACCGTTAGAATGGTGCGCTTCATCAATGGCTCCGTTGGCCTTGTTGTCTGCTTGCAGGCTACTCCCAACCGCGTCCGTTTGCCTTATGCCAATTTTTTCCAAGAGCCCGCCATGAAACGTTTCGTACTGCTCGACACCGCCCCCATCCCTGAAAACGGCGGTGCCCTGTGCCTGTTCGAATACGGTGAGGATTTCGTCATCAAGATCCAGGGTGGTGACGGCGGGCAATTGATGAACACCCGCATGCACGGTTCCGAAGACGCCCTGGCCGAGATCCCGTGCCGCAAGGTCGCCGGCCGGCCGAACTCGCGCGTGTTGATCGGCGGTTTGGGCATGGGTTTCACCCTCGCCTCCGCCCTCAAGCACCTGGGCAAGACCGCCGAAGTCGTGGTCGCCGAACTGGTGCCGGGCGTGGTCGAGTGGAATCGCGGGCCGCTGGGCGAAAAGTCCGGTAACCCATTGCTCGACCCGCGCACCGTGATCCGCATGGAAGACGTGGCCAAAGTGCTGCAAGCCGAGCCCCAGGGTTTCGACGCGATCATGCTTGATGTCGACAACGGCCCCGAAGGCCTGACCCAGCGCGCCAACAGCTGGCTCTACTCATCCGGCGGCCTCAGCGCCTGTGCCAAGGCCCTGCGGCCAAAAGGCGTGCTGGCGGTGTGGTCGGCCAGCGCTGACAAGCAGTTTTCCGACAAGTTGAAAAAGGCCGGTTTCAGGGCTGAAGAAGTCCAGGTCTTCGCTCACGGCAACAAAGGCACGCGCCACACGATCTGGATTGCCGAGAAGCTCAAGGGCTGAGCTAAACTCTGTTCATAACCGTCATTAGTCTTCTACAAAGGTGAACCCATGAGTTCGTCCACCCCGACCAATACCTCGAAGCTGGATCGCATCCTCGCCGACAACCAGCGCGACAAGGAAATGGGTTACCGCGACAAAGCCCTGAAGATGTACCCGCACGTGTGCGGCCGCTGCGCCCGTGAATTCTCCGGCAAACGCCTGAGCGAACTGACCGTGCACCACCGCGACCACAACCACGACAACAACCCGCAAGACGGCTCGAACTGGGAACTGTTGTGCCTGTATTGCCACGACAACGAACACTCGCGCTACACCGACCAGCAGTACTTCGACGAAGGCTCCCTCAGCAGCCCGAAAATCGCCAAGGCCACCCACAACCCGTTCGCGGCGCTGGCCGGGCTGATGAAAAAAGAAGACTGACCGTTTCCACTATCCCCTGTGGGAGCGAACTGTGGCGAGGGGGCTTGCCCCCGTTCGGCTGCGCAGCAGTCGTAAACCAGACACCGCGGATCTGACAAAAGACTGCGGTGTTTGGTTTTAGGGCCGCTCCGCAGCCCAACGGGGTGATGCGGCATTCCGACAAGCCCCCTCGCCACAACCCGCTCCCACAGGGAGATTTGTGTTCCCAGCGGCAAATGCTTGCCGCTTCCGGCAAGCTTGCCGCATCACAAACATGTCAAAACCACTACAAACCCTTCATCTAACGCCCCCTCCCCCCGCTGGCACTGTTCTTGCGATGTATCAGCATCAATACACGCCAGGCAATGAATGCGATGAACGTCACTTCAACCTTCAACAGCCCCGCCATGGTGGCTTATCAGGCTGCGGCCCAGGCCAAGGCTAAAACCAGCGCCACCGAGCAGGCCGCCAAAGACGACAAGACCGATGACGCGGTCAGCCTCTCGAAAAAATCCACCGACTACAGCGGTTCGATCGGCAACAACGCGCCGTACTTTCCGGTGCGTGCGGGCATGAACGCCGACGCGCTGGTGCTGGGCGTCACGCAACCCGGCGCGGTGTCCAGTTCCAAGGACAAGTCCTTCGCGGAAGTAGCCGTGGATGCGCGCAAACGCATGGACGACAAGTACGCGCAGATGAAGGCCGGCGAAAAGCCTTACAGCGGCAGCGTTGAAGACAAGAATGCGTTGATGGGCGATCTGGATCGTCGTTCGCTGAACGCCATAGCCACCAATGAAGGCGGCAAGTTTTCCAGCGAAGAGCAGGAAGCGGCCAAGGCGCTGATGCAGCAACAGGCGCGGTTGGCGTCGGGTCACTACAGCGGCCCGGAAGATCAAAAGAAAAACTGGAAAGACCCGTTCGCCAATGACCCGATCGGTCGCGCCAAGGCTGCGCTGAACTTCCTCGACAACATGAGCCCGGAGGAAAAGACCAAACCCGAATGGTTGTCCCAGCACCAGACCCTGCAGGACGCGCTGGCTCAGTACGACAAAGGCGATGTGGCCGCCGGCGGCAAGAAGAAAGACGGACACTTCAACAATCTGGCGGAAATCCTCGCGGGTGTAGACACCAGTGGCTCGGGGAGCAAAGACCCGGAGGGCAACAAGATCACCAACGCGGCCAGCGCGATGATGGACAAGCTAAAAGCCATGCTCCCTGCAACCAAGTAATCCCAGGCCGAATGCAAAACCTGTGGGAGCGGGCTTGCTCGCGAAGGGGCCGTGTCAGACAGCATTAATATCGACTGACCCACCGCCTTCGCGAGCAAGCTCGCTCCCACAGGGAACTGAGGCAGGCTTTAAAAAGTGTTGGCGGTATAGCGCATTTCCTTTGTATCGCACATGAAACTTTCCTCAGCAAACCGCTAACCGTTTGTTGGCAAAATCGTGACATCCGGAACTCTGAACAGGTAACCGACATGTCCCGAATCTTGACCATCGAAGACGATGCCGTGACCGCCAAGGAAATCGTCACCGAGCTGCAAAGCCACGGCTTTGAAGTGGATTGGGTGAGCAATGGCCGCGAAGGCCTGGTGAGCGCGGTCAGTGGCAATTACGACTTGATCACCCTCGACCGCATGCTCCCCGAGCTGGATGGCCTGGCGATTGTCACCACATTGCGCGCGATTGGCGTGGCCACACCGATCCTGATGATCAGCGCCCTCTCCGACGTCGATGAACGTGTGCGCGGCTTGCGTGCCGGTGGCGATGACTACCTGGCCAAGCCGTTCGCCACCGACGAGATGGCGGCGCGGGTCGAGGTGCTGCTGCGACGTAAAAGCCCGGCCAAGACCTTCGAAACCACCCTGCGCATCGCTGACCTGGAACTCGACTTGATCAGCCACGAGGCCAACCGCGCGAATCAGCCGCTGAGCCTGTTGCCCACCGAATACAAATTGCTGGAATTCATGATGCGCAATCCAGGGCAGATTCTGTCGCGGATGATGATTTTCGAAGAGGTCTGGGGTTATCACTTTGACCCGGGCACCAACCTGATCGACGTGCACATTGGCCGGTTGCGCAAGAAAATCGACCCGCCGGGTTTGCCGCCATTGATCCGCACGATGCGCGGGTCGGGGTATGTGATTGCTGATCCGCTGTAGGCAAACCACAACCCCTGTAGCAGCTGGCGAAGCCTGCGTTCGGCTGCGAAGCAGTCGTAAAATCAGACGGCGCGGTGTGTCAGTTAAACCGCGTTATCCGTATTTACGACTGCTTCGCAGCCGAACGCAGGCTTCGCCAGCTGCTACAAGGGTTTCGTCGCCAACAATGCTAGCCGGGCATGCACTGGAAATCGTCAGTCTGCGCCACTTCCTTACCGTGCGAATCCTCAAGCCGCGCGCTCACGGCCTGGCCCAGGCTCGACTCCACCAACTGATAGTGCTCGCCCGCCTTGAACTGCGTGTAATGGACCCTGCCTTGGCAGTCTTCCTGATTCGAATCACCACTCGGGATCTCGAACAGCGTCACCGCCAGATCATGCGCACCGGGCGTCACTTCAAAAAAGCGCCCGTCATCGATGCGTTGGCCATCCACCCGTTCGGCCAGCATGTCATTCGGCGACTCTTCCTGAAGCCCGATCCAGGCCAACCCCGGATCAGGTTTTGGCATCGGGCCGGCGCAGGCGGACAGCAGACAAACTACGCTCAGGCCGGGAATCAATAGCAGCTGTTTAAGTGTCATTGGAATGTCCTTCCTAAAATCTTGAAAACACCGCAATCCCCCCTGTGGGAGCGGGCTTGCTCGCGAAAGCGGTGGGTCAGTCAACATTTACGGCGACTGACACGCCCTCTTCGCGAGCAAGCCCGCTCCCACAGGGCTTGTTTTTGCATCCGGCTCAGGAGCACCTAAAGCCTCTGCTCTGCGCCAACTGATTACCGTGGGAATCCATCAGGCTGACACCCGCCTTCAATCCCTCGCTCGATGCATTGACCTGGTAGTGCTCGCCAGCCTTGAACTCGCTGTAGCTCAGGTGCCCGGTGCAACTGAGGTCCAGCGAATTGCCGTCCGCGCCGCTGATCAACGTCATGTCCAGACGATGAGCCCCCGGCTTGACCTCGAAATAGCGCCCGTCATTCACCTGCCGGCCATCGATCCGCTGCGCCAGCAAATCGGCACTTCCCGGTTGCTCCAGACCAATAAAGGCTTCGCTCGGATCAGCCTTGGGCATCGGTCCCGCGCACGCCGACAACAAACACACCAGGCTCAGGCCCGGCAGCATTAACAGGGGTTTGAAAGTCATGGAAAAACACCTCGTAAAATGGACGCCGATACCGCCGCCAGGTGTGGCGGTGGGCACTCGGCTTGAGGTGAAGAGTGGCGGGCTAGAGCGCTGCGGACAAATGAATCCGCATGAAAGGATATTCAGCAAATGCTTAAAAATTTCTTCATCCCCATGAAGGCAAATCTTTAAGTAACAACCGCAAGACTGCCCGGCAATTGCACTTCAAGACCTCGGAGGTTTACGGCATGCTCGGGCTGGTAAAGACTGCACTGCTCAAGCCCTACACGTTTATCGTGCTGGCGATTTTCATCTGCATCATCGGGCCCATGGCGGCCCTGCGCACACCCACCGATGTGTTTCCCGACATCGGTATTCCGGTGATCGCGGTGGTCTGGCAATACAACGGCCTGGCGCCGCAGGACATGGCCGGGCGAGTGATTTACACCTATGAGCGTTCCCTGAGCACCACGGTCAACGACATCGAACACATCGAGTCGCAATCACTGCCGGGCATGGGCATCGTGAAGATTTTCTTCCAGCCCGGCGTGGATATCCGCACCGCCAACGCCCAGGTCACGGCGGTGTCGCAGACCGTGCTCAAACAAATGCCACCGGGCATCACGCCGCCGCTGATCCTCAACTACAGCGCCTCGACCGTGCCAATTTTGCAGATGGCGTTCTCCAGCCCGACCCTGTCGGAAGCGAAGATCCGCGACCTGGTGCAGAACAACATCCGCCTGCCGCTAACCTCAGTGCCAGGCCTCGCAATCCCGACGCCAATGGGCGGCAAACAACGGCAGATCACCCTCGACCTCGACCCTCAAGCGCTGGCCGCCAAAGGCCTCTCGGCGCAGGACGTCGGCAACGCGCTGGCGGCGCAAAACCAGATCATCCCGGTGGGCACCGCCAAGCTCGGGCCCAACGAATACACGGTGCTGCTGAACAACAGCCCGAAAGCCATCGACGAACTCAACGACCTGCCGATCAAAACCGTCGACGGCGCGTTGATCACCATCGGCCAAGTGGCCCATGTGCGCGACGGCTCGCCGCCGCAGACCAACATCGTGCGGGTCGACGGCCGTCGCGCGGTGCTGATGCCGGCGCTGAAGAACGGCAATATTTCCACGCTGTCGATCATCGACGGCATTCGCCAGATGCTGCCGCGCATCAACGAAACCGTGCCGCCGTCGCTCAAGACTTCATTGCTGGGCGACGCCTCGGTGTTCGTCAAACAGTCGGTGGGCAGCGTGGCCAAGGAAGGCATCATCGCGGCGTTGCTGACCAGCGCGATGATCCTGCTGTTTCTCGGCAGTTGGCGTTCTACGCTGATCATCGCCGCGTCGATTCCGCTCGCGGTGCTGTCGGCCATCGCCCTGCTCGCCGCCAGCGGCCAGACCCTCAACGTGATGACCCTCGGTGGCCTTGCGTTGGCGGTGGGGATTCTGGTGGACGACGCCACGGTGACCATCGAGAACATCAACTGGCACCTGGAACAAGGCAAAGCGGTGAAGACCGCGATTCTCGACGGCGCGAAACAGATCGTCGGCCCGGCTTTCGTTTCGCTGCTGTGCATCTGCATCGTATTCGTGCCGATGTTCCTGCTGCAAGGCATCGCCGGTTACCTGTTCCGGCCGATGGCGCTGGCGGTGATTTTTGCCATGGCCAGCTCCTTCATTCTGTCGCGCACGTTGGTGCCGACCCTTGCGATGTTTTTGCTGAAACCGCACAGGCCGGAACAAGGTCCGGGACATCACCCGGAAGATGAATTCATCAACCATCATGAAGGCGAGCAGCACCGCAAAACCCATCATCCATTGCTGCAACGGGTGCTGAATTTCCAGCAGGGTTTCGAGCGGCATTTCTCCAACCTGCGGGACACCTACTTCGGTTTGCTGGAGCTGGCGCTGGAATACCGCAAGCGATTCCTGATCGGCTTCCTCGCTTGTGTGCTCGCCTCTTTTGCGCTGCTGCCGAGTCTGGGCGAGGACTTCTTCCCCGCTACCGACGCCGGCGCACTGTCGCTGCATGTGCGCTTGCCGCTGGGTACGCGGATCGAAGAAAGCGCGGCGGCGTTCGACCGCATCGAAGCGCGGATTCGCGAGATCATTCCGGCGGAACAGCTAGACACCATCGTCGACAACATCGGCATCCCGCTGAGCGGCATCGACATGGCCTACAGCAACAGCGGCACCATCGGCCCGCAGGACGGTGACATCCAAGTCAGCCTCAAGGCCGATCACAGCCCCACCGCCGATTACGTGAAGCGTCTGCGTGAAGCCTTGCCGGAAAGTTTTCCCGGCAGCCACTTTGCGTTCCTGCCAGCGGACATCAGCAGCCAGATCCTCAACTTCGGCGCACCGGCACCGCTGGACGTGAAAATTTCCGGACCCAACGACGAGGCGAACCGCGCCTACGCCGTGGAACTGGAGCGGCGCCTGCAACATGTGGCCGGGGTCGCTGACCTGCGCATCCAGCAGTCCACCGGTTATCCGTCGTTGCAGGTCAACGTTGATCGACTGCGCGCCAATGGCCTGGGCATCACCGAGCGCGATGTGACTAACAGCATGGTCGCGTCGCTGGCCGGCAGCTCGCAGACCGCGCCGACCTTCTGGCTCAACCCGGCCAACGGCGTGTCCTACGGCGTAGTCGCTGCCACCCCGCAATATCGCCTCGACAGCCTGCCGTCGCTGGAGGCCTTACCGGTGACTGGCAGTGACGGGCAATCGCAGATCCTCGGTGGTTTGGCGAGCATTTCCCGGGTGCAGAGCCCGGCGGTGGTCAGCCACTACAACATCATGCCGACCCTGGATTTGTACGCCAACGTGCAGGGCCGCGACCTCGGCGGCGTGGCCAAGGACATCCAGAAAGTGCTGGATGACACGGCCTCGATGCGGCCCAAAGGCGCGGTGATCAGCCTGCACGGGCAGATCGATGCGCTGCATGAAGCGTTCAGCGGTTTGAGCTTCGGCCTGCTCGGCGCGGTGGTGCTGATCTACTTGCTGATCGTGGTGAATTTCCAGTCCTGGGTTGATCCGTTCGTGATCATCACCGCCCTGCCCGCTGCGCTGGCCGGGATTGTCTGGATGCTGTTTCTCAGCGGCACCTCGCTGTCGGTGCCGGCCCTGACCGGGGCGATCCTGTGCATGGGCGTGGCCACGGCCAACTCGATTCTGGTGGTGAGTTTCTGTCGTGAACGCCTGGCCGAACACGGCGATGCGCTCAAGGCTGCGCTCGAAGGAGGCTACACGCGGTTTCGGCCGGTGTGCATGACCGCCCTGGCGATGATCATCGGCATGTTGCCGCTGGCCCTGTCCGAGGAACAGAACGCGCCGTTGGGCCGGGCAGTGATCGGCGGCCTGATCCTCGCCACCACCGCCACTTTGTTGTTCGTCCCGGTGGTGTTCAGCCTGGTTCACGGACGCCAATCATCTCGTACTGTTGTTGGAGAAAGCTCTCATGTCGCCTGATCAAAAACCGTCGCGCAAACGCCTGATGTGGGTGGGGGTCGGCGGCCTGACCCTGGCCGCGTTGCTGGTGGCCAACGGTCTGGCCGCCCGCACCCGCCACGAGAAAGCCGTGGCGGCCTGGACCGAAACCGCCGCCATGCCGTTGGTCAGCGTGTTCCAGCCGCAACAGAATGTGCACGGCGACAACCTGCGCCTGCCGGCTCATCTGGAAGCGTGGAGCAAGGCGCCGATTCATGCGCGGGTCAGCGGTTATTTGAAGGACTGGAAAACCGACATCGGCAGCCAGGTGAAGGCCGGGCAGATTCTGGCCGAGATCGACAGCCCGGACCTCGATCAGAAAGTGGCGCAAACCCATGCGCGGCTGATCCAGGAACAGGCCAATGCACGCCTGGCCGAAACCACCGCCAGCCGTTGGCAAAACCTGTTGGCGACGCATTCGGTGTCGCGTCAGGAGGCCGATGAAAAACGCTCCAACGCTGCCGCCGCCAAGGCCAACGCGGATGCGGCCGCCGCCGATTACGCGCGGCTCTCGGCGTTGGAAGATTACAAAACTATTCGCGCGCCGTTCGCCGGGACCATCACCGCTCGCAACACCGATATCGGCCAGTTGATCAAGGCTGATAACGACAGCGACCCAGAGCTGTTCGACATCGCCGACACCCATCAACTACGCCTTTACGTGCCGGTGCCGCAGAACTACGCCAGCGTGATCCGCCCCGGCATGCAGGCCGAGCTGATCGTTCCGGAACATCCCGGCGAGCATTTCAGTGCGCGGTTGATTGGTGACTCCACAGCGGTTGACCGACGCTCCGGCACTTTGCTCGCGCAGTTCGTCGCGGATAACCCGGATGGCGCGTTGTTGCCCGGCGACTATGCCGAGGCGACTTTGCAGATTCCGGCAGACACCCATGGCGTGAGCATTCCGGCGAGTTCGCTGATCTTCCGCGCTCAAGGCACACAAGTGGCGGTGCTTGATCCGGATAACCACGTGCATTTGCGTGACATTCATATCGGCCTGGATCTGGGTGAGCGGCTGGTGATCGATCAGGGTTTGAAGCCTGCGGACCGGGTCGTCGATAACCCGCCGGATGCCCTGCGTGAAGGCGATACCGTGCAACTGGCCGACGCTGGAGGTGTGCATGCGCCCAAGGCTTGAGCTGCTGATCATGGCGCTGGCGTTGCAGGGGTGTTCAATGGCGCCGGCGTACAAGGCGCCGGTTATCGACTTGCCGGCGCAGTATCGCGAGCAGACCAGCGATGGGCCGTGGCACCTGGCCAAAGCTCAGGAGTCGAGCCCGGACTGGTGGCAGATTTATCAGGACTCGCGGCTGAACGACCTGCAACAGCGACTGCTCAAGGCCAACCCGGACCTGGCGGCAGCCCTCGCGCACTTTGATGCGGCGCAAGCGTATGCCGGTCAATTGCATGCCGGGTTGTTCCCGCAAATCACCGCCAGCGCCCAGCCGTTGCGCCAACGGCAGTCGGACGGCAAACCGTTGCGCGGCAGTAATCAGCCGTCGGTGTACAACAGCGACACTGCGGGGTTTGCGCTGAGTTTCGACCTCGATTTGTGGGGGCGAATTCGCAATCAGGTGGCGGCCGGCGATGCCCAGGCCCAGGCTTCGGCGGACGACTTGGCCGCCGCGCGGTTGAGCCTGCAACAGCAGCTCGCGACGCTGTACATCCAGCTGAATGGGTTGGATGCACAAAACAAAATCCTCAGCAGTTCCCTCGATGATTACACCCAGGCGCTGCAACTGACCCGCGACCGCTATGAAGGCGCCATCGCCTCCGAACTGGACCTGACCCGCGCGCAAAGTCAATTGGCCGAGGCCCGGGCGCAACTCGACGATGTGCGCGCGCAACGGGATCTGGCCGAGCATGCGATGGGGGAACTAGTGGGTGAGCCTGCGAGTGTTTTCCGGCTCCAGGCCAGCGATCAGCCATTGGCGTTGCCCTCGGTCCCCAGCGCACTGCCGAGCACGTTGCTGCAACGCCGCCCGGACATCGCCGCCGCCGAACGTCGGGTGTTCGCCGCCAACGCCAATATCGGCGTCGCCCGTGCCGCGTGGTACCCGGATTTCAGCCTGACCGGCCTGCTCGGCGGTCAAACCGCTGGCAGCGGCAATCTATTGGCCGCCGGCAATCGCTATTGGGCGCTGGGGCCGCTGGTCAACCTGCCGATTTTTGATGGCGGCCGCCTCGACGCCAACGAACGCCAGGCCAAGGCCGAATTCGAAGAAGCCGCCGCGCATTACCGCAGTCAGGTGCTGCGGGCGGTGCGGGAGGTTGAGGACAACCTCGGGCAACTGCGGGATCTGCAACGGGAGGCAGAGGATGAGCAGGCGGCGGTCGATGCGGCGCAACGGACCCAGACGCTGGCGATGAACAGCTATGAGGCCGGGGCGGTGAATTATCTGGATGTGGTGACCGCGCAGACCTCGGCGTTGCAGGCGCAGCGGCGGTTGCAGACGTTGCAGACGCGGCAGTTGCAGGCGAGTGTCGGGTTGGTGGTGGCGTTGGGTGGGGGTTGGAGCGGCGACATCTGAATACAAAACATCCCCTGTAGCAGCTGGCGAAGCCTGCGTTCGGCTGCGCAGCAGTCGTAAACCCGGATAACGCGGTTTAACTGGAATAACGCGCCGTCTGATTTTGCGACTGCTTCGCAGCCGAACGCAGGCTTCGCCAGCTGCTACAAGGAAAGCGTCGCACTGGCACCATCAATCTACAAACTGACCACCCTGCGGCAATCCCCGTATAATCGCCCTCTTTTTCCCGAAGGCACCCCGCTCGTGGCAGACAAACGGTACAGCTGCATTGGTTTGTATAACCCCAAATCACCGGAGAACGTCGGTTCGGTGATGCGCGCCGCTGGCTGTTATGGCGTGGCGTCGGTGTTCTACACCGGCAAGCGCTATGATCGCGCCGCCGACTTCGTCACCGACACCAAGCGTGTGCACTACGACATCCCGCTGATCGGCATCGACGACCTGAAAAAGATCCTGCCCCTGGGCTGCGTGCCGGTGGCCGTGGAACTGGTCGAAGGCGCGCGCTCGCTGCCGGAATACACCCACCCGGATCGCGCCCTCTATATCTTCGGCCCGGAAGACGGCTCGCTGGATAAAGAGATCCGCGACTGGTGCGAAGACGTGGTCTACATCCCGACCACCGGTTGCATGAACCTGGCGGCCACGGTCAACGTCGTGCTCTACGACCGCATGGCCAAAGGGCTGAACACCCGATCCGGTCCGAAATTCCGCTGAATCGCCGCACATCCGATGGAACAAGCGGCCCGCTTCGGCAGTCAGCTTTACTATCCTTCCCTGCCTGGAGATAGATCATGAGCGAACTCAAACGCGTAGAACGCATCGAATCCACCCCGTTCCAGACTCGTCACGAACAGAATGTCGAGGGCTGGGAGCGCATTGGTTCCCTGGCCGGCGGCGTGGTGATGATGGGCAAAGGCCTGCGTCGCGGCGGCGTGTTCGGTTTGATTCAAGTGGCGATCGGCGGCGTGGCCCTGGCCCGTGGCATTACCGGGCACAGCTCGGTGAAAAGCCTGCTGGAGAAAAGCCGTCAGGACATGAACACCGTGCGGGCGAAGATTCAGCGGGCGGGTGATGAGTTGAATCAGTTGAAGGCGGCTGCGGAAGCGGCGACCAAGACAGCGACCGTTACCGGGAATGATTCGTTGAAGTCGCCGAAAACCGGGGTTTGATCCGGATATTGCGGCGTGGCTTAGGGCCCCATCGCGAGCAAGCTCGCTCCCACATTTGAAATGCAACCCAATGTAGGAGCGAGGCTTGCCCGCGAAGGCGATCTCACTGAAGCAACTCGGTATCGAGGACTTTGGAGGGCTCGCCAATCACGCTTTCGGCGAGCTGGACAAACTCCTTGGTATCCACGCTTTCCAGATGCATCGCCCCGCGCTGAACATCATCCAGCGACCGCTTGTTGCGGGTCTTGATGCGAATCTCCTGATCGAGCTCCTGTAGCAACAACACTGCCCTGGCAATCTGCGCCGGGTTGACCTGCGAACCGCGCAGCGTCGTCACTTTCTGGCTGTCCTTGGCCAATTTCTTCTGCAAACTCTCATAGCGCTCATCGCTCATGCCGCCAGCACGCCGCACCAGTTCGATGGCGTAATACTCGGCCAGGCCTTCGCTGATCCATTCGCTATGTTGTTTGTCGTTGACCCGGCCAAACACCTGAGCCAGTTCGCGCACCAGCACACTGGTGCCGCTTTCGCTGACCAGTGGCAAACGGCTGTTGAGGTAGATCGATTCCCGCGCCGCCAGGCTGCCGCGCCACATCGGGTCGTTGGCACCGACGATCAGCAGTTTGCCTGGATGGCGTGGGAATACGGCCTGGGCTTGCGGCCAGACAAAGGTCAGCAGCGTCAACACGTCCATGCGATGCATGCCCTGCCCCACTGGCGAGGCGACGGTGACTTCGGTTTCGCCCAAGCGTGTGCGGCGGCTGCCGAGGTGGCCGGCGAGCATCCAGCCGGTGGGCCGGTCGAACAGTCGGGAGACGTTGTTGATGCGGAACGTGTTTTTGCCGATACGCGGCCAGGCGGTCTCGACGCTTTTCCAGCCGCTGGGCAATTCGAATTCCAGGCGCGATGCCAGTTCGATGCCGTCCTGCTGATCGAGTTTGGCCGCCGGCACCAGGTCGTCGCCGCGCATCAGCGCCCAGTTTGGCGTCATCCGCGTGTCGAAGCTGCCGTTCTTGCGCCCGTGGCTAATGCGTACGCGGTAAGTCAGGCTGGCCTTGTCGGCGGCCGGGCGCCAGACGCCACGGGCGGTTTTGCCCGGCGTGAGTTGCCATTCGCCGTCGGCCTTGAAGTCGCTGTAGTGGCTGCCATCGCCCAGGTCGAAGTCGAGGCTGCGCACCGCAGAGCCCTGGGCCAGCGTCAGTCGCACTTCGGCCTGATCGCTTTGCGGCAACAGGCGCACGTGGTAATCCAGATCGACCTTCTTCGCCGCCCACACCGACGAACTCAGGGCCAACGCCCCGACGGCCAATGCCAGCCGCAATCCCCCAGCCATACACACTCCTTGTGGCAATAATCACTGCCTATTTATTGGGTGAGTGCTGCGCACTCAAGCGGGAGCAAGCTCCCTCGCCACAAAAGCCACCACCACAATAGCGGTGGACCTTTAGCCCGCCCGGAAAATCAGGTGATCTTCCCAATCGTCTTCCGGCACGCTGCCTTCGGCAAGCATGCGCCCGGACTGGGAAATGCGTTCGTGGTGCACCGCATCGCGGTCGCCGCACACCAGGTGATGCCACAGCGGCAGGTCCTTGCCCTCGCTGACCAGCCGATAACCGCAGGTCGGCGGCAGCCACTGGAACTCCTCGGCCTTGCCCGGCGTGAGCTGGATGCAGTCCGGGACGAAGTCGCGACGGTTCGGGTAATCGGTGCACTGGCAGGTGTTCAGGTCCAGCAGTTTGCAGGCGATGCGCGTGTAGTAGACGCTGTTGTCTTCTTCATCTTCGAGCTTTTGCAGGCAGCACAGGCCACAGCCGTCGCACAGCGATTCCCATTCCTGCGGATCGAGTTGATCGAGGGTTTTGCGTTTCCAGAACGGTTCGACTGTGGCGGCCATGGCTCAAGCATCAACATCAGGTGGTGAAAAGGCCGCCAGTCTAGTGCCCAAGGCCTTGCGGGCCAAGCGCTGGCGACTGTCGGTAGAACTTCACTTGTCAGTTTTGGCGCCACGAAGTAGCTTTGCCAGTCGCAACGAGCCAAACCTGAAGGCCATTAACGCGCAACCGCGTTGCATTCCGGTGAACTGCCACGGCTCGAAAAACCTCATCGCTCAGCTCAACTGTGGCCGCTGGTTTTTATTTCGACTCCCTGACCCAAACGTAGCAAGGAACCTCTGCATGAGTGCCAATCCACGCGTTGCCGAATATGCCATCCACCCACAGTTCACTGATCGCTGGTCGCCACGGGCCTTCACCGGCGAAGCCATTCCGGAAGAAACGCTGCTGAGCTTCTTCGAAGCCGCGCGCTGGGCGCCGTCCGCCTACAACTCGCAGCCTTGGCGGTTTCTCTACGCGCGCCGCGACACGCCGAACTGGGAGCGTTTCCTGGGTCTGCTGAATGAGTTCAACCGCGGCTGGGCGCAACACGCCTCGGCGCTGGTGATCGTGATCTCGAAAACCACCTTCACCGCGCCTGGCGCCACCGAAGAAACACCGGCGCTGTGGCACACCTTCGACACCGGCTCGGCCTGGGGCCACTTGGCGCTGCAAGCCAGTATCAGCGGCTGGCACACCCACGGCATGGCCGGTTTCGACCAGGAACTGACCCGCAAGGAGCTGAACATTCCCGAAGGTTATGCGCTGCACGCGGCGGTTGCCGTGGGCAAACTGGGCGATAAAGCGACCCTGGCGGAATACCTGCAAGCCCGCGAAGAACCAAGCCCGCGCCGTCCGCTGAGCGAACTCGCGGCTGAAGGCGACTTCACCCTCTAAACCACACCGCAAAAACAATTGTGGGAGCGGGCTTGCTCGCGAAGGGGCCGGCACATTCAACATTGATGTTGACTGACAGACCGCTTTCGCGAGCAAGCCCGCTCCCACATTTTGGTTTCGGTGGGTTCAGTAACCGCGGTTGAAGTCCACTTCGCCGCGCAGCGCTTCGCCCGCCTGATACGCCCGCAGGTTTTCGACGAACAGGTCCACCATCATCGTTGGCGAGGTGGGAGCCGAGCTGTGGCCGGTCAGGAGTAGGCCCCAGGCAGTCCAGAATGGATGCCGCTGCGGCAGAGGTTCCTGACGGCAGACGTCGATTACCGCGCCCGCCAGATGCCCTTCTTTCAAGGCTTCCACCAGGTCTGCATCGACCACTGCCACGCCGCGTCCGACGTTGATGAACACGCCGGTTGGCTTGAATTGCTTGAACAGCGCCGCGTCGTACAGATCGTGAGTGTTAGGCGTGTTCGGCAGCAGGTTGATCACGTAATCGACTTCACCGACCAGTCGCGGCAGGTCGGCCAGCGCGGCCACTTCAACAAACGGTGCCTGCTCGCGGGCTTCGCTGGCGATGCCATACAACTCGACGCCAAACGGCACGAGGAAATTCGCTACGGTCTGGCCGATGTCGCCAGTGCCGACGATCAGCACTTTGCGTCCCGCCAGGCTTTGGCCCTGGCGACTGTCCCACTTGCGCTCGACCTGGCTGACCAATCGCGCCAGCACCTCGCGTTCGTGGCCGAGCATGTAGGTCAACACGTATTCAGCCATGACCTGGCCGAAAATCCCCACCGCCCGGGTCAGGCGATAGTGGCGTGGCAAGCCGTCGGCTAGCAGCGGCGTGATGCCGGCCCAGGTCGATTGCAGCCATTGTGGCTGGTGGCCCTGACGCAGCAGGTTGGCCAACAAGTCGGGCTGGCCGAGCCAGATCGGGCAATCGGCGGCCTGACGCGCCAGTTCGGCGGAGTCGCCGCTGGTCAGTACTTCCAGCTCGGGCGCTGCCTGACGCAGCAGTTGGGCGTACACAGGGTGGTCGTGTTCAGCAATCAGAACGCGCATGGCTCAAACCTTTCAAAACAGTGCAGACGACCGCGGACGGAGTATCGCTCCATCGCCGCGGCCATCATAAAAATCATTCCAGTCTTTCACACAGGTTCTGAACAGAACCTGTCTGCCGATCACATCGGGTCGTTGCGACGCAGCAGTTCTTCGGGCAAGTGTTCGATGTACTCGTCCTCGGCCGGCGGCATTTGCAAGTGATAACCCTGTTTTTCAAGGTTTGCCAGGACCACGGTGATGTCCTCGCGCGACAGTTTGCGCTCGGGGCTCAGCACCAGGTCAAAGGCGTGATGCGGCTTGCCGAACGCCGCCATCAGCGATTCCGGGACGCGCTCCAGTGCATCGCTTTTGAGCACATAGAGGTACATCTCGTTTTTCTTCAGGCTGCGGTAAATGGAGCAAATACGTTTCAAGGCTGTTCTCCGGCGGTGGCCAGGCTGTCGAGCAGCGCCTGGCCCATCAATTCGCGGCGCCAGCCACGCAGCGAATCAGGCAATTGGTAAGGACCGTTGGGATAGCCGCTCTTGAGCAGCGCTTCCAGGGTTTTCTTGCGCAGCATCAGTTCTGGCGCAATGTTCAGGCGTTCGGCTTCGGCCTGGCCGAGGGCCCGCAGTTGCTTGACCAGCACCGCGGCGTCCACGGGCAATGGCTCCGGGACAGCGGGCGGCCATTGATCCGGCGACACACTGGCCGAGCGCTTGATCAGGTCCAGCAGGAATTCGCCGTCCTGGCGCACGGTACGCGGGTGCATGTCTTCGATTTTCGCCAGCGCACCGAGGTTGTCCGGTTGCGTGCGGGCCAGCGGCCACAAGGAATGCTCACGCACGATGCGGTTACGCGGCAGATCCCGGGCGCGGGCTTCGTGTTCACGCCAGGCGCAGAGCTCACGCAGTACTGCGAGTTGGGCACGGGACAGTTTCCAGGCGAGCTTGGCTTCGCGGTAGACCTCGTACGGATCGACCTCGCGGCGCAAGTTGGCCACCAGTTCGGCGCCGTCCTCCAGCACCCAGTTGTATTTGTCCTCGGACAGTTTTGGTTGCAGGCGTACGTACACCTCCGCCAGATGCAGCGCATCTTCGGCGGCGTAGCTGATCTGGGTGTCGGACAGCGGGCGTTGCAGCCAGTCGGAACGGGTCTCGCCCTTGGGCAGGTCGATGCCGAGCACTTCCTGGACCAGTCGCGAGTAACCCATGGAGAAACCCAGGTTCAGGTAAGCGGCAGCCAGTTGCGTGTCGAACAGCGGCGCCGGCAGGCTGCCGGTCAGGCGCAACAGGACTTCGAGGTCTTCGCTGCACGCGTGGACGACTTTGACCACGGCCGGGTTTTCCAGCAACGCGGCCAATGGCTGCCAGTTGTCGATGGTCAGCGGATCAATCAGGTAAGCGCGTACGCCATCGCCAATCTGCAGCAGGCCTGCGATCGGGTAAAAGGTGTCGACCCGCATGAATTCGGTGTCGAGGGCAACGAACGGCAGCTGCTGCCACTCGGCGCAAAACTGACCGAGGCTATCGTTGTCGCGAATCCAGTGAATATCGATGGCCACACGGCTCTCCCTTGAAGAATGGCGCGCAGTATATATCGCCCCCGGCGATTTCCGCGCATCCACTGAACAAGAGCTTTAGCGAAAAGACCTGCTTAAAGGCAAGAAATGTCTGACGAAGGGAGGTTAACCGGTCTTACGCAACACGTAGACCCGCATCCGCGCGCAACCGGGAAAGAAGTCCTGATGACTGAGCAGGCTGAAACCCGCCTGTCTGAACTCGGCTTCCAGCAACAGCTTGCCCGGCAGCGGCTGGGGCTCAAAGCCATCAGCGGCGGATGGCCGGCGCCCGAAGCGGCTTTGCAGGCGCACCGCGACAATCACCGTGTCACGGCTGACGCGGTGGAATTCCCCGAGCATGGCCAAGCGGTGGTCGGGGCTGGCGATATGTTGAAACAATTGCATGCAAATCATGCAATCCACCGCGTTCGCCGACAAATCGAGGGTGAACGCCGAGCTCTGAAAGGTCTTGATTCGCTTGAGCAACTGCTGCGGGTGATGGGTACGGGCGTGATCGAGCATGTCCTGGGACGGATCCGACGCGAGGATCACTCGATTGCCGTGCTCCGCCAGCACCGGCCAGAAACGCCCGGCGCCACAAGCCACATCCAGCAACAATCCAGGCTCGCCGGCGACCTTGAGGGCGTTGCGCACCAATTGCTCGGCGCGCCAGAACGCCAGGCGTCCGGCCAGGCCACGGGGCTGCGGCTGCAAGCAGACGCGAGCGTGTTCCTGATCGTAGCGCCGGGCGAACTCTAGCTCGACGGCGGATGGGGGCAACGCGGACATATACGGGCTCTTATTAAAATATCTACCGGCCGCAGGTTAGCGACTGGTCCGTGAAAAATAAGTCGAAGCACTCACTTTTTTGCCAGCACGCCATCGATGATCGGTGCGCGGCAGCCGGCGAACATGTCGAGTTCAGGGTTGTAGACCTTGCTGTCGACCTCCAGCAGACCAAGCATCGAATGGAACAGATTGTCCTGGCTCAAGGGTTGGTCGCGGCTCATTTGCAGGCAATGGGTGTCTACCGCGAACGACTTTTGATAGCTGTCGGAGAACCACGCCAGCATGGCCACATGTTTCTGTTGTTCCGGCGCCATCATGTAAGGCGTGCCGTGGAGGAACAGGTTGTACTCGCCCAGGGATTCCCCATGGTCGGACAGGTAGAGCATCGCGGTATCAACTTTGTCCTGGTTGCTGCGCAGCAAATCAATCAGGGTCGACAGCACGTGGTCGGTGTACACCAGCGTGTTGTCGTAGCCGTTAACGATACTGTCGCGGCTGCAATTGTTCAGTGCATTACTTTCACAAACCGGAGTGAAGTGTTCGTACTCTTTGGGGTAACGCTTGAAGTATTCCGGGCCATGGCTGCCCATCTGATGCAGGACCAGCACGGTGTCTTTATCCAGGGTGTCGATAAAGTGCTGCAAACCTTGCAGGAGAATTTCATCGCGGCATTCGCTGCTGGAGCACAACACCGGATCCTTCAAGTTGCTGACATCATCGATGGTGACCCGGTCGCAGGTGCCTTTGCAGCCCGACTGGTTATCGCGCCAGATTACGTCCAGGCCGGCACGCTTGAGCACATCCAGCAGGCCTTCTTCGTTCTTCGCCTTGCTAGCGTTGTAATCCTTGCGCCCCATGTTGGAGAACATGCACGGCACCGACACCGCCGTTTCCGTGCCGCAGGAGTGCACGTCAGTGAAGGCAATCAGCCCGGCTTCTTTACTGAGTTTAGGCGTGGTGTCGCGCTCATAACCGAGGACCCCGAAGTTCTCGGCCCGGGCACTTTCGCCAACCACCAGCACCGTCAGGGATTTGCGTCCGTGGGTCTGCCAGCTCAGGTCTTTGCGCGCATCTTCACCGATCTTGACGAAGGGCTGTTGCGCCGAGGCGACTTGCTCTCGCAGATAACCGATCGAGGCGCCGATGTAGTTGCTCGGCACCACCATCAAATGCAATTCATGGTGATTTCGAAACAACGACGACAGGCCCTGATAGTTCACCAGCGCTACACCACCGATGACGGCCACGGAAGCAACACTCACCAATACTTTACTTAATAGGTCACGGTGCCAGGCGCGATAACTGATCGGTGTTTTCCACAATAACCACGTTGGCAAAACACCCAGCACGACAATATAAGCCAACAACTTTATCGAGAGTAAGTCGCGAACTTCCGTGGCATTGGTTTCGGCAAAGTTACGGAACATACCGGCGTCGATCAGCACGCCATATTGGCTCATGAAGTAAGCCACGCCGGCGCTGACCATGAAGATCAACGTCAGCACTGGCTTGAGCACGGGCCGGAACGCCAGCAGGGTCAGGACAATGTTGAAGGCGCCGAGCACCATCACGCCAAACGCCACGCGCATGGCAATGCCCTGGGCGTTGGTGGCGGTGATTTCGAACAGGTGCTGCCAGAGCACCAGATTGAATCCGGCCAATAAAAAGGCGCTGGCAATCAGTGTCACCCACTCGGGGCGCACGGCTTTTAATTTCAACATGCGGATGGACTGTTCCTGAAAAGAAGTGCCGCCGGCAAATGTGAAAATTTCATTTTCCGCGACAGCACAAACTTTAAGCAGCCAACCATCAATTTTTCGTGAAAAAGAAGCCAACGATTAGTTGGCTCCCGACATAGACGTAAAACTTTTAATGTATTTGAGAAACTGTCAGGCCTGGTTCAGGTACCAGCGCCAATCCTGCTCCCCGACCTCGCCCATGAACTGCCGATATTCGGCACGCTTCACCGCCAGGTAAACGCCGAGGAACTCACCGCCGAACGCTTCCCGCGCCCAACTCGAACCTTCCAGCGCGCGCAACGTGGTCAGCCAGTCGGTGGGCAGCAGTTCGGTGGCCTGCGCGTAACCGTTGCCTTCTACCGGCGCACCCGGGTCGAGTTGTTCGCGAATGCCACGGTGAATGCCGGCCAGGATCGCCGCCGCTGCCAGATAAGGATTGGCGTCGGCCCCGCAGATGCGGTGTTCGATGTGCCGGGAGAACGCCGGCCCGCCGGGAACCCGCAGGCTTACGGTGCGATTGTCCACGCCCCAGGTGGCGGCCAGTGGCGCGTAGCTGTTGGTCTGGAAACGGCGATACGAGTTGGCGTTCGGGCAGAACAGCAGCAACGAATCGAGCAAGGTGCTGAGCATGCCGCCCACCGCGTGCCGGAGCAGCGGCGTGCCGTCCGGCGCTTCGCTGGCGAACAGGTTGTTGCCGTCCTTGTCCGCCAGGCTGACGTGCATGTGCATCCCGGTGCCGGCCAAGTCATCGAAAGGTTTGGCCATAAAGCACGCCGCCATCCCGTGCTTGTGAGCCACGCCTTTGACCAAGCGTTTGTAGCGCACCGCTTCGTCCATGGCCTGCAAGGCATCGGTGCGGTGTTCGAGGGTTATTTCCACCTGGCCCGGCGCGTATTCGGAAATCGCCGTGCGCGCCGGAATGCCCTGGAGTTTGCAGGCGCTGTAGAGGTCGGCGAGGAACGGTTCGATCTGCTCCAGTTCACGCAAACCGTAGACTTGCGTGGCCCGTGGCCGCCCGCCATCGACGTCCCGGGCCGGTTGTGGCCGACCGTTGCTGTCGCGTTGTTGATCCAGCAAGTAGAACTCCAGCTCCGCCGCCATCACCGGGTAATAACCGTCGGCCTGCAAGCCCTCGATGACCTTCGCCAGCAGGTGACGTGGATCGGCAATCGTCGCCGGCAGGCCTTCTTTGGGATGCATGCTGACCTGCACCGCCGCCGTGGGAATCAAACGCCACGGCATGCGCTGCAAACTGCCGCTGACGGGATAGGCGCGGCAATCGATATCGCCGACGTCCCACACCAGACCGGAATTTTCCACGTCATCGCCATTGATCGTCAGGCCGAGAATGGTGCTCGGCAAGGGCCGGCCGCTCTCATACACCGCCAACAGTTCATCGCGATGCAGCAACTTGCCCCGGGGCACGCCGTTGTTGTCGAGGATGAACAACTCGAACATCTCGATATCCGGGTTCTGTTCCAGAAAGGTCAGGGCTTCTTGCTTGGTCGCGAAGGAGGTCGTGGCACAACTCATGGGAATTCTCGTTTTTCCGTGTCAGGCAGACGCGCAGGCGTTGCCGGTTTGATCCCGCCGCATGGCGCGGGACCTGTAGGAACAATCAACGGGAAACGCAGGAATCCGGCGGGCGCGCGTGGCGGCAATGCCACAGCGCCCAAAAGGCCAGTTCGGAGGGAAGTGCTGAGAGGGTTGGCGCGGTGGCAGGCAGGAATCGACGACCGAGGCTGGATGCTTGGTGGTGGAATGCGACTGGCCAACCGTCCATAGAAGAAACCGCAGAAAACTGATGAGCAGCAGCGTCACATGGCGAGATGGGTCGTTAAATCGGGAATTGAAGAACCTTGGTTGCGAACTGGCTAAACATTCACCCGGCCGACTGCAAAGTGACTTGTAGCAGCTGGCGAAGCCTGCGTTCGGCTGCGAAGCAGTCGTGAAATCAGGTGACTCGGTGTTTCAGGAAAAACGTTTGCTCAGGTCGGACGACTGCTTCGCAGCCGAACGCAGCCTCGTACCTCGGCAGCTGCTACAGGTCGCGTTCCGGATTAAAGCCCGGTTGATGGCAGTTTATTTAATTTCTAGATACCGCCCCAGACTTTCTGATTTGCCGCTGCCCGGCCCCTCGCGCCTAATCAAGACCTTGTTCTTGAAGGCTTGCTTATGGAAAACGTTCGCGCAACTACCCGCCCTGCCCTCTGGTTGATCGCCAGCATCATTCTCGTCGCACTGAATCTGCGCCCGTCCATGGCCGCCGTCGGCCCCTTGCTGTCAGCGATTCGCGGGGATATCCCGCTGAGTTTCAGTACCGCTTCGCTGCTGACCATGCTGCCCGTCATGGCCATGGGCCTGGCGATGTTCCTCGGCATGCGCGTCGCGCAGCGCTTCGGCGAACACCGCACCATCGTCCTGTCGCTGGTGATCATCGGCGTGGCCACGGTCTCGCGGCTGTACCTGGACAGCACCCTTGAATTGATCCTCAGCGCGGTACTGGCCGGGGTCGGGATCGCCCTCATTCAAGCGGTGATGCCGGCGCTGATCAAGTCGCGCTTCAGCGACAACGTCTCGCTGTTCATGGGTTTGTATGTCACTTCGATCATGGGCGGCGCGGCTATCGCAGCTTCGTTCTCGCCGTTCGTGCTGGCGCAGACCGGCAGCTGGCGCATGGGCCTGGCGATCTGGGCGCTGCTCGCGTTGCTGGCCCTGGGTTTCTGGTTTGCCCAACGCTCAGCCATCCCGCAACTACCCGCTGCACCGCAAGGTCGCCAGGAATCGTTTGTCGGTAACTCGCGAGCCTGGTTGTTGGCGATTTTCTTTGGTTTGGGCACGGCGTCCTACACCTGCGTACTCGCCTGGCTCGCGCCGTACTACGTGGAGAAAGGCTGGAGCGAACAGAACGCCGGTTTGCTGCTCGGGTTTCTGACGGCCATGGAAGTGATCTCCGGTCTGGTCACTCCGGCAATAGCCAATCGCAGCCAGGACAAACGCCTGGTGCTGGCGGTGCTGCTGGCGTTGATCATGGCCGGTTTCTGCGGCCTGATCCTCAGCCCGGAACGCTTCAGCCTGCTGTGGCCGTGCTTGCTGGGCTTGGGCATTGGCGGTCTGTTCCCGATGAGCCTGATCGTGTCCCTCGATCACCTGGATAACCCTCGCCGTGCCGGCGGGTTGACCGCTTTCGTGCAGGGCATCGGCTACCTGATCGCCGGGCTCTCGCCGCTGATCGCCGGGATGATCCGCGACCAGTTGGGCAGCTTCGAATGGGCCTGGTGGTCGCTCACCGCAGTGATGGCGGTGATGATTGTGATGGTGCTGCGCTTCAACCCGAAACGTTACGCGCAACACATCCAATAAGCCTCGACGGTCCTTTCAAGGCCTGCCTCCTGGCTGATCAGCCGTTTCCTTGAAAGGATCTCTGCAGGTTATTGCAGTCATGTATTTAAAAACTCGCCCGTGCCCGCAGGCCGGCCTACCTATCATTGGCGTCTTGCACTTAAACGCTGGGGAGCACTCATGAAACAAGTCGGTTTTGCAGCAGCTCATTGGGGCATGTTGATCTGGGCGATGCTGATCGCCGCGTCTTTTTTTGCAGCGGCGGAGGTCAGCCAGGCGATTGATCCGATCCTGTTGACCGGCCTGCGCCTGTTGTTTTCAGCCTTGATGTTCCTGCCGCTGCTGCTGTTGAAAAACCACTCGCCGATATCGGTCAAAGGCTTGCTCGCGCATGCGGTGCTCGGGCTGTTGCTGGCGACGTATTTTGGTTCGCTGTTCGAAGCGCTGCGCTACACCACGGCGGTCAACACCGCGACGCTGTACACGCTGGTGCCGCTGATGACGCTGTTCTTTGAAGTGTTCCTGTTGCCGAGCCCGAGTTTGAAAACTCGCCTGTTGCCTATGCTGATTGCGGCGGTCGGCGCGGTGTTGCTGATCCTCAAAGGGTCGGCGCCAGGAGAATTGCCGGCGCTGTATCCGGTCGTGGTGTTCGGGATTGGTTGCCTGGCGATGGCGCTGTACTCGCCCCTGAGCCAGCGCTTCAAGGCCAAGACCTTGAAGGGTCGTGACCCGGTGGCAATGACCTTCTGGAACATGCTGTTTGGTTCGTTGTTTCTGCTGGTGTTCTGCCTGTTCAGCGGCGGCTGGCGCAGCGGTGCGCAACTGGCGGTCAGCGATATGTTGTGGCTGGTGTACCTGGCGCTGTTTGGCACTCTGGCGACGTTCTGGTTGCTGCACCGGGCGATCGGGGTGATCTCGCCTTCGACGGTGATTTCGTATGTCTATCTGAATACGTTGTTTGTCACGCTGTTCCACTGGTTCTGGCTGCGCCAGCAACCGGCGTTGATCGAAGTGTGCGGGGCGGTGTTGGTGGGGGTCGGGATGTTGGCGCTGGTGATCAGCAGCCGGAATGTGAAAGCGGTTACAGCCTGATATCCAGCCCGCTCCCACAGGAGGACCTTCGGCGGACGCAGAATCTATGTTCGGCACCAGTCCTCTGTAGGAGCGAAGCTTGCTCGCGAAGGCGGCAGATCAGTCAATATTGACATCGACTAACCCACCGCCTACCACTCGTCCTAAACCACCCCTCACCTGTTATTTCTGACAGTAGCCGCCCCAACGCGGTCGGTATTTCATAAGCCATGCCCCCACCGAACCCACAGGTGCACCATGGCCACTGAACAACCGAACGCTGAAATCCTGGTCAACTATCCGCCCATGATCCTCGGCGCCACCCAGCCGGTGTTCCCTGACCCGGCGGTGCCGCCGGGCGAGCCGGTGGTGGGGTTGCCGTTGTACATGTTCAGGTTGGTGCTCAATGAACAAGGCGTACTGGCGGGCGCCGTGAAAGTCGCAGTCGCCCCACCCCCGCGCGATGGCACCGGTGCTGACAAAATCTCCATCGAACTCATACTCAACGGTGATTCACTGGAAAACCGGCCCATCCCAGACGCCGAGCGAGATGATCGCACGGAGTTCGACCTGTTCCAGGCATCGTTACGGGATGGCAGCAACAACAAAGTGGAATACAAAGTCCATCGCTACGGTGGCAATGTCGGCGACTCGATACCACTCTGGGTGCTCTACAGCGCCCATTTGCCCGGCGGCAATGACGTCCCCGGCAACGACGACCACCCTTACCTTCAAATCAGCCTGCCGCCCGAACTGGGCAACCCGGCATTCATCGGCAAGGACGACATCGATCAAGGGGTGAAACTCAGAATCACCTACCCGTTTTGCAAAAAGTACGACAAGGGCACTGTGGAAATGCGGCGCCCTCGCTTCGACATCGCGCTGCCACCCCCTGGGCCGGATTGCACGTACGAAGTCACCCTCACCCGCGAGATGTTCGAGCAGGCCGGGGGCAGTCATCCGGCGTTTCCGTTTTCCTACACCATCGTCGATCAACTGAACAACGCGACGGATAAGTTTCGCTGGTCGGCCATCATCACGGCAGACGTGGACATGGACGTGGTGACGGTGCCGCTGCCGTTCTTCCGCGAAGACCTGGCCGACGGTTCAGACGACCCCACGAAGGTTGATCGCAAACTGCTCGAGGGTGGGCCGTTGTCGGTAGTGGTGATGCCCGAGGCGCCGAAATTCGAGGCGGGCGACCGGGTTGAAGGCCTCTACACCGGGAGCCCGTCCGGGGTGAGCGTGCCGTTCAGCGGCACCATCGGCAAAGACAGTTTTAACCGACTCGATCCCTGCGTGATGGAGATCCCGAACGACAGGGTTGTGCTCAACGACAACGTGAAGGCCGAGTATTCCCTGTTCAGAGCCGGCGTGAAAGTAGGCCGGTCGAGTGTCGCCGACGCGCTGGTAATCGATTCCACAACCGCCATTCCCTTGAACCCACCGACCTTAATGCCTCCAGCATCCAATCCGATTAACGTGCTGGAGTACGATTTGGGCGTGACCGTGCGTGTGACGTTTGCCGGCAATCCCGGTGACCAGGCCCGACTGAAAGAGCTCAACCCCGCGCCGGGCGCCGGGCCGTTTCCGGTGCAGGACATCGTCGGCGGGCGGTCCGATTTCACCCTCAGCCAAGCGAATCTGGCAGCCCGCCAGAACAGTGTTATTGAGCTGACCTGGGAATTGATTCGCGGCGGGATGCCGGCCGGAGAGTCGGCGGCGTTGCGGTTGAGCGTGAACCGGATGATCGATGGCGACCCTCGGTTAACAACCCCCACTGCTCCCCCCGGAAACATTACCTCTACGCTGGATTTGAGCAGTTTCACTGGCAATACCACCGCTCAGCTCAAGGCTTGGCGCGGGATTGCACTTGGACAATCGCTTTGGCAGTCGTGCGAAGGTACCAACAGCAGTGGCGCGCCAGTCACGCTGCCCCTCTATCGGGGCGTGCCCATCGGCTCGGTGGGTGATCAGAGCGGTGTGGTGACGCGGGCGTTTCTGGAGCAGTTGGCGGATGGTTCGCAGATCAGGGTGTTGGCGGCGGTGAATTTTGATGGGGTGGCGAATGAAACGACGGCGGTGAAGTTTCCGCTGCGGACTTACCAAGTCAAGGTAGCCCCACCCTTTATTTTCAATACGTCACCAGTGACCCTGAGCGGCAGGTGCTACATCCTCCCCGGGAACCCAAATATTTTGCCTGTATTTGGTGCGGGAACTACAGTTCATCACCGTGCCAGCGGAGGCACAGCGCCTTACACGTATATCTCCAGTAATTCTGCCATTGCAGTTGTAAATACCGACGGGCTGGTAACGGTACGAAAAAACGGGCAGACAACAATCAGTGCACAAGACGACACCGGACAATCCAAAGCTTATATCGTGACGGTAACGGGTGTGATGCAGTGCTATGGTTTGGGACGTGCCCAATGGGGAGCCGCCAACAACTCCGCGAATGGCTCAGGAGGTCGCTTGCCGAGCATTGCTGAAATACGCCAAGTACTCGCGCAGTATGAAAGCCGCTGGCCTATGGGCGCGGACTTTTACTGGTCATCAGAGCAAGTGAGTGGCAGGACGGATCACTATGTTGTCCATATCCCCGGCGACGGCCAGGCAATCGGCCGCTGGGATGCAGGGACGGCATTAGCCTATGGCATCAAAGCCTACTGAATGAAAAACCGGACAGGGGCGTATCCGCAGCCCCTTTACGAACAAACGAAAGCTGCGATCGTTTGATCGTATTTTTTAGACGACAGATTAAAAGATCGTCGCCTTTGGGTGCTCCGACAATGAGATCTGATGCCGGAATATACCTACACGCGAACCAGCCTTTTCAGGCCTTGCCCCGGTTGACTGCCCTGCCCTCACTCCCTATCCTCCCGCCTGTCACGACTCATTCGTGATCGGGTTTGACGGCTCGGCGTTTACCAGGACCTTGTGCAGCGCTATGGCAGCTGTGCGTGGGGCACTTTCGAGTGCGCCGGGTTCCTGGACCGGTCCGTCAACCTGCGTACAGTTGCCACCTGATTCGTTTGACGGCGATGACGTGGCGACTCCATTTTTCAGGAGATGCACATGATCAACCCAACCACAAAATCCACCCCCTTCGCCCCCTGCGATCACATCGACCATCACCTCTTCGCCGTACAACCCGGCATTCCCCTCCTCGACGCCCTGGAACACGCCTCGGTCTACCTCAGTTGCGCCGAAGCCCTCGCCCATCAAGCCCCTCACGCCACCCGCCCGGAACACATCGCGACGTTACGCTGGGCGAGCAAACAAATGCTCGGCACTGCAAGTTCGCTGCTTCAGGCGTCCATCGACGGCATGCACGCGGCGCAAGCGGGAGGCGAGGCATGAATGCGCACATGCCGATGACCAACAACAAGTACGACATTCCGGTGTTGCTGGTGGCTACGCAAGCGCCGTTGGAGGTGTTGCATAGCAATGCCGCGACGCGGTTTCTGGCGGGGACGCAGATGTCTGGATATCACCCAGGCCAAGGGCGCGGATGTGCAGCAACTGGCGCACACGGTGTTTGCTAAAGGTGTGAAAGACACCAATCCCTGTGGGAGTGAGCCTGCTCGCGAATGGCCGTTTCAGCCACATTGATGTTGCCTGACACACCGCTTTCGCGAGCAGGCTCGCTCCCACATTGGGTCCCGGGTGCACTCGATATTTGCATCATCTTCGATCCCCTGTGGGAGCGAGCTTGCTCGCGATGGCGCAGTGTCAGTCAACATCAATGTGACTGACACGACCCCTTCGCGAGCAAGCCCGCTCCCACAGGTTTTGAGTTCGACTCAAGATTTTCAAACAGCGACAGATCCATAAATCCGCCCCCATCAGCCGCACCTACCATTCGTCCTAAACCCCCACCCACCTGTAATTTCTGACAGTAGCCGCCCCGTCACCTTCGGTATTTCATAAGCCATGCCCCCACCGAATCTGCAGGTGCACCATGGCCACTGATCAACCGAACGCTGACATCCAGCTCAACTACCCGCCCATAATCCTCGGAGCCACCGAGGACGTGATTCCCGACCCGCTGGTGCCGCAACCGGTGCGGGGGTTGCCGCTGTCGCTGTTCAGAATGGTGTTCAATCAGAAACTGGGTGTGCTGGCTAACGCGGTAACCGTCCTGGTGCCCCCACCGGCTCGTGAAGGCACCGGCAACGACCCCATTTCCATCGGCCTCGTGCTCAATGGTAATCCGTTGGAAGAGGAGCAAATACCGGACGACGATCGAGACAAAACCACCTCGTTCTATCTGTTTGAATCGACGTTGCGGGATGGCAGCAACAACAAGCTGGAATACAAAGTCCGTCGTCCCACCGGCAATGTGGGCGACTCGACCCCGTTGTACCTGCTCTACCGATCCCACTTGCCCGGTGGCAACAGCGTACCCGGCGACGACGATCACCCCTATCTGGACATCAGCCTGCCCGCAGAACTGGGCGACCCCGCCATGATCGGCAAGGATGAGATGGACGCTGGCGTTCCCCTGACCGTGTTCTACCCGTTCATGTATGACTACGATGTTATTCATTACAAGCTTCAAAGCGAACGCTTTACCTACATAGTGCAGCCCCGCGAGGCTGGCAGCCCCGTGGTCATCCCCCTCACCCGAGCGATGTTCGAGTTGGCCGGCAACAGCGCGAATTTTGAGATTTCCTACACCGTCATCAGCCAATTGAACAACCCCACAGACAAACGGCGCGAGTCGAAAACGCTCTTGGCGGAGGTGGACAAGGACCTGCACTTTTTCGCTAAGCCGATCCTGCGTGAGGTGCAGTCCGAAAGTGGCGATAACCCTGCGATCATCAATCGCGGAAAACTCGCGGGCAACCCACTGCTGGCAGTGGTGGTGCCCTCGGCGCCCAAATTCAAGCCAGGTGACACCGTTGAGGGGCGCTATACCGCGACACCATCCGGCACTAACCAGCCGTTCACCGGTACCATTGAAGAAGACGGCTTCGGCGGATTCAAACCGTGCATCATGTACATCCCGAACGACAAAGTGGTGGCAAACGATGACGTCGTGGCGACCTATTCACTGCTCAGAGGCGGCACCGTCGTAGGCAAGTCGGACAAAGCCGAAGCGCATGTGAAGGGCGAAGATTCGATCGCCTTGGACCCACCGACGCTAAAGTCTCCGGCAACCAACCCGATTAACGTGCTGGAGTACGATTTGGGCGTGACCGTGCAGGTAACGTTTGCCGGCAACCCCGGTGACCAGGCCCGACTGAAAGAACTCAACCCCGCACCGGGCGCCGTGCCGTTTCCCACGCAGGACATCATCGCAGGGCAATCGGATTTCAACCTCAACCAGACGTATCTGGCGGTGCGCCAGAACAGTGTTATCGAACTGACCTGGGAACTGATTCGCGGCGGGGTGAGAGCCGGAGAGTCAGCAGCCTTGCGGCTGAACGTGAACCGGATGATCGATGGCGACCCTCGGTTAACGACCCCCACTGCTCCCCCCGGAAACATTACCTCTACGCTGGATCTGAGCAGTTTCACTGGCAATACCACCGCTCAGCTCAAGGCTTGGCGCGGGATTGCACTTGGACAATCGCTTTGGCAGTCGTGCGAAGGTACCAACAGCAGTGGCGCCCCGGTCACGTTGCCCATCTACCAAGGGCTGCCCATTGGCTCGGTGGGTGATCAGAGCAGTGTCGTGACGCGGGCGTTTCTGGAGCAGTTGGCGGATGGTTCGCAGATCAGGGTGTTGGCGGCGGTGAATTTTGATGGGGTGGCGAATGAAACGACGGCGGTGAAGTTTCCGGTGCGGACTTATACGGTCAAGGCTGTTGCGTTGGAGAACCCAATCATTACCTCGGTGAAAGGTTCACCAAGCAACGTCGAAATTCCCAATGACGGCACCACCGTCGAAACCAGCGTCATCCTCACCGGCACCGCCAGCAAAAGTCAGAAGGTGCAGATCCTCGACGGGACCACCTCCAAAGGGGAAGCCACGGCCAATGCAACCACCGGCATCTGGACCCTGACGGTGTCGTCGTTGACCGTGGCGGCGCACAGTTTTACTGCGAAAGCCTTGTATGGCAGCGGCGCCACTTCGGCGGCGCGGATGTTGACCGTCACCGCCGTGGTCACGCCCACCATCACCTCGGTGAAAGGCTCGCCCAGCGGGGTCGAGATTCCCGACAATACCACTACTGTCGAAACCACCGTTACCCTGACCGGTACCGCCAGCAAAGGTCAACAAGTCGAAATTTTTGACGGTTCCGGTTCAAGCGCGGTTTCCAAAGGAACCGTGACGGCTAATGCCACCACAGGGGTTTGGGAACTCCGAAACATCCCCGTAGGACAAGGCGCACACCGCTTGTATGCGCAGTCGAAATATCACAGCACTCCAATCTATTCCAACGTACGTAACTTGACCGTAACGGCGTCGAGCGCGCCTACCATCACCTCGGTCAAAGGTTCACCAAGCAACGTCGAGATTCCCAATGACGGCACCACCGTCGAAACCAGCGTCATCCTCACCGGCACCGCCAGCAAAGGTCAGAAGGTGCAGATCCTCGACGGGACCACCTCCAAAGGGGAAGCCACGGCCAATGCAACCACCGGCATCTGGACCCTGACGGTGTCGTCGTTGACCGTGGCGGCGCACAGTTTTACCGCAAAAGCCTTGTATGGCAGCGGCGCCACGTCAGCGGCGCGGACCTTGACCGTAACCGCCGTTGTGGTGCCCACCCTCACCTCCGTGAAGGGTTCGCCGAGTGGCGTGGAGATTCCCGACAATACCACTACTGTCGAAACCACCGTCACCCTGACCGGCACCGCCAGCCGGGGTCAGACGGTTGAAGTTTTCGACGGCTTCGATTCAAGCGCAGTGTCCAAAGGAACCGCAACGGCGAATGCCACCACCGGGATCTGGACACTGAACATCCCCGTCGTGGCAGGCGCACATCGCTTCGCTGCGCAATCGAAGTATCACAGCGCCCCTACCTACTCAAATGTGCGGCTCTTGACGGTGGTGGCCGTGGTTGCCCCGACCATCACCTCGGTCCGGGACTCCAAAGGCGAACTCGATAACCCTGGCACCACCGTCGAAACCAGCGTCACACTGAGCGGCAAAGCCAGCGCCAAAATGACGCTGCAGTTGTACGACGGTGCCACCGCCATCGGGGAAGTTATCACCGTTACCGACAGTGGTGACTGGAATACGACCCTGACCGGGTTAAGCATCAACACCACTTACAGCATCAAGGCCCGAGCGTTGTACGGTGCAGGGCAAGAGTCCGAAGTGAGAACCTTTAGCGTCGTGACGCTCGCTAAACCTAGCATTCTCTCGGTTCGTAATCGCAGGAATTACGAGATCCCAGATGGTGGCACCACAACCGCTCCTAACCTCACAATCAGCGGTAAAGCAGAGCCAGAACAATACGTCGATATTTTGCGAGATGGCCAACCTATGAGTACGGCAAAGGCCAATATTAGCGGTGACTGGGAGCTTCCTTCGATGCTGGTAAATTTAGGCACCTATAACTTAACGGCCAGAGGAAATTACGGCGATAGGCCCGTATCCCCCCCTCAGCGCTTCAGTGTTTTAAAAGGTACAGATTTTGATGACATCAATGCTCAAAACTTCTCAGCTGGAGGGGGAGGTATAAATTTACCTTCTATGATCATTGAGAATCACGTCGGTGGGTCTTCGATACGCAAATCAACCAGACCGACAATTGGAGATTTTAAGGAGCACATACTAAGAATCGGCACCACTAATGGCACAAGCAAATCACTTGAAATAGGCTTTTACACCCCATGCCTAAAAGTGTCTTTTACATATGCCGCCGACGCAGCAAATCAATGCAAAGTGCAGATACACACCACTAAAAACAACTTGGCACCGATAAATATCAATGCCACATCTCCGACACGACTGGAGTTCAGCAACAATGACTACATAACAAGAATATCTTTCTATACCGGATTTTCAGCAATAGAAGTAGACAACATCATCGAGGACTAGAATAAAAACAACCAATATCAATCATACATAAAGAAAGCGTATATATTTCGAATTGTAAAATATAAATACTTTCTGACAGTATGAATTGGCGAGCAAAGCCCATCCAAAAAAGGGGCTGCAAATAGTGCAGTAGCTGAATATGACTACGCGCAAACCAGCCATTTCTGGTCCTGCGTCGGTTGACTGCCCTGCCCTCTCTCCCTATCCTCGCGCCTGTCACGACTCATTCGTGATCGGGTTTGACGGCTCGGCTGTATTCACGACGCGCATAGCCTTTCTTTGCTCGAGCACCTCCGTGCCCGTTCATTGCTTATGGCGACTGTGCGTGGGGCATCTTCGGGTGCGCCGGGTTCGTGAGACCGGTCCGTCAACCTGCGCACAGTTGCCACCCATTCGTTTGACGGCGATTCGTGGCAGCTCCTTTGAAACTCACGGAGCTACAAGAATGACAAACGCAACCACAAAATCCACCCCCTTCGCCCCCTGCGATCACGTCGATCATCACCTCTTCGCCGTACAACCCGGCATTCCGCTGCTCGACGCCCTGGAACACGCCTCGGTCTACCTCAGCTGCGCCGAAGCCCTCGCCCATCAAGCCCCCAATGCCACCCGCCCGGAACACATCGCGACGTTACGCTGGGCCAGCAAACAAATGCTCGGCACCGCAAGTTCGTTGCTTCAGGCGTCCATCGACGGAATGCACGCGGCGCAAGCGGGAGGTGAGGTATGAATCTGCATATGCTGATGACCAACAATGAGTGCGACATTCCGGTGTTGCTGGTGGCCACGCAAGCGCCGTTGGAGGTGTTGCACAGCAATGCCGCGACGCGGTTTCTGGCGGGGACGCAGATGTCTGGATATCACCCAGGCCATGGGTGCTGATGTGCAGCAACTGGCGCAAGCGGCGGTGATGTTGTTGCGTGATGGGTGTGATGTGATGGATGTGTTGGGGCGGCAGATTCGGGCTCGGGTTTGATCGCATGATTTGATGTTGGATCGGCTGGCCTCTTCGCGAGCAAGCTCGCTCCCACAGGGGATCAGCGGCGCTTGCGAAATGTGTGAAAGACACCAATCCCTGTGGGAGTGAGCCTGCTCGCGAAGGCGGTTTCACATTCAACATTGATAGTGGCTGACACGACGTCTTCGCGAGCAGGCTCGCTCCCACATTTGGTCCTGGGTGAACTCGATATTTGATTCAACTTCGACCTCCTGTGGGAGCGAGCTTGCTCGCGATGGCGGTGTGCTAGTCGATATGAATGTGACTGACATGGCCCCTTCGCGAACAAGCCCGCTCCCACATTGAGATCACTGTGTGACTGGGATCACCGGGCTCCAGCGGGTCATTTCCCGCTCAAGGAAGTTGGCTACGGCCAGCAGTCGTTCTTCTTGCCAGTGCGGGCCGATGATCTGGATGCCGATCGGCATGCCGCTGACCGGGTCGTGCCCGGCGCGGATGACCACCGCCGGCGAACCGGACAGGCTGAACGGGAACACAAAGGCGTAGCGATCGCGGTCCAGCAGCGACTCGCCATGGGCGAACGCCACGTCCGGGAACACCGGGCAGATGAACAGGTCGTGCTGATTGAAGAATTTCGCCAGTTGATAGCGAAACGTGTCGATCATGATCCAGTCGCGCTTCATCTCATCAACGCTCAGCTCAACCTCTTCGCTCAAGCGAATCAGTTCCGAGGTGGCTGGCGTGTAGGTCTGTTTGTTCATCGACGCAAACAGTTTCTTCCAGCTACGCCCGGCATCCGCGCCGGTGATGAACACCCTCCACAACACATCGCTGGCGTCATCGAGCATCGGTGGCGTGGTCGAAGTAACGTCCGCGACCACACTGCCCAGGCACGCTTCGACCTGTTGCAAAACCTGCTTCACCGCCGGGCTGACTTCGGTCCGCGCCGACTCCCAGGACAATGCGACACGCAGTTCAGACAAGGGTTTGCTGTCATTGAACGGCACGTCGACAGTGTCCGGGTCATGCCCATCGGCGCCGCTGATCAATTGCCCGAGCAGTGCCAGGTCGTCGACATAACGCCCCATCACGCCAAACGCCGAGGTCAGGTGGAACAGCCCCGAACGGTCGTTGGGAAACTGCCCGGTCAATGGCACGCGACCCTGGGTCAACTTGAGGCCGCAGATGCCGTTAAAGTGCGCCGGAATCCGCACACTGCCGCACGCATCCGAAGCCAGCCCGGCCGGCGAGCAACCGGCCGCGATGGCCGCCGCTTCACCACCGCTGCTGCCACCGGCGGAGCGCTGCGGGTCACACGGATTGAGCGTGCGGCCATACAACAGATTGTCGGTTTCGAACGCCATGCACAGCTCGGGCACGTTGGTGATGCCTAGGATAATTGCGCCGGCTTCGCGCAACCGCGCCACCACCGTGGCGTCCTGTTGGCTGGCTTCGCCGAGCAACTCCTCCAGCCCACGGGACATGCGGAAACCGCGCACATGGCAGACGTCCTTGATGGTCATCGGGATGCCGTGCAACGGGCCACGAATATTGCCGATGCGCGCCATCTCATCAGCCTCCCGGGCCTGCCGACGCAATTCGTCGGCGGACTCCAGTTGGATCAGCGCATTGATCTGCGGGTTACGCTCGGCAATCCGTTGCAGATAGAACTCCAGCAGGCTTACGCTGGTCAGCACGCCACGTCGCAGCAGGCCGGCCATTTCGCGCAGGGTCAGGGTGTCCGGATTGAAAATGCTCATCAGCGCTCCGCTTTGCTGCGTAGCAGCTTGTTGGGGATGTGGTACATGTTGCGGACCACCAGGGAAAACGCCTTGACCGCGAGTTTCGGCCGACGGGCGATGGCTTCCAGGGCTTCTTCGGTCATGGTCAGAACATGCCGCAGGGCTTCGGGGGTTATGTTCAGCGGCGGGTAAAAACGCAGCACCGGGTGCTCGGCTTTTTCATTCATCGAATGCCCGGCGTGCACGCCACGCTTGCCCAACTCCATGCTCATCAGCGCTTCGTAGACCGAGCCGCGCAAGCGCAGGCCAGTCATCAGGCCGACACCAGGCACGTCTTCAACAATTTGCGGATAACGCTGGGCCAGCCGTTGCAGACCATGACGCAGCAAGCCGCCATTGATCCGCGACGCCTCAACCAGGTTGTGCTTGTCGATGAAGTCGATCGCGGCCAGCGCCGAGGCGCAGCCGACCGGATGCCCGCCGTTGGTACGCTGGTCCGGCTCGATCTCGCGCAACGGGTATTGCGTGCTCAGGCGCTGGCTGTACATCGCGCAGGCAAACGAGGTGTATCCGCCGGTCAGGCCTTTGGAGAGGATCATGATGTCCGGCACGATGTCGTCGTACTGCACGGCGAACCATTTGCCGCAGCGGCCGAAACCGGTCTGGATTTCGTCGGCGATCAGCAACGTATCGGTGGCATCGCACAGGGCGCGGATGTTCGCCATGTAGCCCACCGGCGGCACCTGCAAATGTGCGCCACCGAGGATCGGCTCGACATACACCGCGCACACGCCCTCGCCCACCGCTTTCTGCAACGCGGCGAAATCGCCGTACGGCACGTAGGTCACTTCCGAAGCGGCGGTGCCGTAACTGCGATGGTGCTGTTGCTGGCCGAGGATGCTCATCGCCGCCAAGGTTTTGCCGTGGTAGGAATCGCTCATGACCACGATCCCGCGCCGGTGCTTCTGCACCTTGAGCACATAACGCATGCTCTGCTCGATGGCTTCGGCGCCCGAGACCATGTACTGCACATCGCCCCACTCACCCGGCACCAGATCGCGCAACCGTTCGGTCAGTTGTTCTTGCACCGGGTGCACGCGACCTTCAGGGACCCAGGCCATCTGGTGCAACTGGGTCTGCACGGCCTCACGCACCGACGGGTTGCGATGGCCGACGATAAACACGCCGTAACTGCAGGCACAGTCAATAAAGCGCTTGCCGGTATGGTCCGTGACATAGATGCCATCGGTTTCCTGCTCGACGCTGGTCTTGCCCATGCGATACAGCTTGGTCGCCGAAGCACTCCAATGCCGCTGGCAATCATCCAGCAGTTGTTCATGCGGCATGGTTAAGGACATGGCTGAAAGTCTCCTTGATGATAGTGGCGGCACGCTGGATATATTCGGCACGCGCGGTGACCGGGCAACGCAGAATCAACTCGCGGCCACGGGGCGGGCTGACATAGACGCCACGCTGATAAAGTTCTTCGCATAAACGGCCCGGATTGACGTCACTGGCCAGCGGCAGGCTGACCCAACCGCCACACGCCACCGCACCGAAGGCGAAGAGCGTTTGCGCGAGAATCTGGCCGTTGTTGAAGGACTGTTTGGCCGAGTCGTGAGCCAACACATAATCGAGTGCCGCCATGGCGGCGATGCACGCCATCGGGTTGCCGGCGGTGGTGCTGCCATGTTTGGCCGGGCTGCTGCGACCATAAACCTGATAGGCCATTTGTTCGCTGCAGGTATACGTGCCGATGGGAATCGCGCTGCCGCCCAACGCGCCGCCCAACACCACGATGTCCGGCGTGTTGTGGTAGCGCTGGAAACCAAACAGCGTGCCCAGGCTACCCAGGCAACTTTGCACATCGACCGCAATGACCGGCGCCGAGACCTTGGCCGCCGAGTCATAGAGCTGATCGAGCAGCGTCTGGTCGATCAGGCGCAGGCGACCGTCTGCATCAATCACGGTGCTGGTGTGGCACACGGCAAAGCAATCGTCCCAGTTCACCTTGGCAAGGTCGCGAGGTTCACTGACCGCCACCAAATCGAAGCCGAGGAAACGCTGGATCTCCAGATATTCCTGCGGCGCGCCGAGGCAACGTCCGTAACTCAGGGAGCCGTAGTCGCCGCCCTGAACAAACACGATGGTGTTGCCCTTGGGCTTGAGACCCTTGCACAGTTTCAAGGCCCCTTCGAACGCTTCATCGCCTGAGCTGCAGATATACGAGCTGACCAGCGGCGCCGGCAGCAACTCGGCCAAACGCCGGCAGAACGCGATCAACGGCTCGGACATCAACACGCGATTGGACAGGCCCATGCGGTCGGCCTGCTGACTGACCGCGGCAATCACCGACGGCACCTGAAAGCCGAAGCCGCCGGACAGGTCGACGATCTGGCGGCCGTCGCCATCGGTGTACGTCTCGTACTGACCCGAAATGATCTGTTTGTTATTGGTTTTCATAAGTAGGTCTCAGCGGTAGCTCAAGGCGTTGAAAATCCGACGACGCTCGTCAACGATGGCTTCGCGGCCATGCATCACCCGACGGTTGTCGATCATCACCATGTCGTGGTCGCGCCAGCCGACCGGGTAGGTGTATTGCGCAGATACCGTGGCGATTTCTGCCAGGAACTCCGCAGGAATCGGCTGCCCGGATACGGTGTCGATCACCGGCACTTCGTAGTTGAAGGACGGCCCGAGGATGCTGTTGGCGAAGGCCGGGCGCTGGCTGAATTCGGAGACCAGGATCGCCGACGTGCTGAAGGCGTAGTGGATCGAATCGTCATCAGGGTTGAAGGTGATCACGGTCTGCGGGTCATTGCCGACGATCTGCATCAAGTCGTTGATGCTGACCGCCGCCGGGTCCGACAGCGTCGATGAATAGTGACAAACCAGCCGACGCCATTTGTCGCCGGCCACGGTGCGGCTGTAGCGAATCGGGTTTTGCTCGAAGAAGGTGCGGCAGGCCGGAGACAGTTTCGCCAGGACTTTTTCACCGTCGCACAGGGTGGTTTGCGAACCTTTGCGCGGCGCTTCCTGGCAATAGAACCAGGTGATGTCCGGCCAGAACGGCGAGTTGCCGTTCTCACAATGCAGGCCGATTTCCTGACGGCCCGCGTCCACCAACTGCGCCGCGCCACCGACCATGATCCGCGCAGGATCGAGGCTCAGGCGCGAACTGTTTTGCCGCACATAGCTGCTGAAATCCTCAGGGTTGTGGATGCAGTTGCGCAGCAACACGACACCGTAGTGCCCGAGCAATTCGTACAGCTCGGACTTGCCCAGACTGGCGAAATGGTGGGCTTCGATAATTGAGATGTCAGAACTTTCACAGCGATAGGCAGGCGTGTTCATCAGCAGCATTCCCTTGCAGGTCGGCGAAAACAGTGGCGATATCGGCGCGTTTCGGGCGGCCGGTGACGGTATAGAGTTGTTCCAGCAGTGGGTCGTCCTTGGTCAGCAACCAGAGACGGCTCGGGCGCTCGATGTCGGAAAAGCGTCGGGTTGACCAGGAAGCCAACTCGGCGCGGTCCGGCACCGACTCGACACAGAGCAGCGCCACCAGGCCGTGGGTCTCATCGAAGAATACGGCGGCATCGCGCACGCCGGGAAACTCGCGGTATTCCAGCTCGACTTGCTCCGGGCTGACGTTGCGGCCATTCGGCAGGCAGATCACATTCTTCTTGCGGCCACGGACGTAGAGATAGCCGTCGGCATCCAGTTCGCCCAGATCGCCGGTGTCCATCCAGCCATCATCGGACATCGAACAGGCGCTCGGGTCCTTGCCCGAGTAACCGCTGAACAGCGAACTGCTCTTGACCTCGATGGTCTGGTCGGCGCCGATGCGCACCTGCACATGCGGCAAGGGTTTGCCGACGCTACCCAGACGCTGGTGCTGCGCGGTGTTCATGCTGACCACCGAGGCGTTTTCGGACAGCCCGTAACCCTGGAACACCGGGATGCCGTCCTCGGCGAGGGCGTTGAGGATGTCGATGCTGACCGCCGCGCCGCCGCAAGTGATATGCACGCCCGAATGCAGATATCGAGACAGCTGATCGCTTTGCGCATCGCCTTGGGCCAGTTGCTCGTAGAAGCGATTGAGCATCACTGGCGGGACGGTCAGGGCCGTCGGTTCGACTCGCAGAATCCACGCGATCAACCGTTGCGGCGAAGTGCCCGGTTCGCCGAGCAGTGGTTCGCCCTCAGGCAGAAAGTACACAGTCCCGCCGGCCAGCAGCGGCAAGTACGCGGCGGTGACTTGTTCCAGCAACAGGCTCAACGGCACCAGCGACAGGTAACGGCGATGGGCATCGACCGGCATTCCTTGACGCAGGGAATTCAACACGGCGCCGACTGCCGCCGTGCTCAGGCGCACGCCTTTAGGCCGGCTGGTCGTGCCCGAGGTGTGAATGATTTTGCAGATCCAGTCGCTGACGCCATCCGGCTCACGCAGTAATGGCTGCTCGAGAGCTGGTTCGCTGAGGCGCCTCAAGCGGCTCTCGGGAAAATCGAGCATCCAGCGTTCGGCCAGGGTGCGCTCACCGGCGGCATCCACCAGGAATCCGTCGCAGCGCTCGGCCAAATGTTCGGCCTGGGCCTGGCTGAATGCCAGCGGCAAAGGCAGTGCGGTAATCCCGGCAAACAGGCACGCCAGATCAGCCACCAGCCAGTCGCTGCTGTTGCGCGTGGCAATCCCCAGCACGACGTGGTCGCCATGGGCCGGGGTGTCGAAACGCCGTTGCAATTCAGCCGCCAGGTTCAGCGCCCGGGACTCCAGTTCGCCGAAGGTCATGACCGTGGCGTGTTCCAGCCCGGACGCGGCGCAATCGACGGCACAGACTTTCTCGCGATTGGCCTGTAGCGCCTGGCGCAGGTCCGCAATAAAGCGGCCACTCATGATTGCGCCCTCTCCGGCAGATCCGTCGGCAATTGGGTAAACAATGTACCGAGGGTCATGGCGGCGAATCGCGAACGTTTCGGGTCCACCCGGATAAAACCGGTGACCGGCATTTTCGAGTAATAAGAGCCCCAGTTCTTCCCGCCATCATTGGCCAGGCGCTCTGGATCAGCGGTCAGCAGCGGTTCGAAATCGATCTGGCAGCTTTCCATCATTTCCCGGACCCGGGGTGTGACGGTGCACAGTAGATAGTGGCCGCCCATGCACCAGGCCAACAACGGGATCATGTTGACCATGATCATTCCGGCCGTCAGGTGATGGGAAATCAAACTACCGATTTCAACGATAGTTGACCGATCGATCGGCTTTTCAAAGCGCTCGGAGAGTATCGTTTCTATCGGTTGCGACAGATATTGTTCAGAGAAGAGTGTGCGGTGATCAGCAAACGTTATACCGGCACAAGAAAGAATGCGCTCCTCATTATCCAGAGTTACCGCAAAATACTGCGGACTGGGCTCTACTGTCGCCTTATAAGAACTGCGAAATTTTTCCTTCACAACTTCAGTGGCTTGCACCCATAACGGTGTCTGACTTTCCGTGACACGTACCAACACTTCGACCTCCCTGTCCCTGTTCAGGACGCCTCTTAAAGTGAGCGAGAATATATTGAGGAAATGTCCGACAGACTATTTAAAAAACCAATTGCTTCCGCTAATATATAAATAAATAACCTTGTCACAAAAATAAAAGATAGTGACGCGCATGGATTTTCACCGAGACGGATTTTATGCTTAATAGTAATTTGCTCAGAAAACTCGATATGCAGGATCTGATGGTGTTCGTTGCCGTATACGAACAAAGCAGCGTCACCGAGGTCTCTGAAACCCTTTGCGTCAGCCAGTCCACCGTCAGTTACTGCTTGAAAAAGCTGCGCACGAGCTTCGACGATGAGCTGTTCATCAACACTCGTAATGGCATGTGGCCGACTAACAAGGCCACCACCATGTATGGCCATGTGTTGAAAATCCTGAAAAGCATAAACATATGCCATTCCGGCTTACACGCATTCGACCCCACGCAAAAAGAGATTACGTTTAATATCTGCGCACCGGAGTACTTTGAGCTTCTGATACTCCCAAACTTGCTGAAGCGTTTTATCGGCAGTAGTTTTCCGGTCATTGTGAACATCCAGAAGTTTCACAGAGACATTCCAATCGAAGAACTTATCGACGGCCGCTTCGATCTGGTTATTTGTTTCGGCCCCAACTTCCATCGCAGTTCCAAAAGTTTAAAGTCACAAGTTCTGCTGGAAGATGATCTTGTCTGTGTCGTTGATAAAAACTCTGCCCCGGCGGAGGGTGAATTCAGCCTGGACAGCTTTGTCGCGCGCCAGCACATCTTCCCGACCCCGTGGACTTCAGACACCAACATGGTGGATGGCTGGCTCAGCAAATGGGCTTACAGCCGCCAGATAGTGGCGCGGGCCAACAGTTACGTGGCGGCACTGAACATGATTCCCGGAACCGATTTCGTGCTGACGTTGCCTCGGCGTATCCAGATGCTGATCAGTAACGAAGATAAATTCGCACATTGCCAACCGCCCACCGGTTTACCCAACTTTACGCTGGACATGTTGTGGAACGAAAAGCCTGGGCAGGACAGCGCGAATAACTGGTTTCGCGAACAAATTGTCAGCGTCTGCGCACAAGACGGCCTGCTGTAATAAGAACTATTAACAGACAACTTCAGATTGAATGACCCACCGAAGCCAAATTCGGCGTATCACCCCAGCACTTGGCGGGTGGGTCATTATCGCGACAGTCTGGCGCTGATCGCTTTCTGCCAGCAGGTCGTGTTACCTACACGATGTGTCCCACATCTGACACTGAAGTCTCCTACAGGCCATTCTCCTGGCACCATCGTTCCGTTACGATCGTTCGCACACGTTTGCGCATCGTCAGCGCAAGGAGCACAGCGAGACAGAACGGATGCTAAACAGTAACTTGCTTAGAAAGCTCGATATGCAGGACCTCATGGTGTTTACCGCCGTGTATGAGCAAAGCAGCGTCACCGGTGTGTCGGAGGCACTCTTCGTCAGTCAGTCCACCGTGAGTTACTGCCTGAAAAAACTGCGCACCAGTTTTGAAGACGAGTTGTTTATCAACACCCGCACCGGAATGCGCCCCACCCACAAAGCCAGCATCATGTACAACCATGTGCTGAAGATTCTTGAAAGCATTAACCTCTGTCACGCCAGCGGCCAGGCGTTCGACCCGACTTCACAGCCCGTCACCTTCAATATTTGCGCACCGGAATACTTCGAGCACTTGATTCTGCCGCGCCTGTTGAAGCGCTTCGATTTCGCCGACCTGCCGGTAGCGGTCAACCTGCACAAATTCGAAACCGATATCCCGGCCGATGAATTGCGCGATGGCAGCCTCGACCTGCTGATCTGTTTTGGTCCGAATGCTCATCCGGGTCAAACCGACTTCAGGTCACTGATGTTGCTGGAGGACGATCTGGTCTGCGTCTTCGACAAACGCGCCACGCCACTGGAACCACGCTTGAGTCTGCAAGCCTTCACCGAACGCCAGCACGTGTTCTCGACACCGTGGTCAGCCGCCACCGACAAGGTCGATGGCTGGCTGGCGCGGCAGGCGCAAAAGCGCGAGATCGTCAAACGCTCGAACAGCTACAGTGCGGCGCTGAAGATGATCACCGGCACTGATTTCATCCTGACCCTGCCCCGGCGTATCCAGCGTCTGCTGGCCAACGAAGCGGTGTTCAATCATTGCGAAGCGCCTAACGGCCTGCCGGGTTTCACCCTCGACATGCAATGGAGCCAAACCGTGGATCAGGACAGCGCCAACACTTGGCTGCGTGAGCAAGTGCTAGAGGTCTGCGCCGAGCAGCAAGCCGCCTGAAACTCAGAAGCCGATGGCGGTCTTGGTGTAGGACTCACGATCGATGTCGAGGATTTCCACGCACAACTGGACTTCGACATCCGTCGGCCATTCACACAAATCCTGCACCACGGCCAACAGGCTGTCGGACAGCTGTTTCTTGATTTGCGGCGAGCGACCGCTGAGCAACGCCAGCTTCACATGCACGAACGCCCGCTCGCCCAAGCCAGTGCCGACCTTGAAGGTTTCGACCTTCAGGGCACGGCTCTTGATATCGTGCTCCGCCGCAAACTGACCGGAACCCACCAACGTATTGTTGAGCCGGATCAACGCGACATCGGCGTTCAACCCGGGCAGGTTGGCGGTGTATTCCATGTGCAGGTGAGGCATGACGATGCTCCTGAGGATTGGCAGAAAGGGTCTACATATATCACAGAGCCGCCCGGCTTCCGGCGGACTTTTAGTGTTGCGCCGCTGCCAGTCAGAGTGAACCGGCGCTGTGCATGTCGGCCAGACCGCGTTCACTCATGAACGCTTCGAGGCGCGAACGCAGCCAGCGTTCGGCCGGGTCGGTGTCGACGTGGCTGAGCCAGACCATGGACAAGTCCAGGGTTGGCGTCTTGAACGGGAACGGTTCCTGGAACAAATGGCCGGACGCCGCCATGGCGCTGGCGGTGTAGTCCGGCAGGCTGGCGATCAGGTCAGTCCCCGCTAGCAGGGCTGGCAATGAGCTGTATTGCGGCACGGAAAGGACGACATGGCGCTTGCGGCCAATCTCCGCCAGCCACTCATCGGCGTAGCCACTAACGTTGGCGGTGTGGGAAACCAGCACGTGCGGGCGTGAGCAATATTCATCGAGGGTCAACGGCGTGTCGGAAGCATCGGCGCGCAAAAGGCTCGGCTGGATATGCCGCAGCAATTTGCGCTTGGCGTTGGCCGGCAAGCCGCGGGTCTGGCTGATGCCGACAGTGATGTCGCCGGAGGCCAACAGGTCGGGAATCCGCCAATAATCGACATGCTGGACCACAAACACCACCTTCGGTGCTTCCTGGCGCAAGGCCCGCAGTAACGGGGGCAACAGGCCGAATTCGACATCGTCCGAGAGCCCGATCCGAAAGGTCATGGTGCTGCTGGCCGGGTCGAAATCGTGGGTCAGGCTCAAGGCCACCGACAGCGAATCCAGCGCGGGCGACAGGTGCTGGATGATTTCTTCGGCCCGAGCCGTCGGCTCCATGCGATGGCCGACGCGAATGAACAGCGGATCATTGAACATCGTGCGCAGACGGTTGAGCGCAGCGCTGATGGTTGGCTGGCCGAGAAACAGCTTTTCCGCCACCCGCGTCACGTTACGTTCGAGCATCAACGTCTCGAACACCACCATCAGGTTGATGTCGGCCTTGCGTAGTTCATTACGATTCATCCACTGCACCCCGTCCCCAAGACTTGCGCCAGTTTAGAAAGGCCGTGGGGTGGCGTCTATCGGCATGATCGCCGCCATACGCAGGATCACTGCACCGTCAGCGACTTCATGCCCAGCCCCATGACACGCTGATCCTCCCCAAGCCCCAATTGTTTCGGGCTGATCGCATCGGGCAACTGCACTTGAATCCGCATCAGCCTGTCGCCGGCAATAGCTTCGCGCATAGCCGGGGTTATCGGGATTTCGATGCGATTGCCTTGAACCGTTGTCAGACGCGTCGTCAACGCCTGTACGCCGTTGACGCTGAAAACCATTGTCTGACCGGCGTGCATCGGCAGGACGAAGGCCAGCGCATCAATGACGATGGAGCTTGCCTGTGGCGGAACCCGAAGCTGGATCTCAGCCTGCGCGCCGTCAGACCAGGTGCCCCAGGCTTCCGGAGTTCCCCAGCCCTGAACCAAGTGAAGGGTCGTATGGTTGAACAGTTGCTGCTGCCCGACCTTGATCAGTGGCATTGACTGCATCGCGCGTCCTTCGTCCTCGACCGCGAGGCATCGCGCGCATTGCTTCCAGCCCGGCGCCAGCACCACCATGCCATCGATGCGGGTGAGCAGATCCGTGGCACTGTTCACGGTTTTCACCGCCTCAAGCCTGGCATTTTCATCGAGGATATACAGCGAGTCCGGGTCGTATTGCCCCGTTTGCAGCATGCGCGTGGCTTTTTCTTCAGCCTGTTCCAACGCCGTCGTGCTCATTCGGCCCAGATAAGCAGCGTCGGTTTTCATCCCATGAGTCGCCGCAAAGTCGGCCAGTGGCTGCCAGGTGTCTGGCTGATTCTTGGGCGATAACGAACGAATGTTGGCGTAGTGCAACGCTGCACTTTTCCAGAACGGGTCTTGAAGGGGTGTCGCCCATTCGCTGGCCGGCTCCATCATTCTGCTTTGCCGCAGCCCTGCCCAACCGTTGCGGGTATCGACAACCTGGACACACAGCGCCACCGCCAACAGGCATACCGCCGTGCGTGGCCGGTTGCTGCGCACCACGAGGTAAATGATGGCAAACACAATGACGTAGAACACCGGCCAGAACATCCGGCCCGATGCCCGGAAGATATTCGCCAATTTGACGAACGCCTTGGGCAACGGATAGTGAGCATTGAGCAGGCCGAGGCCGATGTCGTTGGACAGTGCAAACAGCAGCAGGCCAACCAGCGCCAGCATCAGGACCGGCAGGCTGCGCACCGCCCTGCCGAAGTCGGTATTACGGCGCAGCAGCGCGACGGCGGCGAAGATCGCCGCCAACAACGTCCCCGCGCCGAGGAAGTTGAAACCCTCATAGTCGCCGGGACCTTCCGGCAAGTCCGGCACGATCGAGGACCAGCCGCTGGCGTCGATCAGCGACAACACATTCATGCGATACAAGCCAAAGCCACCCGCCACAGTGCCTTTGCCGATACTGAAATAACCGGCCTGCCAGCAACACAGGGCTACCAGCAAAAACAGCACCAGCAGTTCGATCAGTGCGGTACGTCGGGTCAACTGACCTTTGCGGGTTCTCCCCGCCAGATCCGCAATCCAGATCAATGCCACCATCGCCAGCAGATATGCGTGTACCAGCGCCGTCGCCGCCAATAGCGCGCCCCAGGCCAAGCGCCGCCTCTGCACGCCAGGGTGCAGCGTCAGATAAAGTGCCGCCAGAATCAGAAAGTGCCCGGCGAGCGATAAATGCCCGCCCATGCGCAAAAACATCGGCGGCGAAAACAGGAACAGGCCAGCCCCCAGCAACTTCAGCGCGACATTGGGCGTCACCAACCCCACCAGCTTCCAGGCAAACCAGGCTTGCAGGACGAAACACGCCATCAACCAGATACCGAAGTATTGGAATGTCTCGGGCAACCACGCGTTGAACGGTTTGAACAGCAGGGCCAGCAGCGGATTCGAATCAGAAAAAATGATCGAGCTACCCAGTTCCAACCCATAGGACGGGTTAAGTCCGAGCGGAAAAGTCCAAGGCGAGTGTCGGAAAAATACCCAGCCCAGGTAATGAGTCGCCGGATCGCCACTGTCCAGCCAGGCGATGTTTTGCGGGTCCAGGGCCCGCGGCCCGATCACGATGAAAAACGCCAACACGCCCATCAATAAGGGCAACAACTCCAGCGCCCAATGTTTGCCTGAATCCTTCATCGATACGTCCAGAAATTGTGCAATACAAAGGTGAAGGCCGGAATGGTCAATGCCACCGCGCCGATCCCCATCAAGTAATTGAGCCCGGCAATCTGTGCCGCCCAAGCCACGAACATCGCCAGCAGGAAACCTGCACCGGACACCATCATGAAGCGCAACAACGTGCGGCCATGCAGTCGGGCGGAGAAGCTCCAGGTCGTGTTGATCAGGTAAGACACCACCGTCGCCACGGCGAATGCGACGCCATTGGCCAGAGGCGGCAAGGGCATCACGAAATTGATGAACAGAACCGCAACGACCGCGTGAAGCGCCGTGACAAGCAAGCCCGTCACGGCAAACCTCAATGCTCTTTTGATCAATGCGGTTTTTTCGGCTGACGTCACGGCTTCTGCGCCAGCACGAACACCGTCAGGCCGGCCAGGCGGTTTGCCCCCATGAACGGCAGCTCAATGCTGCACAAGGTCTTGAGGATCGAATTCACCACGGGATGATGCTGCTTGAGCTGCGAACGCGGCGGCGACGGTTGTGTACCTTTGGGCAACAGCCGCAGCGTCGCCGCAATCGGGAACACCGCGCCGAAATAGTAGGCCCCCTGCTTCACCGTCAAACCGGCGTCACGGGCTACTGTTTCAAATTGCGCCAGGGTGTAACGGCGTTTGTGTTCCAGGAAGTCATCGTGACCGCTCCAGAGAAACTGGAACGCCGGCACCGTCATCAAAAAGCGGCTGCCGGAAGGGACCTTATCGACGTAGGCCTTGAGCAATCCGACGTCATCATCCACATGCTCCAGTACGTCCATCAGCAGCACCAGATCGGCGTCCACCGAATCGATGCCGCGCCGATAATGCACCGGTTTTCCAGAGGTGCTGGCGTCCGAGTCGATGTCGTAACTGATGTCGACACACCAGGCTTCGTTCGCGGCGGTGTGGGTCAGCAGGTGATGGGTAAAAAACCCGGAACCGGCACCGACGTCGAGAATCTTTTTGATCGGCGTATCGCCCAGCAGACGCTTGGTCGCCGCGGCTTTCGACGAGTAATACCAATGCTGGTCAATGCTTGAACCGAGGATGTCGGTTTCCTTGAGATCCATGGTTCAGTCCTTGGGGTTATAGACACGCCGCACCAGATAAACCGGCCGGCGTTTAGATTCGATGTAGGTGCGGCCCAGGTATTCGCCGAGCACCCCGATGCCGATCAGTTGCAGGCCACCCAGAAAAGTCACGGCGACCATCAGCGAGGCATAACCCGGCAAATCGATCCCGGAAATCAACGTGCGCAAAATAATGAAAATGGCGAAGGAGAAAGACACCACGGACACGAACAGCCCCAGATACGTCCAGACCTTGAGCGGGTCGGTACTGAAACTGGTGATGCCTTCCAGCGCGAAATTCCACAGGCGCCAACCATTGAATTTGGTCTCACCCGCCACCCGTTCCGGACGCTCGTAATCGACGCGCGTGGTGCGAAATCCGACCCAGGCAAACAGACCTTTCATGAAACGCCGGGACTCAGGCAACGACTCCAGCGCCTCGACCACACAGCGATCCATCAACCGGAAATCACCGACATCCTTGGGCAGCGGTTGATCCGAGATTCTGTTGTGCAGGCGGTAGAACCAGTTGGCCGAGGTTTTCTTGGCCCAGGAGTCGGACTTGCGACTCACACGATGGCCCAGCACCACTTCATAGCCTTGTCGCCACAGAGCAATCATCTGCAGGATGACTTCCGGCGGATCCTGCAAATCGGCGTCAATCGGCACTACCACTTGGCCGGTGGTGGCCTGCAAGCCAGCGGTCAATGCCGCTTCCTTGCCGAAGTTGCGGCTCAGGTCGATGACCCGGATACGCGGATCAGACTGCTGGCGCTCCAGAAGCAAATCCAGCGTTGCGTCGGTGCTGCCGTCATTGACGAACACCATCTCCAACCCCACCAGCGCCTCAGCCTTGAAGACGTCAGTAATCCGCGCGATGAACATATCAATGGTCGCCGCTTCATTGAATACCGGGATGACGAGCGAAAGCTCCACATGCCCGGCCAGTTGCGTTCCTTGCTGATGAGTCAATTGATTGCTCTTTTTTATAGTGTTTTTTCAACAATCTTCGGTCGCCGAGGTATTTCCGGCGCCATGAGCTGCCCCGTATTAAGCAGGAGCAAGAGAGGTGATGCAAGGGCGAAACTGCGGCGGTTTTGGCCATTCTTCCGAGGCGCGGTCAACTGTAGGAAAAGCCCTCAAATCATTGGAAACAAATGCCCGATGGCCAAAAAAACCAGCTCCGCTAGGCTTGCTGACATGCGGCACACAGGTTGTCGAAATTAACCAATCGCATGGAGCGAGCTGAATGTATTTTGAGATTTACAGGCAATCGAAAGGCACCCCGAGTACTGGAAAAGGGCAATGGCGCTGGCGGCTACGGGCGGGGAATCATGAGACGGTTGCGAGCGGGGAATCGTACGTGAACAAGTCGGATTGTTTGCATGTGATTGAGTTGATCAAAGGGGTGCATGGGGAGACTCCGGTCAAGGAAATTTAAGGGCGCGGTGCCCCCCCACTCCCTCAAAATGAAAAGCCTTGCGACGTAATGGCGGCGAGGCTTTTCGATACTTTGCGCGCATCCAGCGGCCGCCCCCAGCCTTGATCCAGACGCTTCCCATGCTGTATACCTAAAAAGACCTGTCGTCACACCGAAGGAAATAACACCGCCTTATGCATGGAATCACACGTATCGATCGCCTTGTCGGCCCACTCTCCGCAGCCCTGATTGCGCACTGTGGGCCTAACGTCAAACGCTGCGCTGGCGCAGCCACAGGGCTTGTTTCCCGTCTCGTTGCACTCCTCGCTCTACACCGCTTGCGACCTCGTTTGTCGGACTGGTGCGCCCATCGGCGCCATTGCTCAGTCCCTCCGCCCTCTAGTTTCTGATCGTTAGCCACTGAACCGGCGCATCTATCTCCCGTTTTTTCGCGGGGCTCGTGCTCGGCTGGCTTTTCTATCTGACCTCATCACGTCCTGAGCGAGACAGCGCCCGGTCGGCCTTTGCGCCTTGAACCGTGCCCGTCAGCTCCAGGCCGCCGCATTTTTTGCCGGCGCGGCGCCCCTATTCAGGCGGCTTTGCGTTGAGCCTCTTCACGGTACAAGGAGTATCAATCGATGATTTATTTCCAGGGAAAAAGAATTCTCAGCGCCATCTTCGACATGGATGGCACCATGTTTGACACCGAACGCCTGCGTTTCAAAACCCTCAAGCAGGCGTCCAGCGAGATTTTCGGCAAGCCGTTGAGCGAGGAAACCCTGATCGGCTCGCTCGGCCTGAGCGCCAAGAAGGCCGAGGCGCTGGCCAAGGCCCACAACGGTGACGACTTCCCCTACGCCGAGATCCGCCAGCGCGCCGATGAGCTTGAGCTGGCGTATGTGCGCAATGAAGGCGTGCCGATCAAGCCAGGTTTGCTGGAAGTGCTGGAGCGCTTGCGCAAGTACGGCCTGACCATGGCGGTCGCGACTTCAAGCCGTCGAGCGATTGCCGAGGAGTACTTGATCAATGCCAATGTGCTCAAGTATTTCGACATTACCGTGTGTGGCGACGAAGTCACCCAGGGCAAGCCCCATCCCGAGATCTTCCTGCGGGCGGCCAGCGCACTCAATTGTGAGCCGGGCCACTGTTTCATGGTCGAGGATTCGGAGAACGGCCTGCTCTCGGCAATCCGCGCCGAGGGGCAGCCGATCCTGATCGAGGACATCAAGCCACCCGCGCCCGAGGTCAAGGCCGGCGCACTCAAGGCTTACGGCAACATGCAGGAATTTCTCGGCGACCTGACCGAATGCATGCCCGACCTCGGCACGCCCGAGCTGACCGAAACCTTTCCCCAGGCACTCAACCAGTTTCGTGTAGGCATCCACGGCTTCGGTGCGATGGGTGGCGGTTACCTGACGCAGATTTTCTCCCACTGGGACGGCTACACCCGGCCCTGTGAAATCATCGGCGCCACCCGCTCGCGCATGCTGCGTGAAACGGTCGAGGCCTTCGGCCGATTCAGCGTGCGCTACAGCGCGACGTCCTTCGACCAGACCATCGAAAACCTGCGGATGATCGACATGGACGACGCCGAAGCGGTGATCGATATGTACGACGTCGCGGAAATTGTCGGCCTGAGCCTGCCCGAACCGGCCATCCGCAAACAGGCTGATGTGATCGCCAAGGGCTTGATCCGCCGCTTCGAACGCCGCAAGCGCGAGCTGACCATCCTGATCGTGCTGAACAAGGTCGGTGGCGCCGCCTTCGTGCGTCGCCATGTCGAAACGCAGTTGCTGCTCCTGGTGTCACCCGAGATCTGCCAGCAGATCCTCGACAAGACTCACTTTGCTGAAACGGTGGTCAGTCGCATTGTCTCGAAGATTTCCAACGAGGCACTGCTTCGGCAATTGCGGATCAAATCGAAGATTTTCCAGAACAGCCTGAGCGATGAACCGACCACTCACTCACCATCGACGGCCGTCAAAGCCCCCGAATACGAACGGCTGATCGGCCGCTTTCGACCCTTCGCCCAGTCCAGCAACGCCCTCAGCCAGATGCACCTGATCCTGTTCAACAGCGAACCGGACATGCCTCTTTACGTCGAGCGCGGTAGCAACTTGCTCGAGCGACTGCGCCAGGTGAAAACCGTGGACGACATCACTCAGACCCAGGTCATCAAGAACCTCCTGTGGAACGGCCCACACGCGATCATCGCCTGGTACGCCAGCCTGCTGGGTTATTCGTGGCTGGGCCAAGGCATGGGCGACCCTCGCGTCAGCGCCCTGGCCGACCGCCTGATCCGCCAGGAAGTCGGCCCGGCCCTGATCGCCGAAACCCCGCACATGAGCGAAGCCGTCGCCGGCTTCGCCAAGACCTTTCTTGAACGCTGCAACACATCCTTCAAAGACCCCTGCGCCCGCGTCGGCCGCGACCCGCTACGCAAACTGCAACGCAACGAACGCATCCTGCGCAGCATCGACCTAGCCAAGAAACACGGGATTGATTCAACCGGCCTGGAGTTCGGCACGGCGTTAGCCCTGCACTACGCCCTGCGTTCAACGGACGCCAAGGATCAGGAAAGTCAGTTGATGCGCACGCTCTATGAAGAGAACGGGAGTGTCGAGGCGATGTTGACGTATACGGGGAGTTACAACGGCAAGCCGTATCCGGGACTGGACCCGGTCAGGGATGCGGGGTTGGTTGAGGGGATTGGTGGGCATTTTGAACGGCTGGTGAAGCCGGATGCTGGGCATTGGGGGTGGCCGGTACCAGAAAAACTGGCAGCGGTTTAGTCGTAGCGATGTGCTTCGTCCTGATATTGGTGAAAATCAATTTCAGGACGAATCACCAGAAACGAAAAAGCCCCGTAGCTTATTCAGCTACGGGGCTTTTTCTATGTAATGGCGGAGAGATAGGGATTCGAACCCTAGGTACCGGTGAAGGTACAACGGATTTCGAATCCGTCCCATTCGGCCACTCTGGCATCTCTCCAACGGCGCGCATCATAACAACACTTTTGCCGGAAGCGAACCCCCTTAAGCAAATTTTTTCCGTGCTATCAGATGCTTGCGTCGGTTAAAGCGGTACGCCCAGACGATTGGCGACTTCTTCGTAGGCTTCGATGACGTCACCCAGGCCCTGGCGGAAGCGATCCTTGTCCATTTTCTTGCCGGTGGCCTTGTCCCACAGGCGGCAGCCGTCCGGGCTGAATTCGTCACCCAGGACGATGGAGCCGTCGGAGAACACGCCGAATTCGAGTTTGAAGTCGACCAGCAGCAGGCCGGCGTCGTCGAACAGTTTGCTCAGGACTTCGTTGACCTTGAGCGACAGTTCTTTCATGCGAACCAGTTGCTCGGCGGTACCCCAACCGAACGCCACGACGTGGGATTCGTTGATGAACGGGTCGCCCTTGGCGTCGTCCTTCAGGAACAGTTCGAAGGTGTAAGGGTTGAGCTTCATGCCTTCTTCGACGCCCAGGCGCTTGACCAGGCTGCCGGCAGCGTAGTTACGCACGACGCACTCGACCGGGATCATGTCGAGTTTTTTCACCAGGCATTCGTTGTCGCCCAGCAGTTTGTCGAATTGGGTCGGCACGCCGGCGGCTTCGAGTTTCTGCATGATGAAGGCGTTGAACTTGTTGTTCACCATGCCTTTGCGGTCGAGCTGCTCGATGCGCTTGCCGTCGAACGCCGAGGTGTCGTTGCGAAACAGCAGGATCAAGCGGTCAGCGTCGTCGGTCTTGAAAACCGATTTGGCTTTGCCGCGGTAGAGTTCTTCACGTTTTTCCATGATGGGCTCCGCTTGCTAAGTAGGTGGGCTAGGCGATGTGTCGCCAGTCGAGCCCTGAATCTTGATCGGCCAGTTGCAGCCAGTCCGGGTCGCACCCGAGGGTGTCGACAAAACATTGCCGGGCCAGCTGCGGCAGGTTGTTCTTGCTGCTCAGATGGGCCAGGACCAGGTGTTGCAGGCCTTGCCAGCCCAACTCAGACACCAGGAATGCCGCCTGGTGGTTGTTCAAATGTCCCAGTTCACCGCCCACCCGCTGCTTCAGGAAGTAGGGGTAGTGACCGCGAGCCAGCATGTCACGGCAATGGTTGGACTCGATCATCAACGCATCGAGATCCCGATAGCCGTCCAGCACCTTGTTGCAATACGAGCCCAGGTCGGTCAACAGGCCGAAGCGCCGCTCACCGTCATTGAAAACGTACTGGGTCGGTTCCTGCGCATCGTGGGCCACGGCAATGACTTCGATGTTCAGGGCGCCGACTTGCAATTGCTCGCCACCGGCCAGGAAGCCCGCGGGTTCGATCGGTTTGCGCATCCCGCGCAGGGTCCCGCGACTGAGGTAGACAGGCAGATTGTAGCGCCGAGACAGCAAACCCACGCCATGCACGTGGTCGGCATGTTCGTGGGTCACGAGTATCGCGCTCAGCTGCGCCGGGTTTACCCCAAGGCGCAACAGGCGTTTTTCGGTTTCCCGCAGGGAGAAACCACAATCCACCAGCACATACGTATCAGCGCTGGCTATCAGCGTGCCGTTCCCTTGGCTACCGCTGCCGAGAACGGCAAAACGCATGTGATATCAGCCCAGGTTGTCCTGAATCACGCTCAACACTTTGCGGGCCACTTCAGCTGGCGCAACGGTATTGATGTTTTTCTCGACGGTGACCTGGACGTTCTCGCCAACCTTGCTCAGGCGAACCTGATAACGCTCGGCACGGGCTTCAACCTCTTCCTTGTTCGGCTTGCTGCCGAACAGGCTGCTGAAGAAACCAGGCTTCTCGTCTTTCTTCTCGGCTTTTTCAGCCAGGTTGATGTAGTACAGGCCCAGGCTGCGGTTGATGTCTTCAACGCGCCATTCGCCTTGTTCCAGTGCGCGACCGACGCTCGACCAGGCGCGATCCAGGTCAGGACCGACGTTCAGGACCGGGTTGCCGCTGCCGTCTTCGCTCAGGCTGACGCGATTTGGCGTATCGAAATCACGCGAAGCCAGCATGGAGACCGAACCGCCCTTCTCTGCCGTGCGGCTCATGCTCGCGAGCAGGTCGTCCACCAGTGCCGCGTCCAGGCCAGTGTTGACCGAACGGTTGGTGAAATCGACGTCGGCGGTGCTGCCCGAAGGACGCTGGGCGCTGACCACGTAGATTTCACTGGTGTTGCGCTGCACGCCTGGCTCGATGCGGACCCGCACGCGGGTTTCGCTGTCGGCGCTGATGCCGGCCGCGCTCAGGCGCTTGGCCATGGCTGCGGACAGTTCGTCGGAATGCTGCCAGGTCGTGGTGAATTCGCCGGTTTGCGGGCGTTGCTCATCCAAACGGAAACCGTTGTCCTGGAAGAACTGTACCGCCACTGGCCAGACTTCGGCCGGTGGGTGCTGGCCCATGACCCAGCTCGAATCACCGCTTTTTTGCAGGGTGTAATCGCTGGCGTCAGCAATGGCCGACAGCGGCTGCGGACGCGGCACGATGTACTCGCCCTTCGCGGTGTCATCGGCCACGTTACGCGGAATCGGCAACAGCGGATCCAGACGTTTGGCGGTGCTGACGTTCGGTGGCAGTTGCATCGGTGCAGTCTGTTGCGCTTCCAGGTAATCGCTACCACGGTCACGGAAGTAACCTTCCGGGCCCCAGACCCATCCGCAGCCACTGGTGCTGGAGATAATCAAGGCAAGTGCGGAAAGTCCGGCCATTCGCTTCATGCGTTGTACTTCCTCAATTAAACCAGGACGCCGGACTGGCGCATGGCCTGCCGCAGCGGTTCGTGACAGGCAGCGCTGAGCCAGGTGAGCGGCAGACGGATACCGTCCGGCATCAAGCCCATTTCATGCAGTGCCCATTTCACGGGAATAGGGTTGGATTCGATGAACAGTGTCTTGTTCAGCGGCATCAGTTTTTCGTGGAGGGCGCGAGCGGTCACGGCGTCGCCTTTAAGCGCGGCGTTGCACAGGTCGGCCATGTCACGCGGGGCGACGTTGGCGGTTACCGAGATGTTGCCTTTACCGCCCAGCAGGATCAGTTCAACGGCGGTGGCGTCGTCACCGGAGATCACCAGGAAGTCTTTGCTGACACCGTCGATGATTGCCTTGGCACGGCCCAGGTCGCCGGTAGCTTCCTTGATGCCGATGATATTTTTTACGGTCGACAGGCGGATAACGGTGTCGGCCAGCATGTCGCACGCGGTGCGGCCAGGCACGTTATAAAGGATCTGCGGGATATCGACGGCTTCGGCGATGGCCTTGAAGTGCTGGTACAAGCCTTCCTGAGTCGGCTTGTTGTAATAAGGTGTGACCAGCAGGCAGGCGTCGGCGCCGGCGCTCTTGGCGTTGGTGGTCAGCTCGATGGCTTCGCGCGTCGAGTTCGCACCGGTACCGGCGATAACCGGGATGCGCCCTGCAACCTGCTTGACCACGTAGCGAATCACTTCGATGTGCTCGTTCACGTCTAGCGTGGCCGATTCACCTGTCGTGCCGACCGCCACGATGGCGTGGGTGCCGTTTTGCAGGTGAAAGTCCACCAGTTTGCTCAGGCTGTCCCAGTCAAGACGACCTTGTGCATCCATAGGTGTGACCAGTGCCACCATACTGCCCGCAATCATGCAACCGCTCCTGCCGGAAAAAGAGAGCCGTAATGGTACTGGCGCCAAGATGCTTGTACAAGCGAAGTACTGCGCTGCTGCCATTCCCCTTGGCGCTGCTTTTCGCTACCCTTCAGACTTTGATCGGTACTGATAAGCTCGTACGCCGGGTTCCAGCCTCCATTTTCGGCATCACAAGCCCCGATCCAGCGTTGCCACCCCTCGCTCCCGCCACTCTGGAGCACGTTGCAACCTTCGGCTCGGGTTTTTTGAATTCGTCTGCGCAGGGTCGCCCCCGGTAAAAAAGCCCGTAGAAGTATCGACCGCTCATCGCTTTAGGAATGCTGCATGTCCACCCCCACAGTTCGCGAACAATTCCTTGTCATCAGTGCCCTCGGCGCCAACCCCATGGAGCTGACTAACGTCCTGTGCCGCGCCAGCCATGAAAACCGCTGCGCCGTGGTCACCTCTCGCCTGACCCGTCATGGCGAGTGCAGTGCCCTGATCCTCGAGATCTCCGGCAGCTGGGACGCCCTGGCCCGCCTGGAAGGCAGCCTGCCGATCCTCGCCAAGAAACACGCTTTCACGGTCAATGTGGTGCGTAGCGCGGCCCTGGAGAATCGTCCCCAGGCCCTGCCGTACGTCGCCTATGTCAGCTCGGCCTATCGCTCGGACATCATCAACGAGCTGTGCCAGTTCTTCATGGACCACAACGTCGAGCTGGAAAACCTGACCTGCGACACGTATCAGGCACCTCAGACCGGCGGCACCATGCTCAACGCCACGTTTACCGTGACGCTGCCGGCCGGCGTGCAAATCAGCTGGCTGCGCGATCAGTTCCTGGATTTCGCCGACGCGCTGAACCTGGACGCCCTGATCGAACCGTGGCGCCCACAAAACCCAATGTAAGGAAGCTTTCATGGCCGTTGCTATCGACCAACCGGTTACCGACTTCGAAGCACCCGCCACCAGCGGGCAGACCGTCAGCCTCGCGAGCCTCAAGGGCAAGCAAGTGGTGATTTACTTCTATCCGAAGGACAGCACGCCGGGCTGCACGACCCAGGGCCAGGGCTTTCGCGATCAACTGGAGGCTTTCAAAACCGCCAACACCGAAGTCTTCGGCGTGTCCCGCGACAGCCTGAAATCCCACGAGAACTTCAAAGCCAAGCAGGCATTCACCTTCGAGCTGATCAGCGACAAGGAAGAAGCGCTCTGCCAGCTGTTCGATGTGATCAAGCTGAAAAAGCTCTACGGCAAGGAATACATGGGCGTTGATCGCAGCACTTTCCTGATCGACAAGAACGGTGTGTTGCGTCAGGAATGGCGTGGCGTGAAGGTGCCGGGGCATGTGGATGCGGTTTTGGCTGCGGCTCAGGCGCTGAACAAGGCCTGATTTTTTGGGGCGTCTATTCGGACGTCTTCGCGAGCAAGCCCGCTCCCACATTGGATCTGTGGCGAACACAGAATTAATGTGGGAGCGGGCTTGCTCGCGAAGAGGGCCTTGAATTCACTTAAAAACCAGAGCTGACAGTTAAAGCAACGGCGCCACCACCGGCTCCTTGCGCGGCCACGCATCCAGCACGGCCTTGAACAGCGTAGCCAGGGGAATCGCAAAGAACACTCCCCAAAAGCCCCACAACCCGCCAAACAACAGCACTGCGCAGATGATCGCCACCGGGTGCAGGTTGACTGCTTCCGAGAACAGCAGCGGCACCAGCACGTTGCCGTCCAGGGTCTGGATGATCCCGTAGACCGCCATCAGGTAGATGAACTGATCACTCCAGCCCCACTGGAACAACGCGATCAACATCACCGGCACGGTCACCACCACGGCGCCGACATAAGGCACCACCACCGACACGCCCACCAGCAACGCCAGCAGTGCCGCGTAGTTGAGCCCCAGCACGACGAAACCGATGTACGTCACACCACCGCAGATGAAAATCTCGATGACCTTGCCGCGAATGTAGTTGGCGATCTGCCGGTTCATTTCATGCGCGACACGGGTAATCAGCGCCCGCTCACGCGGCAAGTAGCCGCGAACCCACTGCCCGATCATTTCCCGGTCTTTCAGGAAGAAGAACACCAGGATCGGCACCAGCACCAGGTAGATCATGATGTTGACCAGCAGCGGCAGGCTCGACAACGAAAAGGTCAGCGCCCACTGACCGAACTTGCCGATCTCGCCCCGGGCCACTTCGATGGCTTGCAGCACCTGCTCGTCGGACACCAGATGCGGGTAGCGCTCAGGCAGCAGCAACAGCAGCGACTGCCACTTGGCGAGCATGCCGGGCAACTCGTTGAACAATGTGATCAGTTGATGCCAGAGCAACGGCACCACGACCACGATGAACACCAGCAACACCCCCATGAACAACGCGAACACCAGCCCCACGGCCACGCCACCGGGCACACGCAAGCGTTCGAGGGTGACAACCAGCCCCTGCATCAGATACGCCAGCACCATCCCCGCCAGAACCGGCGCGAGCATGCCGCCCAAGGTGAGCACGGCGGCAAACCCCAGAAACAGCAGCACCGCCAACACCACGGCTTCTTCATCGGAGAAGTAGCGCTGAATCCAGTCGCGTAACACTTTGAACATCAATAATCCTTAGTAACGAACGCAGCAGGTTTCAGGCTTTTTTCAACCAATAGCGGTAAACGCCTGACTCGTCTTCTTCAAGCAGCAGCGTATGACCGGCCAATCGGGCAAAGGTGCGGAAGTCGCGCTGGGAACCGGCGTCCGTGGCGATTACCTTGAGTACCGCGCCGCTGGCCATCCGGTTGAGCTCCAGCTTGGCCTTGAGCAATGGCAACGGACAATTCAGGCCACTGGCGTCCAGTTCAACGTCATGGGCTACAGCATCGGTCATTGCATCACTCCGGATCAGGTGGTTGAGCGGCCTAGAATATCTGGTCCCAAGCCCACTGTCCGGCTACAGTAAGGTCTTTGTCGACTAAGGCTTTGTGCATGACTTTTTTGCGCCCCACCCTGCTGACGCTCGCTTGCCTGCTCGCCTCACCAGGCTTCGCCGACGACCTGCCGTCACTCGGTGATGCCAGTTCTGCCATTGTCTCGCCACAACAGGAATACCAGTTGGGCCGCGCGTGGCTGGCGATGTTGCGCAGCCAGGTCCAGCAGTTGAGCGACCCGCAGCTCAAGGATTACGTCGAATCCAGCGTCTACAAGCTGGTGGAGACCAGCCAGGTCAGTGACCGACGCCTGGAATTCATCCTGATCAACAGCCCGGAGCTGAACGCCTTTGCCGCGCCAGGCGGGATTGTCGGGGTCAACGGCGGCTTGTTCCTCAATGCGCAGACCGAGGGCGAATACGCGTCGGTACTCGCCCACGAATTGGCTCACTTGTCGCAACGCCACTTCGCCCGCGGCGTTGAAGCCTCGCAACGCATGCAGGTGCCGATGATGGCCGCCCTCCTCGCCGGGATCGTGATTGCCGCTGCTGGCGCCGGTGATGCCGGGATCGCCACCATTGCCGGTACACAAGCGGCAGCGATCCAGGAACAACGGCGCTTCTCGCGCCAGAATGAGCAGGAAGCCGACCGGATCGGCATCATCAATCTGGAAAAGGCTGGTTACGATCCGCGCTCGATGCCGAATATGTTCGAACGTCTGATGCGCCAGTACCGCTACGACGCCAAGCCGCCGGAATTCCTGCTGACTCACCCGGTAACCGAATCGCGGATCGCCGATACCCGCAACCGTGCCGAGCAAGCCAAACAGGGTGGCATCGAAGACAGCATGCGTTACCAGCTGATTCGCGCACGGGTGCAGCTGATTTATGAAGAAACCCCAGGCCTGGGCGCCAAACGCTTCCGCGCCCAACTCGATGAAAACCCGAAAAACGATGTCGCCCGATATGGCCTGGCCATTGCCCAGATCAAGGGTGGCCAGCTGAATGAAGCGCGGGAGAATCTCAAGCTTCTGCTGACCACGGCACCAAACGAAATCATCTACAACCTGGCCCAGGTTGATCTGGACATCACCAACAATCGGCTGCCGGACGCCCAGACTCGGGTCGACCGATTGCTAACCCAGTTTCCGGGCAACTATCCGTTGAACCAGGTACGGGTTGATCTGTTGCTGAAACAGAACCGCACTGCCGATGCGGAAAAAGCCTTGGAGAACTTGCTCAAGTCCCGTCCTGACGATCCGGACGTCTGGTACATGGTGGCGGAAACTCGCGGGCTGTCGGGCAACATCATCGGCCTGCATCAGGCGCGCGCCGAATACTTCGCGCTGGTCGGCGACTACCGCCAGGCCATTCAGCAGCTGGACTTCGCCAAGCGCAAGGCCGGCGGCAACTTCCCCTTGTCATCGCGGATCGATGCACGACAACGGGAGCTGATGGAGCAGGAACGGATGATCAAGGACATGATGGGCTGATGCTTGTTTAATAAAATCCGGACACAAAAAAACCGCCTCTTTCGAGGCGGTTTTTTATTCAGCCAACAACCGGTTTATTCAGCCAGTTTGAAGGTGATGAAGCTGGCACGACCTTGACGCAGAACCCGCATCGACACCGAGCGGTTCTTAGGCAATGCCTTGGCGATCTCGGAGAACTCCTTGGAGGAGCCAATCGCCTGGTTGTTCAGATGAGTAATGACGTCGCCAGGCTGCAAGCCAATCAGCGAAGCAGGACCGTCCTGAACATCCTTGATCACCACACCACCCTTGAGGTCGTAGGTTTTCTTCTGTTCATCAGTCAGCTCGGTCACGGAAACACCCAAGCGGTTGCTGCTGCCCTCGACACCGGATTTCGGCGCGCCGTCCAGCTCCTTGCCTTCTTCCGGGATCGCACCGACGGTCAGCTCGACATTCTTGCGCTTGCCCTCGCGGATCACTTCAAGATTGGCCTTGGAGCCTGCCTTGAGCGCGCCGACCAGATGCGGCAGATCAGCAGACATGACGATCGGTTGACCGTTCATGCTCAGGATCACGTCACCAACCTGCAGGCCACCCTTGGCTGCCGGGCCGTCATCCTGGATCTGAGCCACCAGCGCACCGGCCGGTTTATCCAGGCCGAACGATTCAGCCAGGTCCTTGTTCACTTCCTGAATCACCACGCCCAGCCAGCCACGGCTGACTTTGCCGCCACTTTTCAGCTGATTGGAGACGTCCATGGCCACGTCAATCGGGATCGCGAACGACACGCCCATGAAGCCGCCGGAACGGGTGTAGATCTGCGAGTTGATCCCGACCACTTCACCGTTCAGGTTGAACAGCGGACCACCGGAGTTGCCCGGGTTGATCGGCACGTCGGTCTGGATGAACGGGACATAGTTTTCGTTTGGCAGGCTGCGACCGATGGCGCTGACGATGCCTTGGGTCACGGTGTGGTCAAAGCCGAACGGCGAACCGATGGCAACAACCCATTGGCCGGCCTTCAGGTCCTGGGATTTGCCGAGTTTCAGAACCGGCAGGTCCTTGCCTTCGATTTTCAGCAGCGCCACGTCGGAACGCGGGTCAGTGCCGATCAGTTTGGCTTTCAATTCACTGCGGTCAGCCAGACGGACAAGAATTTCGTCGGCGTCGGCGATGACGTGGTTGTTGGTCAGGATGTAGCCATCAGGCGAGATGATGAAACCCGAGCCCAGGGATGTGGCTTCGCGCTGACGATCACCACGGGGAGACCGCTGTTGCGGCATGCCGCGTTCGAAGAACTCGCGTAGCGCTGGCGGCAAGCCTTCAAGATCCGGCATCTGGCCCGACACTTTGCGATCCGGAAGTTTTTGCGTGGTGCTGATGTTCACCACCGCAGGCGAAGCCTGTTCGACCAATTGCGTAAAGTCAGGCAATTCGGCCGCTTGGGCAGGGACCGCCTGACCGAGCACTAGCACGGTGGCAAAAATGGAAAGATAAGACTTCAAGCGTGGTATCGACATACGGCTCCCGTTACGACGAGCATGGTTAAGCGATATGGAGCAAGGAACACCGGGAACGATACGCCGGTATTTTTGTTCCGGGAACAACAAACAAGGCCAGAGCCGAGAGGCTCTGACCTATAGAAAAATTCAGGGGTATTTGCAAATGAAAATGCTCACCAAACATTTCGACATCTCAACGGCGGGATAGGCATTACTGACCTCTCGCACAATCAAATCGCCGATCCATGAGCATCGTAATTCAGCTCACTGTTTGGCCGTAGCAGCATTGTTGCGCATGGACAGCGCAATCCGTTCGGCGGTACCGATGGGAATTTCACCGACTACGGTGACCATCATCTCGCCTTGGGGTGTGGTCAAGCGTCGGGAAACGGCAACGGTCGGACCCAACTGGGTACGCGTATCGGTGACCGTAGCGCCATTCAGCGGCTCAAGGAACACCGAGAAGCGAGCCAGGCCGTCGTCGTACATCAAACTGCTGACTTGGGTTTTAGTCTCGGGGTCTTTGCGCGAGGAGCTGCTACTGAGTTCGAAACCTGGCGGCAGCCAGTCCGAATGCCAGACCTCGGCGGTTTTCACAGCCGTAGCCTTGTCAGTGTCGAGAGTGAGCGCCTTGCAATCAGGACCTGCCTGCAAATCTCTGTCCGACGGGACATCGGCGGTATCCAGTTGCGTGAACTGGAAGCGCTCGAGCAACTGCCCTTTGTCATTGAGCAGCAATGACTTCAGGGGCAAGCCCGTTTCTTTGTCCAGATGTAATTCAAAACCGTAACGATGCTGATCGCGTGGCGTCAGTGACACGATCACTGCCGCACGCCCAGCCACACGCGACTTGCCGATGACGGCAAGGTCGTACCAATTCTTGAGCTTTTGTGGATCGAGTGCACGAGCGGCAGAGTTGGGAGAGTCCCCCAGCCCTGCGATCAGGGTGCCGCTAACGCATTGAGTATGTCCATCAATGCGCACGACTTCCTGTGCCGAGCCGTCGAGCTGGAGTAAACGCTCGCGGACTTTGCCATCCTGGACGCGGTGCCAGATGTTATGGGTAGAAAAACTACCGTTACGCTCGTAAACAAAAGTGCCGTTAAAGCTTTGCTGTTGCTCGGCCTGGCCCAGACGTGTCAACCAGTCCTGGGCTTCGTCGGCGTGGGCTGGAACAATGAACCAGCCACCGAGCAGAAGCGTAAGTAAAGGTATGGCGCGCATGATCCTCCTTAGCGGTTTTCCAGGCTTGCTGCACGAGCGTAAGGCAGAGCGCTTTCAGTGCCTTTCAGTGCAGCCTGTTGAGCATGTTGGCGCAAGTAGCTTGGCAGACGCTGATCGTGCCAGCCCGGCTGACCTTGCAATACGCCGTTGGCCATAGGACCAGTGGCTTCCGAACTCTCACTATAGCCTGCTAATACAGCTGGACCCTTGACCTGTGGAGCGGCCAGAGTGGACTGCGTGGATTGCTGAGCCAGTTCGACCCCGGCAATTTCGTCCTGGTTGTAAAGACGAACACCCGCCAGTACAGCGACGGTTACCGAAGCAGCGACGGCCAAACGACCCAGGCTGCGCCATGGACCACGAGATGCCTTGGCCGGGACGGCTTCATCTTCCAGCGCAGCAGAGACTGCCGCAGCGATGTCCAGACGTGGAAGCAACAGATCCTTATGCATGACTGCCCGAGCGATCTGGTAACGAGCCCAGGTTTCGCGGGTTTCAACATCGTCAAAGGCATTCAGTACCCGACGCAATTCCAGCTCGTCCGCTTCGTTATCCATCACTGCGGACAGCGATTCCTGCAGGGCTTCACGACTCATGGCGTTCCTCTCTTGGCTGTCGCCGCTGTCTCAGTTTTCCTGCAACAACGGCTGCAGGGCTTTATCGATGGCTTCCCGAGCCCGGAAAATCCGGGAGCGCACGGTACCCACCGGGCATTGCATGACGGCTGCAATGTCCTCGTAACTCAGACCATCGAATTCACGTAAAGTTAAGGCCGTACGCAAATCTTCTGGAAGTTGCTGGATGGTTCGATGGACGGTGCCTTCGATCTCATCCCGCAGCAATGCGCGTTCTGGCGACTCGAGATCCTTGAGGCCATGATCGCCGTCGTAGAACTCTGCGTCTTCGGAACTGACATCACTATCCGGCGGCCGACGGCCGCGTGAAACCAGATAGTTTTTCGCCGTGTTAATGGCGATGCGGTAAAGCCACGTGTAAAACGCGCTGTCTCCGCGGAAATTACCAAGTGCACGGTACGCCTTGATAAAGGCTTCCTGTGCGACATCCTGGGCTTCATGGGTGTCGTGCACGAAACGCACGATCAACCCGAGAATTTTGTGCTGATATTTCAGCACTAGCAGATCGAAAGCTCGCTTGTCGCCGCGTTGAACGCGCTCAACCAGCTGCTGATCCTCTTCCTGGGTTAGCATGAACACTCCTCGATAAGCTCGAAGGAGGCTTGCATAACTAAACGACCAGACTTGCAAACATAGACTCGGGCTTTTCGCAAAAGTTCTCCCCCTCCAAGCAAGTTTCCTGCGGGCTCTGATTTGGCACGCACGAAAAGCGCAGCTCGGGTTAACCCGGCTGCGCGAATAATCTTGTCATCGGATTCGCCGGCAAGGACCAAACCGCAGATCCCGCTCCGAAGCCGACACTGTCCCCTTGATTCGGGCAACCAGCTATTGATCTTGGGCCTTTGGCAAAAGTTCCAAATATTTATAGCCGGGTGCAACCGACATTGTGCAACCGTGGAGCGAAAAAGACTGTTAAATCCACGATACAGTCGTCTTGTCGCCGAACCGGCGAAAAAAACATCCGACGAAGCGTGCGGTCTATTCCGTCACAGTAGTTTCACAATGCCATGTAGGCCCGGCTATTGTGCCGATCCCCCCCTCTATATACTAGTGGGCTGTGTGGCTGCCTGACTCGCCGATCCAGGTGTCTTGCGCCAACCCCGACCCGGGTCGCTTTGAGCGGAATCCTGAAATGAGCCAACAGTTTCAACATGATGTCCTGGTGATTGGCAGCGGCGCTGCCGGCTTGAGCCTTGCGCTGACCCTGCCCGGTCACCTGCGCATCGCCGTATTGAGCAAAGGCGACCTCGCCAATGGCTCGACGTTCTGGGCCCAGGGCGGTGTCGCCGCTGTGCTGGATGACACCGATACCGTTGAGTCCCACGTTGATGACACCCTCAATGCCGGCGGCGGGCTGTGCCATGAAGACGCCGTGCGCTTCACCGTTGAGCACAGTAAAGAAGCCATCCAGTGGCTGATCGACCAAGGCGTCCCGTTTACCCGCGATGAACAGTCCGGCACTGAAGACGGCGGTTTCGAATTCCACCTGACCCGCGAAGGCGGCCACAGCCATCGGCGCATCATCCACGCCGCCGATGCCACCGGTGCGGCAATCTTCAGAACCTTGCTCGATCAGGCCAAGAAGCGCCCGAATATCGAACTGCTGGAACAGCGGGTCGCAGTCGACCTGATCACCGAAAAGCGCCTGGGCCTGCAAGGCGATCGCTGCCTCGGCGCCTACGTGCTCAATCGCGCCAGCGGCGAAGTCGACACCTACGGCGCGCGCTTTGTGATTCTCGCGTCCGGCGGTGCCGCCAAGGTCTACCTCTATACCAGCAACCCCGATGGCGCCTGCGGTGATGGCATCGCCATGGCCTGGCGTTCGGGTTGCCGGGTGGCGAACCTGGAGTTCAACCAGTTCCACCCCACCTGCCTGTATCACCCGCAGGCCAAGAGCTTCCTGATCACCGAAGCCCTGCGCGGCGAAGGCGCGCACTTGAAGCTGCCGAATGGCGAACGCTTCATGCAGCGCTTCGACCCACGAGCCGAACTGGCGCCACGGGACATCGTCGCCCGGGCTATCGACCACGAGATGAAGCGCCTGGGTATCGATTGCGTCTACCTGGACATCAGCCACAAGCCCGAAGCGTTTATCAAGACCCACTTCCCGACGGTGTATGAACGCTGCCTCGAGTTTTCCATCGACATCACCAAGCAACCGATCCCGGTGGTTCCCGCAGCGCACTACACTTGCGGCGGAGTGATGGTCGACCAGCAGGGCCGCACCGATGTGCCGGGGCTGTACGCCATTGGCGAAACCAGCTTCACCGGCTTGCACGGCGCCAACCGCATGGCCAGCAACTCGCTGCTGGAATGTTTCGTCTATGCGCGCTCGGCAGCGGCGGACATTCTCCAGCAGTTGCCGCAGGTGTCGATCCCGATCGCCCTGCCCGTCTGGGATGCGAGTCAGGTCACCGACTCTGACGAAGACGTGATCATTGCGCACAACTGGGATGAACTGCGGCGCTTTATGTGGGACTACGTCGGCATCGTACGCACCAACAAGCGCCTGCAACGGGCTCAGCACCGGGTGCGCCTGCTGCTGGACGAAATCGATGAGTTCTACAGCAACTATAAAGTCAGCCGGGACTTGATCGAATTGCGCAACCTGGCCCAGGTGGCCGAGTTGATGATCCAGTCAGCGATGGAACGCAAGGAAAGTCGCGGCCTGCATTACACCCTCGACTACCCGAACCTGTTGCCAGAAGCCCTGGACACTATTCTGGTGCCGCCCACCTACGTCGACTGAACGTCAAACGGACCCGCAGGCGTCGGTGCAGATCCGCCGCCTGCGAATCCCGAGGCACGCAAATCGTACTGACCCGCCGCTCGCCGCGCCGACGAAAGCGCAGCACCACGACCAACGGTAGCGCCAGGCTGTCCGGCCGCAACTGCACCGCTTGCCAACCCTGGGCCTGACTCCACAATTGCCAGCCATCGGCATCGCGGCGCAGGCCGCGAATTGCCTGAGGATGTGTCAGCAGAATCTGGCGCGGCAATGCCCAAAAACCGTGGGCCACGCACAGCAACATGCCGAGCGCGTAAGCCCAGGCCGGTATAGAAAGAAGAAACAACGAGCCCAGCGCGAACAGCTGGGCCAAACCGTAAGCCGCCAGCAACTGCCGCGAGGCATGCCAGCGGCATTCGAACGTGTTACTTGGGCTGGACACGATCCAGGATCATGCGAACCATGCGCTGAAGCTCCGGATCTTCGGATTCGGCGCGCTCCATGAACCAGCCGAACATGTCCTGATCTTCGCATTCGAGCAGCTTGCGGTAGCAGTCGCGGTCGACATCATTGAGGTGCGGATAGACCTCTTTCACGAACGGCACCAGCAACACGTCAAGCTCAAGCATGCCGCGGCGGCTGTGCCAGTAGAGGCGATTCAGTTCAACATCTTCGACCATGGAGCGCTCCTCAAATAGGCGGCAAGTATACAGCCCAAAGCCTGAGCGAACAGTCGGCTTTGGTCGGGCCTCCTGTCCTTTTGTGAACTACCCATTTCATGGGCGCCCCCTTATGATGTCCTCCAGACTCTTTACCCTGCGATGACCCATGGCCGATTCTGCTTTTTTCTGCACCCTGTCACACGAAGGCGTTCTCGCGGTTCGCGGCGCGGATGCCGGCAAATTCCTGCAGGGCCAATTGACCTGCAACCTCAACTACCTGAGCGACACCCAGGCCAGCCTCGGCGCCCGCTGCACCCAGAAGGGCCGGATGCAGTCGAGTTTCCGTATTTTGCTGCAAGGCGACGGCGTGCTCCTGGCCATGGCCAGCGAACTGCTGGAGCCGCAACTGGCGGACCTGAAAAAGTACGCGGTGTTCTCCAAATCCAAACTGACCGATGAAAGCGCCGCCTGGGTTCGCTTCGGCCTCGAGCATGGCGATGCGGCACTGCGCAGCCTCGGTCTTGAGTTGCCGGCAGACACCGACAGCGTTGCACGCAATGACGACCTGATCGCCATTCGCCTCTCGCCTGACCGCGCCGAACTGTGGGTCGCCGCCGAACAGGCCGACGCCATCAAGGGCAAGCTGTCCGCCCTGCTGGCCGAAGGCGACCTGAATCAATGGCTGCTGGGCCAGATCCGCGCAGGCATCGGCCAGGTCATGCCGAGCACCCGTGAGCTGTTCATCCCGCAGATGCTCAACCTGCAAGCGGTCGGCGGCGTGAGTTTCAAGAAGGGCTGCTACACCGGCCAGGAAATCGTCGCGCGGATGCAATACCTGGGCAAACTCAAGCGTCGCTTATACCGCTTGAAGCTGGACGGTAGTGAATTGCCGGAGCCCGGCACCCAGCTGTTTGCCCCGAGCCACAACAGTTCGATTGGCGAAGTGGTGATTGCCGCTCGCGGCGAGCAAAACATTGAACTCCTGGCCGTGCTGCAAGCCGAAGCAGCAGAGTCAGGCGACATCCACTTGGCGGCGCTCGAAGGCCCTGCCTTGCACTTGCTCGACCTGCCCTACGCACTGGATCGCGATAAAGAAATCCAGCGCTGAGCGCAGTATTTTTATGCAAGACCCTAGAGAACAGAAATGAGTGAGCTGGCGGATAAGGTCCAACAGGATTTGGTTGAGGCCATCGATAACGATGACCTGGTTCTGCCAACATTGCCGGAAGTGGCCCTGCAGATTCGCAAGGCCGCTGAAGATCCGGAAATCAGCGTTAGCACCCTGAGCAAAGTGATCGGTCGCGATACCGCGTTGTCGGCGCGCCTGATCAAAGTGGTCAACAGCCCGTTGCTGCGTGCGACTCAGGAAGTCACCGACCTGCACACCGCCATCACCCGGTTGGGCGTGAACTACAGCAGTAACCTGGCCATTGGTCTGGTGATGGAGCAGATTTTCCACGCCCGCTCCGAGGTGGTGGAACAGAAAATGCGCGATGTCTGGCGGAAAAGCCTCGAAATCGCCGGGATCAGCTACTCGCTGTGCCGCAGCTACACCCAACTCAAACCTGATCAGGCAGCGCTGGGCGGACTGGTGCATCAGATTGGTGTGTTGCCGATCCTGACCTACGCCGAAGATCACTATGAGCTGCTCTCGGACCCGGTCAGCCTCAATCATGTGATCGACCGCATTCATCCGCTGCTCGGCGATAAACTGCTCAGCGTCTGGGAGTTCCCAGAAATGCTGGTGAAACTGCCGGGGCAGTACCTCGATTTCAAGCGTGATTCCGCACGGGTCGATTATGTCGACGTGGTGCAGGTCGCCTGCCTGTATTGCCACAAAGACACTGACCATCCGCTGGCGCGTATCGACGCGTTCAATGTGCCGGCGTTCAAGAAGCTCGGGATTGATCCTGAGAACGAAGCGATGTGCAGGGATCTGGAAGAGTCGCGGTCGATGTTTTATTGATTGTGAACACAAGCAATTGTGGCGAGGGAGCTTGCTCCCGCTCGGCTGCGCAGCAGTCGTAATCGGATAACTCGGTTTGACAGAAATACAGTTGCGCATGGTTTTGGGGCTGCTTCGCAGCCCAGCGGGAGCAAGCTCCCTCGCCACAGGTCCTGTGTTCACTCCCCCGCAATAAAACTCACCCGAACCTTCAATCCCGCCCGCTCCCCGTCATGCAAACTGATCTGCGCCAAATGCGCGCGACAGATCTCGCCAACAATCGCCAACCCCAAACCTGATCCAGCCACCTGCTGATTACGCCGATAAAAGCGCTCGAACACCCGATCGCGCTCTTCCAAGGGAATGCCCGGCCCATCGTCCTCGACCTCCAGCACCGCCGGTGCCGTCACGCGCAGGATCACATTGCCCCCCGGCGGCGTGTGCGCCAAAGCGTTGTCCACCAGATTGCTCAGCAATTCGTTCAACAACGTCGGCTCGCCGCGCAGCCACACCGGTTCCTCGGCCTCCAGCGCCAGCGCCACGCCGCGAGCGTGAGCCAACGGCGCCATGGCCATGCCCAACTCCCGGGCCAATTGACTCAAGTCCAGCAACTGCGCGCCGCCCTCGGCAATCGCCCGCGCGCCGTTTTCGACCCGGGCCAGCGACAGCAGCTGATTGGCCAGGTGCGTCAGGCGATCCGTGCCCTGGGCGGCGGTTTCCAGGGTGCTGCGCCAGGTTTGTGGCTCGCTGGAGCGCAAGCCCAATTCGAGGCGCGCCTTGAGCGCCGCCAGCGGCGTGCGCAATTCATGCGCGGCATCGGCAATGAACTGCGCCTGACGCTCGAACTGCCCGCGCAAACGCTCGGTAAAGTGATTGAGCGCCCGCACCAGCGGCCACAATTCATGCTGCACTTCCACCAGTGGCAAAGGACGCAAGTCGTCCGATTGCCGCTCCTCCACCGCCGTGCGCAGACGCTCCAGCGGACGCAGCGCCGCACTGACCGCGAACCAGACCAACAGCAACGCGCCAATCGCCAACATGCCCAGTCGCAGCAACGTATCCGCCGCCAGACTGCGGGCCATGCTGACCCGCGCCTCATCGGTCTCCGCGACACGGATTTCCGCCATGCCATTCATGTTCGGTTCGCTCACCGGTTTGAGCAGACTCACCACGCGCACGTTCTGCCCGCGATAAACGGCGTTGTAGAAACGCGCCAGCGCCGGATAGTCATCGGTGCGCGGCGTGCCCGGCGGTGGCGGCGGAAGATTTTCGTAACCGGAGATCAGGTTCTGGTGGATGTCGTTGACCAGATAAAAGATGCGCCCGGCGCTGTCGTAGGCAAAGGTGTCGAGCGCCACGTAAGGCACGTCGGCGCTGAGGGTACCGTCGCGCTGGGAAACCCCGGCGGCAATGGTCCGCGCCGAGGCCAGCAAGGTGCGGTCGTAAGCGGTGTCGGCGGCTTCGCGACCGTTCCAGTACGCGCTCAAACCACTGGCCAACATCAACACCACCAGCAACGACGCCAGGTTCCACAGCAACCGCCATCGCAGGCTGCTGGGCTTATGCATCGCGGCTTTCCAGCAAATAACCGAGGCCGCGGAAGGTCACGATCGCCACCGGTTGGCCGTCGAGTTTTTTGCGCAGGCGGTGGACGTAGATTTCGATGGCGTCGGGGCTGGCTTCTTCATCCAGACCAAACACCTGGGAAGCCAGTTGCTCCTTGCTCATCACCCGACCGGGACGCGCGATCAGTGCTTCAAGCACCGCTTGCTCGCGAGAAGTCAGCGTCAGTAATTCTTCGCCGAGGGTGAAGCGCCGGGTGTCCAGGTCATAGGCCAGCACGCCGCAACGTTGCTGACGCTCGCCACCCAACACGCTGCGCCGCAGCAAGGCTTTGACCCGGGCTTCAAGTTCGGTCAGTTCAAACGGTTTCGCCAGGTAATCATCGGCGCCCAGATTCAGGCCATGAACCCGGTCCTTGACGTCGCTGCGGGCGGTCAGCATCAACACCGGCAGGTTCTTGCCCCGGGCCCGCAGGCGCGCCAGCACTTCGAAACCATCCATGCGCGGCAGGCCGACGTCGAGGATCGCCATGGCGTATTCCTCGCTGCTCAAGGCCAGGTCGGCCGCCACGCCGTCGTGCAAAACATCCACGGTCAACCCGGTGCTCTTGAGCGCCTGGGCGACACTTTCGGCGAGCTGCAGATGGTCTTCGACGAGCAGGACACGCATGGATATTCACCTCATTCAGGGATGGTCGACGCCATTCTTTGGCGCGGAGTTTACATCCGCATCCGCCGCTGTGAAGCCCGATAACCGTGAAAGTCAGCTGAAAGGTTAGTGAAAGGTTCGACCGTTAGAGTCGGCCACGGATGGTTTCGACTGCCGGCCATCGAATCGTGCTTTGAAATGTAGCTCCCGAAAAACGCCTTGATGCGTTTTCGCCAATAAGAACAATAACGAGGTACTGCACCATGCTGTCCATACAGCTCCAGATTTGCCCGCCCCACCCCTTTTCCCGATCCCTATCGTTTACGCTTGCCCGCGCGCTGACCGGCTGCGCGACGCGGAACTGCCGCTTCTGAAACATCCCCAAAAACAATAACTCCCGTGGAGACACTTATGAATCGATCACTGCGCCGTTTCGCCCTTGCCGCCAGTTGCATGCTGTTCGCCGGCCACCTCATGGCCGAGCCCAAGCGCCCGGAATGCATCGCCCCGGCCTCCCCCGGCGGCGGTTTCGACCTGACCTGCAAACTGGCGCAAAGCGCGTTGGTGAATGAAAAGCTGCTGACCAAACCGATGCGCGTGACCTACATGCCCGGCGGTGTCGGCGCGGTGGCGTATAACGCGGTAGTCGCCCAGCGTCCGGCCGATGCCGGCACGTTGGTGGCGTGGTCCAGCGGTTCGCTGTTGAACCTGGCCCAGGGCAAGTTCGGGCGTTTCGATGAGACCAACGTGCGTTGGTTGGCAGCGGTCGGTACCAGCTACGGCGCAATCGCGGTGAAAAGCGATTCGCCTTACAAGACCCTCGACGATCTCGTTCAAGCATTGAAGAAAGATCCGAGCAAAGTGGTGATCGGTTCCGGCGGCACCGTCGGCAGCCAGGACTGGATGCAAACCGCGCTGATCGCCAAGGCTGCCGGGATCAACCCGCGTGACCTGCGTTACGTCGCCCTCGAAGGCGGCGGTGAAATCGCCACCGCCCTGCTCGGCGGTCACATCCAGGTCGGCAGCACGGATATTTCCGACTCCATGCCGCACATCCAGAGTGGCGACATGCGTCTGTTGGCGGTGTTCTCCGAGAAGCGTCTGGACGAGCCGGAAATGAAGGACATCCCGACCGCGAAAGAGCAAGGCTACGACATCGTCTGGCCAGTGGTTCGCGGCTTCTACCTCGGGCCAAAAGTCAGCGACGAAGACTACGCCTGGTGGAAAGACGCTTTCGACAAACTGCTGGCGTCCGACGAGTTCGCCAAGCTGCGCGATCAGCGTGAGCTGTTCCCGTTCGCCATGACCGGCCCCGAGCTGGACACCTACGTGAAGAAGCAAGTCGCGGATTACAAAGTGCTGGCCAAAGAGTTCGGCCTGATCCAGTGATCGTCTCTGTCTAGCGGCTGCGGCCTCGCTTGCGCGGGGTCGCGGCCCAGGAGTTCCTCATGCTCTTACAACGCATCTTTGCTTCGGTGCTGCTGGCGATCTGTGTCGGCCTGGCGCTGATGGCATGGCCGTATCAAGCGGCTTTTTCCTACGAACCCGTGGGGCCTCGGGCCTTTCCGCTGTTGATGCTCGGGCTGATGGGCCTGGGGTTGCTGTACATGCTGTTTCGCCCGACGCCGATCGTGCACAGCGATGACGACCCGAAACTCGACCGCGAAACCCTGAACAAAATCGGCATCTGCATCGTCTTGCTGCTGATCTTCGCCGGACTGTTCGAACCGTTGGGCTTCATTCTCAGCAGCATCCTGATCGGCATCCCGATGGCGCGCCTGTACGGCGGTCGCTGGGTGCCCAGCATCGTCGTTACCACGCTGATGAGCATTGGTCTCTACCTGCTGTTCGACAAGTTGATGGACGTGCCGCTGCCCCTGGGCCTGCTCGACGTTCTGGAGAACTGATATGGATACTTTTGGCTATTTGGGCCAGGGTTTCGGCGTCGCGCTGAGCCCGTACAACCTGGTGACCGCACTCTGCGGCACGCTGATCGGCACCGTCGTCGGCCTGCTGCCGGGCCTGGGCCCGATCAACGGCGTGGCGCTGTTGATCCCGATTGCCTTCGCTCTGGGTCTGCCGCCGGAATCGGCGCTGATCCTGCTGGCGGCGGTGTACCTGGGTTGCGAATATGGCGGGCGGATCAGCTCGATCCTGCTGAACATTCCGGGCGAAGCTTCCACTGTAATGACCACCCTCGACGGTTACCCGATGGCCCGCAAAGGCCTGGCCGGTGTGGCGTTGTCGCTGTCGGCATGGAGTTCGTTTATCGGCGCGTTCATCGCCACTTGCGGCATGGTGCTGTTCGCCCCGCTGCTGGCGAAATGGGCGATTGCCTTCGGACCCGCGGAATATTTCGTGTTGATGGTGTTCGCGATTGTCTGCCTCGGCGGCATGGCCGGTGATCGTCCGCTGAAGACCTTTATCGCAGCGCTGATCGGCCTGTTCCTGTCGAGCGTCGGGATCGATGCCAACAGCGGCGTGTATCGATTCACCGGGGACAACATCCACCTGACTGACGGCATTCAGTTCGTCGTGTTGGTACTGGGCCTGTTCTCCATCAGCGAAATCCTCCTGCTGCTGGAGAAAACCCATCGCGGCCAGGAAGCGGTGAAAGCCACCGGCCGGATGATGTTCAACTTCAAGGAAGCGTCTTCGGTGTTCGTGGTGAACATCCGTTGCGGCCTGTTGGGCTTCATCATGGGCGTGTTGCCAGGTGCCGGCGCAACCCTCGCCAGCGCCGTGGCGTACATGACCGAGAAACGCATCGCGGGTGCCAAAGGTACGTTCGGCCAAGGTGATATGCGCGGCCTCGCGGCACCGGAAACCGCGATCGGCGCGTCGGCCTGTGGCGCACTGGTGCCGATGCTGACCCTCGGCGTTCCGGGTTCGGGCACCACGGCGGTGATGATCGGCGCGCTGTCGCTGTACAACATCACGCCGGGCCCGCTGCTCTTCCAACAGCAGCCGGACATCGTCTGGGGCCTGATCGCCTCGTTGTTCGTCGCCAACATCATGCTGGTGATCCTCAACATCCCGATGATCCGCATCTTCACCCGCATCCTCGCCGTGCCGAACTGGGCGCTGGTGCCGGTGATCGCGATCATTACCGGGATCGGCGTCTACGCCGTGCACGCCACCACCTTCGACCTGTTCCTGATGGTCGGCATCGGTATCTTCGGCTACATCCTGCGCAAACTGGACTTCCCGTTGTCGCCGGTATTGCTCGGGTTCATCCTCGGTGGCTTGATGGAGCAGAACCTGCGGCGCGCCCTGTCGATTTCCAACGGTGCACTGGAAATCCTCTGGTCGAGCCCGATCACGTTTGGTGTCTGGGTGCTGACTGCGCTTATGCTTCTGATGCCGATCCTGCGGATCTGGCGTAAACGTTCGGTTGCGAGGCGCGCTATTGCCGATGTCTGATCGTCCCTTCAAAACCTGGTGGGGAACACCGCTGGTCGGCCTGCTCGGCGGTTACCTCGCCAGCCAGGTCGGCTGGCCGCTGCCGTGGATGGTCGGCTCGTTGCTGGCGATCATCCTGGTACGCTGCCTGACGCCATGGCAATTGGCGGAAATCCCTGGCGGGCGCAAATGCGGCCAGTGGATCGTCGGCATCGGCATCGGCCTGCACTTCACCCCGGTGGTGATGGAGCAGGTGTTGAGCCACTTCGGTTTGATCTTCTTCGGCGCGTTGGTCACCAGCCTGTCCAGTGTGGTCGGCGTCTGGTTGATGCGGCGCACCGGGGAGGACCGCGCCACCGCATTCTTCTCCAGCATGCCGGGCGGTTCCGGCGAGATGGTCAACCTCGGCGCGCGTAATGGCGCGGTGCTCAGCCGGGTCGCGGCGGGGCAAAGTCTGCGGGTGCTGGTGGTGGTGTTGTGCGTGCCGGCAGCGTTCAAGTATTTGCTGGGGGACGGCACGCCGATCTCGCATGCCACGGCGGTTGATTGGCGTTGGCTGGCGATTCTATTCCCGGCGGGCGCCCTGCTCGCCTGGGTCTGGCAGCGCTTGCGTCAGCCCAATCCGTGGCTGTTCGGGCCGTTGCTGGTGAGCGCGGCGGTGAGTATCGGTTGGGATTTGCACATCGGTTTGCCCAACGGCGGCAGCCAGATTGGCCAATGGCTGATCGGCAGTGGCTTGGGCTGTCACTTCAATCGGCAGTTCTTCCGGCGTGCACCGTCCTTTATGGGGCGGACATTGATTGGCACAGTTCTGACCATGTTGATCGCCACGGCGGCGGCGCTGGGGTTGAGTGCGCTGACCCATCTGGATTTGCGTTCGCTGACATTGGGCATGATGCCCGGCGGGATTGCGGAGATGAGTTTGACGGCGGAGACCCTGCAATTGTCGGTTCCGCTGGTGACGGCAATGCAGGTGATGCGGCTGTTGTTTGTGTTGTTTCTGGCGGAGCCGTTGTTCAAGTATTGGAACAAAATGCCGGAATAAGACCGAGGCGCCTGCTTCGCGAGCAAGCCGGCTCCCACATTGGATTTGTGAACACCACAAATCCAATGTGGGAGCGGGCTTGCTCGCGAAGGGGCCCTGACGGTCAGCGCATCAAACCGGCGGCAACCGCCACTCGATCGGCGTCTCGCCATTCTGTTCCAGAAACTTGTTGGTCCGACTGAAGTGCCCGCAACCGAGGAAGCCGCGATAGGCGGACAACGGCGACGGGTGCACCGAGGTCAACACCAGATGCTTGGTCGCATCGATCAGCTTCTGTTTGCTCTGGGCATGCGCGCCCCACAGCATGAACACCAAGTGCGGCTGATGCGCGCTGACCACCTCGATGATCCGATCAGTAAAGAACTGCCAGCCCTTGTCCTTGTGCGCATTGGCATTCGCGCGCTCGACGGTCATGGTGGTGTTGATCATCAGCACGCCCTGGTCGGCCCAACTTTGCAGGTAGCCGTGGCTCGGGATGTCGATGTTCAGGTCGCGCTTCAACTCTTTATAGATGTTCACCAGCGACGGCGGCGCCGGCACGCCCGGCTGCACCGAGAAGCACAAGCCATGCGCCTGTCCCGGGCCGTGATACGGGTCCTGGCCAAGAATCACGACTTTGACCTTGTCCAGCGGCGTCGAGTTGAGCGCGTTGAAAATCATCGGACCTGGCGGATAGATTTCCTTGCCGGCCGCGCGCTCCTGTTGCAGGAATGAACGCAACTCTGCCATGTAGGGCTGGTCGAATTCGTCACGCAGCGCTTCCTTCCAGCTCGGTTCGAGTTTGATACGGTCGTCAGCAGTCATGGTCATACCCGGCAAAAACAATGGGGCGAACCCTAGGAAAGCTGGGCAGGCTTGTCAATTGATCTGACACAGAACCGGCACTTTCCTGCAATGCGATCATACTGAACGCTCAAATTCCCGATCGAGGTCACGATGAATCTGCACTTCGAAGAACTCACCGGCACCGACGGCGCCCGCATCGGCATCGCCAGCCTGGATGCCGAAAAGTCGTTGAATGCCCTCTCCTTGCCGATGATCAACGCCCTGCGCGACCAGATGGACGCCTGGGCCAAGGATCCGCAAATCGTCTGCGTTTTGTTGCGCGGCAACGGCGCCAAGGCCTTCTGCGCCGGTGGCGAAGTGCGCAGCCTGGTGGAAGCCTGTCGCCAACATCCCGGGGAAGTGCCGCCCCTGGCCGCGCAGTTCTTCGCGGCGGAATATCGCCTGGACTTCAAGTTGCACACCTACCCCAAACCGCTGATCTGCTGGGGCCACGGTTACGTCCTCGGCGGCGGCATGGGCCTGCTGCAAGGCGCGAGCATCCGGATTGTCACGCCAAGCAGCCGTCTGGCGATGCCGGAGATCAGCATCGGTTTGTACCCGGACGTCGGCGCCAGCTGGTTCCTGTCGCGGCTGCCCGGCAAGCTCGGGTTGTTCCTCGGCCTGACCGGCGCGCACATGAATGCCCGGGATGCGATCGATCTGGACCTGGCTGATCGCTTCCTGCTCGAAGAACAGCAGGAAGAACTGATCGAAGGCCTGCTGCAACTGAACTGGCAGGAACAGACCTCGATGCAGCTCAACAGCCTGCTCAAGGCCTTGCAGCAAGAAGCCGTCGCACAGATGCCCGAAGCGCAATGGTTGCCGCGCCGCCAGCAGATCGACGAATTGCTTGATGTCAGCGACGTGCGTTGCGCCTGGAAAGCCATCAGCCATTTGCGCGATTCCACTGATCCGCTGCTCAGCCGCGCCGCGAAAACCATGACTGAGGGTTCGCCGGTGACCGCTCATCTGGTCTGGGAGCAAATCGCCCGGGCCCGGCATTTGTCGCTGGCCGAGGTTTTTCAGATGGAATACACCCTGAGCCTTAACTGCTGCCGTCACCCGGAATTCAGCGAAGGCGTGCGGGCGCGGTTGATCGACAAGGATCAAAAACCGCACTGGCACTGGCCGGACATCAATAATGTGCCGGATGCAGTGGTGGAGGCGCATTTCCATAAGGTCTGGGAAGGACGGCATCCGTTGGCGGATTTGTCGGATTACTGAAATCCGGGCACAAAAAAAGCGGCGCTTAATGCGCCGCTTTTTTGTTGCTGGCTGTTGGAAATATCAGCGGTGACCACCCCGGCCTCCGCGACCGTCGCTACCATCGCCACGTCCACCCCGATGATCGCGTCCATCGTGACCACGGGAGTTGTCCCAGTTGCCCCGATTGCGGCCATCCCAACCGCCTCGGTCATGTCCTTGCCAGCCACGGTTGTGGGACTGGTAGTAGCGCGGTTGCGCCTGGTAATAACGCGGCGCCGAGTAATAACGTGGAGCCGGCTGATAGTAACGCGGTGCTGGTTGGTAATAGCGTGGAGCCGAGTAGTAGCTGCCACCGCCCGAGTAGTAAGCCGGCGCGGGGGACGAGTAGACCTCAGAACTGTAGTAGCTGCCTCCATCTCCGTAGGAATAGGGAACGCATGCACCAAGGGAAAAACTCAACACGACCAGCAGTAGAATTCGGCGATACATGGCGGCCTCCTGGACCGCGAGTAGCCACACCAGCGACGCTGGCAGGCGACAGCCAATTGTTGGCGACTGTCGAAAGATCAGACATCGATTTCGGAATCTGGTGCGTTCTTGAAACACATTGATACAAGTCGCCGATGAAAGGTTTTTCATCTTCGCCCTAAAAAAAACGGCGCTTCCTTTCAGTGGAAGCGCCGTCGTGATTTTAATGGCGACCGTAACGGCCACCACCGTGGTAATAACACGGTCCGTGACCGCCGTAATAGCCGTGGCCACCGTAGTAATAGTAGCGATAGCGCCCGTAATACCGGGGGTAGGAATAGCCGTAGTAATAAGGCGAGTAGTAATAACCGGGGTAGTAATACGGCGTTGCGTAGATGTCGGCGGTGCCAGCGTAGTAGTAGCAACCCGACAGACCCAAGCCCAGCACCCCGCCCAGCAATAATCGACGAAGCCATTTTTGATAAACCATGGCGGCCTCCTGAAAGACCCGCGACAGCAGTCGGCACTGGCCGACTCACACCTGGTTTGACTGTGAAACCTTGATCAAGTGCGCGATGGCAAAAACCTTCGGATCAGCGGCCCATTGCGGTGCGCCGGCGCACCATGACAAGGCAATCACACGCCCTAATCCACTAGCCAGTCGGCGTCATCCCCCAGCCCAGACGCCTCGCAGCGACTTGGCACGGCTCTCGCTTTAGTAAAGGCGTGCAGGAGTCATCACAGGTTCGCGGCACCACAATTTGCAATGGCTGACTAGGGTTCCGGCTCGCTTAGGCGAGTGGCTGGTCCGAGAGTTGGCGACCTCCAGTTGAGGTTACACGGCGGGACAAAAGCCCGGGAGACAAGCCACCGTTCGCGGTGCCGCGTTGACTCCTGCCCGCCCTTGATCAACTGGAGAACCATCCCATGACCCGACTTCGTTTACCCGCCCTGCTTGCCGCCGCATTCGCCGCCCTCGTCAGCGTCTCGTCCCACGCCGCCCAGAAAGATCACTTCAGTGTGTGCTGGACTATCTACGCCGGTTGGATGCCCTGGGAATACGCCGGCAGCCAAGGCATCGTCGACAAATGGGCGAAGAAGTACGGCATCAAGATCGATGTGGTGCAGCTCAACGACTACGTCGAATCCATCAACCAGTACACCGCCGGCCAGTTCGACGGTTGCACCATGACCAACATGGATGCGCTGACCATTCCGGCGGCCGGTGGCGTCGACAGCACCGCGCTGATCGTCAGCGACTTCTCCAACGGCAACGACGGCATCGTGCTCAAAGGCGAAGGCAAGAAAGTCGCCGACCTCAAGGGCATGGACGTCAATCTCGTCGAACTCTCGGTTTCCCACTACCTGCTGGCCCGCGCGCTCGATTCGGTCGATCTCACCGAGAAAGACCTGAAAGTGGTCAACACCTCCGACGCCGACATCTCGGCCGCTTTCAACACCGATCAGGTCAACGCCGTCACCACCTGGAACCCGATGCTCTCGGACATCAAGGCCAAACCCGGCGTGACTGAAGTCTTCAACTCCAGCCAGGTGCCCGGCGAAATCATGGACATGATGGTGGTCAACAGCGCCACCCTCAAAGACAACCCGGCGCTGGGCAAAGCGCTGACCGGCGCCTGGTTTGAAGTGGTCGAGTTGATGAACGCCAAGAACGCCGCGAGCAAAGCCGCCCTCGAACACATGGCCAAAGCCTCGGGCACCGACCTGGCCGGGTTCCAGTCGCAACTCGACACCACCAAGTTGTTCGCCACGCCTAAAGAAGCCTTGGCATTTTCCACCAGCAAGCAATTGCCGGAAACCATGCGCAAAGTCGCCGAGTTTTCCTTCCAGCACGGTTTGCTGGGTGAAGGCGCCAAGGACACCAGCGCCGTCGGCATGGCGTTCGCCAATGGCGTGACCAGTGGCGACAAAGGCAACCTCAAGCTGCGCTTCGATCCGAGTTACGTGCAGATGGCCGCCGACGCCAAGCTGTAAACAGGAGGACCTGGCCATGCGCCTGATCAATCGCCACCCGGATCGCCCGAGTCGCTTGCTGTTGGTGATCTTGCCGTTCGCCCTGGTGCTGCTCGCCTACTTCCTGGGCTCGGCCGAGCGGCTGACGGACAACCCTAACGACAAGTTGCTGCCCAGCGCCGTGCAAATGACCGACGCGGTGAAACGCCTGGCTTTCGTTGCCGACAGCCGCACCGGCGATTACCTGCTCTGGCAAGACAGCGCCTCCAGCCTGCGTCGGCTGGCCATCGGTCTCGGCATCAGCGCGCTGGCCGGGTTGTGCCTGGGCATGGCGGCCGGCACCTTGCCGCTGTTTGGCGCGCCGTTGTCGCCTCTGCTGACGGTGTTGTCGATGGTGCCGCCGCTGGCGATCCTGCCGATTCTGTTCATCGTCTTCGGCCTGGGCGAGTTGTCGAAAGTGATGCTGATCGTGATCGGCATCACCCCGGCGCTGGCCCGTGACCTGGAACAACGCGCCCGGGAAATCCCCGTCGAGTTGCTGATCAAGGCCCAGACGTTGGGCGCTTCGACCTGGACCTTGATGCTGCGGGTGGTGCTGCCGCAATTGCTGCCACGGCTGTTGATCTCGTTGCGGCTGATGCTCGGTTCGGCGTGGCTGTTCCTGATCGCCGCCGAAGCCATCGCGTCCACCGACGGCCTCGGCTACCGGATTTTCCTGGTGCGCCGCTATTTGGCGATGGATGTGATTTTGCCTTACGTGGTCTGGATCACCCTGCTCGCCTGGCTGATGGATTGGGGTTTGAAGCGTCTGACTCAGCGTGCGTTCCCTTGGTATGAAGGAGCCCGCGCATGAGCTTTATCACGGTGAAAAACGTCTGGCAGCAGTACGCCGATCAAGTGGTGCTCGAAGGCTTGAATCTGAACGTCAATGAAGGTGAGTTTTGTACCTTGGTCGGCGCTTCAGGTTGTGGCAAATCGACCTTCCTGCGCTTGCTGCTGGGTCAGGAAAAAGCCAGTCGCGGCGAGATCCTGCTCGACGGCCAGGCCCTGGCCGGCGAACCGGATTCGAGCCGTGGCGTGGTGTTCCAGCGCTACTCGGTGTTCCCTCATTTAACCGTGCTGGACAACGTCGCTCTCGGCCTCGAACTGCCGCGCTCGCCACTGCTTGGACGCCTGTTCGGCAACGCGAAAAAAGACGCCCGCGAACAGGCCTCGTTGCTGCTGCACAAAGTCGGCCTCGGCCACTCGCTGGACAAGTACCCGGCGCAGCTCTCCGGCGGCATGCAGCAACGATTGGCCATCGCCCAGGCGCTGATCATGAAGCCGCGCGTGTTGCTGCTCGACGAACCGTTCGGCGCCCTCGATCCGGGCATCCGCAAAGACATGCACGTCCTGCTGCTGGAGCTGTGGCGCGAGACGCAACTGACGGTGTTCATGGTCACCCATGACTTGTCCGAAGGTTTCAGCCTCGGCACCCGTTTGCTGGTGTTCGACAAGGTCCGCGTCGACCCGCACGCCCCCGGCGCCTATGGCGCACGCATCACCTACGACATCCCTTTGAACAGCGACCGCCGCGCCACTCGCGCCGCCGTCGATGCCTTGCCGGCTGAGCTGGCAGGCACGCTTCGTACCGCTTAAGAGGACTTTGCACATGACTGATTCGACCCAACTGTTCCCGCCCTTCGCCGAAGAAATGCTCCCCGGCGGCGGCCATCGCTCCTTCGTATTGAAACGCGGCCAATTGCTGCGCCTGACCGACCTGCGCGGCGGCGCCAACGTCAGCCTGACGCTGCTCAACGCCAACGAAAAAACCGAACGCCTGAACCTGCCCGACAGCCTCAAATGCCAACACACCGCCAAGCTCACCGCCGGCCATTGTTTGTACTCGGACATGGGCCGCGTATTGGCTGCGATCACCGCCGACACCTGCGGCTGGAGCGACAGCCTCGGCGGTGTGTTGTGCGCTGAAGAAGTCGCGGAAAAATACGGCGCCGGCCGCTATCAGGAACTGCGCAACGGCTTCTTCCGCAACGGCACCGACAACCTGTTGGTGGAGCTGGGCAAGCGGGGTCTGGGACTTTCGGATTTGCTGATGACGCTCAATTTGTTCAGCCGCGTGAATGTCGATGAGGCCGGGCGTTTCCACTTCGTCGAGGGCAACTCCAAGGCGGGCGACTACATCGAATTGTACGCACCGATGGACACTTTGGTGGTGCTCACCGCGTTGCAACATCCGATGGATCCGTCGCCGGAGTACGCACCGAAACCGCTGAAGCTGAGCTGGATGAACGCCGACGCCAGCGTCGCCGAACACTGCCGCACCTCGCGCCCGGAAAACGAGCGCGGCTTTATCAACACCGACCGTTTGTTCGCCTGAGGATCGCTGCCATGTCACTTGCCATCGCTACTGCAACCCAGCAGCCAGAAACCGCGATCTACCGCGCCACCATCCCCGCCGGCGAACCCTGGCTGATGGAGGTCAAGGCCGGCCAGACCTTGCGCATCCTCGACCTGGAAGGCAACCAAGCCATCGACACCTTGTTCTACAGCGTCGCCAACCCGAAGGAACGCTACGACGTGCAACGCACCCTGCGCCGGCAGAACAGCGTCTACCTGAGCACCGGCAGCGTGCTGTATTCCAACCTCGGCAAACCGATGCTGACCATCGTCGCCGACACTTGCGGGCGCCACGACACCCTCGGCGGCGCCTGCGCGCAAGAGAGCAACACCGTGCGTTACGCGCTGGAAAAACGCTACATGCACAGCTGCCGCGACAACTACCTGCGGGCCTGTGTGCATGACGGGCGATTGGGTAAAGGAGACATCGGGCCGAACATCAATTTCTTCATGAATGTGCCGGTTACCGCTGATGGTGGGCTGACCTTTGAAGACGGAATTTCGGCGCCGGGGAAATACGTGGATCTGCGGGCGGAGATGGATGTGATCGTGTTGATTTCCAACTGCCCGCAACTGAACAACCCGTGCAATGCATACAACCCGACACCTGCGGAGTTGCTGGTATGGAACTGACAATAGCGCGGTTGCGTAAGTGGTTGTTTGCCCTGTGCCAGGCGCGTTCCGGGCAGTGCCTCAAAAAGTAAGAACACCCTAAATCCAATGTGGGAGCGAGCCTGCTCGCGAAAGCGGTGCATCAGACGACATCAATGGTGGATGTGCTGACGCTTTCGCGAGCAGGCTCGCTCCCACAGGGGTTCGATGGTGTTTTTAAAGAGAAGTGATTTTGCCGTCGGGGACGACCCCGGCGCCTATCGAAAAACTGCGGGACGGCCCGCATCCCAGGTCGAGGCTGATGCGTTATCGCCTCCGGGGGTTTTGCCATGTTCGAAAAAGTCCTGATTGCCAACCGTGGCGCGATAGCCTGCCGCATCCTGCGCACCCTCGGTGAATTGCAGGTCCAGGGTGTCGCCGTCTATTCCGAAGCCGATGCCGCGAGCCTGCACATTCTGCAAGCCGATGAAGCCCACAGCCTCGGTGAAGGTGCCGCTGCCGGCACCTATCTGGCGGTGGATAAAATCCTCGCCATCGCCCAAGCCACCGGCGCCACGGCGATCCATCCCGGCTACGGTTTTCTCTCGGAAAACGCTGCCTTCGCTGAAGCTTGCGAAGCGGCCAACATTGCCTTTATCGGCCCGACGCCAGAGCAACTGCGGGTGTTCGGCCTCAAGCACACCGCCCGCGCCTTGGCTAAACAACACGGCGTGCCGATGCTCGAAGGCACCGAGCTGCTCGACAGCCTCGAGGCGGCGCTGATTGCCGGTGAACAAGTCGGCTATCCGGTAATGTTGAAAAGCACCGCCGGCGGTGGCGGCATCGGCATGCGCGTGTGCCGCAGCGCTGCCGAGTTGAGCGAGTCCTTTGAGGCGGTCAAACGCCTGGGCCAGAACAATTTCAGCGACGCCGGGGTGTTCATCGAGAAGTACATCCAGCGCGCGCGGCATCTGGAAGTGCAGGTGTTCGGCGACGGTCGCGGCGAGGTGATTGCCCTCGGCGTGCGCGACTGCTCAGTGCAGCGGCGCAACCAGAAAGTCCTCGAAGAAACCCCGGCGCCGAACCTGCCCGAGGGCATGGCGGAGGAGCTGTGCCTGGCAGCGATCAAACTCGCCAAAGCGGTGAATTACCGCAGCGCAGGGACTGTGGAATTTGTCTTCGACAGCGCAGACCAGCGCTTCTATTTCCTGGAAGTGAACACGCGTTTGCAGGTGGAGCACGGCGTCACCGAACAGGTGTGGAGCGTGGATCTGGTGCGCTGGATGATCGAGCTGGCGGCGGGTGATTTGCCGCCGCTGCATGAATTGAGTAGAGGTTTGAAAGCGCACGGTCATGCGATTCAGGCGCGGCTGTATGCCGAAGATCCAGGCCGGGATTTTCAACCAAGTCCGGGCCTGCTGACGGCGGTGAACTTCCCCGCCGCCGACGGCAAAAAACTGCGCATCGATACGTGGGTTGAAGCCGGTTGCGAGATCCCGCCGTACTTCGATCCGATGATTGCCAAGGTCATCAGTTGGGCGCCAACCCGCGATGAAGCGGCTGCCGATCTGCACCGGGTGTTGGGCGACAGCCTGCTCTACGGGGTGGAAACCAACCGCAATTATCTGCGGCAGATTGTGCTCGATGCGCCCTTCGCCAGCGGTCAGCCGTGGACGCGGTGCCTGGAAGGTCTGGTGTATCAGGCCAATACGTTTGAAGTGCTCAGCGCCGGTACGCAGACCAGCGTTCAGGATTATCCGGGGCGCGTCGGTTACTGGGCGGTCGGCGTGCCGCCATCGGGGCCGATGGACAGTCGGGCGTTGCGGTTGGGCAATCGCCTGCTCGGTAATGACGAAGGTTTGGCCGCGCTGGAAATCACCATGAGCGGGCCGTTGCTGCGCTTCAATTGCGAAGCGGTTGTGGCGGTGACCGGTGCTGTGATTCCGCTGACGTTGAATGGCGAAGCTGTGCCGATGAACACTGCGCTGTTGATTCCGGCAGCTTCTACGCTAAGCCTCGGCACCATCGCAGGCGCTGGCGCCCGCAGTTATTTGTGCCTGCGCGGCGGGTTGCAGGTGCCGGATTATCTGGGCAGCAAAAGTACCTTCACCCTTGGCCAGTTTGGCGGGCACGGCGGGCGGGCGCTGCGGGCCGGGGATGTGTTGCATGTGCCGGCGTTGAGTGATCGCAGCGTCGGGGCGCAACTATCTGAAGTCGCTGAGTTGCCTGCCGTGCGGCAGATTCGGGTGATCTACGGCCCGCATGGCGCGCCTGAGTACTTCACCGAAAACTACATCGGCACTTTCTTTGCGACGCAGTGGGAAGTGCATTTCAACTCCAGCCGCACCGGTGTGCGATTGATCGGGCCGAAGCCGGAATGGGTGCGGGCGGATGGTGGTGAGGCGGGTCTGCATCCGTCGAATATTCATGACAATCCGTATGCGATTGGGGCGGTGGATTTCACTGGGGATATGCCGGTGATCCTTGGGCCGGATGGTCCGAGCCTGGGTGGGTTTGTGTGTCCGGTGACGGTGATCGAGGCGGATCTTTGGCAGTTGGGGCAGCTTAAGGCTGGGGATAAGGTGCAGTTCCAACCGGTTGATCTCAAGACCGCCCGAACTCTCGCCCTGAAATGGGATGCCCCCTGTGGGAGCGGGCTTGCTCGCGAAAGCGGTGTATCAGACACATTAATATCGACTGACATGACGCCTTCGCGAGCAAGCCCGCTCCCACAGGGGGTTCAGTCGCCTGTGGTTTTGGATATTGGGCAGGACGATACGCGGCTGGTCGCGAGGTTGTCGGGGGACACTCATCTGCTGCTGGAAATCGGCGCCCCTGAGCTTGATCTTGTCCTGCGCTTCCGCGCCCACGCCCTGATGCAAGCCCTGGAAACCAAACACCTGCACGGCGTCATCGACCTGACGCCCGGCATCCGCTCCCTGCAGGTGCACTACCAACCCGAGCAACTGCCACTCACCGATCTACTCGGCATCATCGCCGGTGAATGGGACGCCGTGTGCGCCGCCAAGGACTTGCAAGTGCCGTCGCGCATCGTGCATCTGCCGCTGTCCTGGGACGACCCGGCGTGTCAGTTGGCGATCGAAAAATACATGACCACCGTGCGCAAGGACGCACCGTGGTGCCCGAGTAACCTGGAGTTCATCCGCCGCATCAACGACCTGCCGAACCTCGACGAAGTGCAGCGCACGGTGTTCGACGCCAGTTATCTGGTGATGGGTTTGGGCGACGTTTACCTCGGCGCACCGGTCGCCACCCCACTCGATCCGCGCCATCGCTTGGTGACAACCAAATACAACCCGGCGCGCACCTGGACCGCCGAGAATTCGGTGGGCATCGGTGGCGCGTACATGTGCGTGTACGGCATGGAAGGCCCCGGCGGTTATCAGTTCGTTGGCCGCACGTTGCAGATGTGGAATCGCTACCGCGAGGTCGCCGCGTTTGACGGCAAACCGTGGCTGCTAAGGTTCTTTGATCAGATTCGCTTCTACCCGGTGAGCGCCGATGAATTGCTGCGCATTCGCCGGGATTTTCCTCTCGGGCGCTTCGAGCTGAACATCGAGCACAGCCAGTTGAACCTGGCGGATTACCAAGGGTTTCTGGCCAAAGAAGCCGAGAGCATTGCCGCGTTTCGGGATCAGCAGAAAGGCGCGTTCAACGCCGAACGCGAACGCTGGATCGCCAGCGGCCAGGCGCATTTCGACAGCGAGGATCTGGTCCCCGAAACCACCGAAGACGCGCCGCTGGCCAGTGGTCAACAGAGTGTCGATAGCCACATCGCCGGCAACCTCTGGCAGGTGCAGGTTGAGACCGGCGCGCGGGTCGAGACCGGGGATGTGTTGGTGATTCTGGAGTCGATGAAGATGGAAATCCCGTTGCTCGCGCCGATGGCCGGAGTGGTGCGGGAGATTCGTGTGCAACCGGGTTCGGCGGTGCGCGCCGGGCAGCGGGTCGTGGTGCTGGACCTCGACTGAACTCATTTTGAAAAGGATCGAATCATGAATTTCAATCTGCAACTCGACGCCCTGCGCAGCGCTTATCGCGACGGTCAAATCACGCCTCGGCAACTGCTGCTGAGCCTGCGCGACAAAGCCGCGGCGCTGAACCCGGATTATCACCTGTTCATCCATTTGCTTAGCGTCGAGGAACTGGAACCGTACCTCGCCGCGCTCGATGGCCGCGACCTCAACAGCCTGCCGCTGTACGGCGTGCCGTTTGCGATCAAGGACAACATCGACCTCGCAGGCATTCCCACCACTGCCGCGTGTCCCGCGTTCGCTTATGTGCCAGAGCGTTCGGCGACCATCGTCGAGCAGTTGCTGGCGCTGGGGGCGATTCCGCTGGGCAAGACCAATCTCGACCAGTTCGCCACCGGCCTGAACGGCAGTCGCTCGCCGTATGGCGCGTGCCCGAACAGCGTGTTGCCGGAGTATCCATCGGGTGGCTCCAGTGCCGGGTCTTCGTTGGCGGTAGCGTTGGGCGTGGCGAGTTTTTCTCTTGGGACCGACACGGCGGGCTCCGGTCGGGTGCCGGCGGCGCTGAATAATCTGGTGGGGTTGAAAGCTACCAAAGGGCTGATCTCAACCGGCGGCGTGGTGCCGGCCTGTCGCACGCTGGATTGCGTCACGACCTTCACTGCGACCGCTCGCGAAGCCAGTCAGTTGCTGGCGCTGACCGCGCGTCTTGATCCACGGGACGCCTACAGCCGCAGCAATCCACTGTGGAATGACGGCTCGGCATTCGGTGCACCGCGCCCCTTCCGTTTCGGCGTGCCCCGCGCCAAGGATCTGGAGTTTTTCGGCTGCCCGGAAGGCCCGTTGCTGTTCGGTGATGCCATCGACCAGCTCAAAGCCATGGGCGGCGAAGCGGTGGAGCTGGATCTGTCGCCGTTCCTCGAAGCCGCGCAGTTGCTTTACGAAGGCCCGTGGGTGGCCGAACGCTACAGCGTGGCCGGCGAGTTGATGGAGCAAAACCCGCAAGCGGTGCTGCCGGTGATTCGCGCGGTACTGGCCAAGGCCCCGGCAGTAACCGGCGTGCAAACCTTCCGCGCGCAGTATCGACTCCAAACCTTGAAAGCCCTGTGCGACCAAGCGCTGGAAGGTCTGGATTGCGTGCTTACACCGACCATCGGCCGCCCCGTGACCTTGGCGGAACTGGCAGCAGAACCGGTGCTGCGCAATTCGGAACTGGGTTACTACACCAACTTCATGAACCTGCTCGACTACGCCGCCGTCGCCGTGCCCAGCGGGTTCATGGGCAACGGCTTGCCGTGGGGCGTGACGTTGTTTGGCCGGGCGTTTACCGATCAATATTTGTTGAGCGTGGCGGATGGGTTGCAGCGTCAGCAAGGCTTGGCTTCGCTTGCACCGACCACGGTTGCGCGGCATGACTACGCACGACTGGTGGTATGTGGTGCGCATCTGGAGGGGTTGGCGTTGAACTGGCAACTCAAGCAGCGTGGAGCGCGGTTGGTCGAATCGACGTTGAGTTCGCCGGATTATCAGTTGTACGCGCTGGCCGGTGGCCCGCCGTTTCGTCCGGGGATGGTGCGGGTGAAGGACGGTGGCGTGGCGATTGCGGTGGAAGTCTGGGAATTGCCGAGCAGTGAATTGGGCTCGTTCCTGACCGGGATTCCAGCGCCGCTGGGGTTGGGCAAGGTGCAACTGGCGGATGGGCGCTGGGAGAGCGGGTTCATTTGTGAGGCGTATGGGCTTGAAGGCGCAGTGGATATCAGTCATCTCGGCGGGTGGCGGGCTTATCTGACAGATCGGCGTTGATCTTTCGATTCGCGGGCAAGCCTCGCTCCTACAGGATTACGCGCCCCCTGTAGGAGCGAGGCTTGCCCGCGAGGGCGCCAGTCCAGGCAATACCGCCTCTGATCCTTGCCGATTCACCCCACAAATCCCGCAGTTATTTCCCCGCCATCCCACTAGAATGCATGCCATCGGGTTATTGCCAACGGAACCACCATGCCGCTTCGCTCGCCGCTGTATTCCCAACGTTCGTTGGTCCTCACGCTGATTGCGTTATTGGGCGCCGGTTTCCTCGCCACTTCGTTTCTCAGCTACTACGCCTCGCGAGCGTCGATCCGCGACAACATCGTCAATACCGAACTGCCGCTGACTTCCGACACGGTGTATTCGGAAATCCAGAAAGACCTTGTCAGACCGATCCTGATTTCCTCGATGATGTCCCGCGACACCTTCATGCGCGACTGGGTGGTCAACGGCGAGCACGACCCCGACCAGATGACTCGCTACCTCAATGAGGTCATGACCCATTACGGCGCCTACACCGCGTTTTTCATTTCCAACAGCAGCCTGACCTACTACCACGCCAAAGGTGTGCTCAAACAGGTCAAGATCGATGAACCCCGGGACGCCTGGTATTTCCGCGTTCGCGACATGAAAGAACCCTACGAGATCAACGTCGACCCGGACCTGGCCAACAAGGACAACCTGACGTTTTTCATCAACTACAAAGTCTACGACTACGACGGACGCTTCATCGGCGCGGCCGGCGTCGGCCTGACGGTGGATGCGGTGATCAAGCTGATCGACAAGTACCAGCAGCGTTATCAACGCAGCGTGTACTTCGTCGATACCTTTGGCCGACTGGTGCTCACCGGCGCCGAGGGCGGTCCCGAAGGTGCGCGGGCCGGCCGGAGCCTGGGCGATCTCGACAGCATGAAAGGCCTGGTCAGCCAGTTGCCCAAACCCCACAGCGGCAGCTACGAATATTCTGTCCACGGCCAGGGACATTTCCTCAACGTGCGGTTTATTCCGGAGCTGAACTGGTACTTGTTCGTCGATAAACGCGAAGACGGCGCCCTCAGTGAAATCCGCCAGTCGCTGTACCTCAACTTGCTGATCTGCCTGCTCGTCACCTCGATTGTGCTGGTGCTGCTGAACCGGGTCATCAAACGCTATCAGGGCAAGATCCAGGCCCAGGCCATCCTCGACAGCCTGACCGAACTGCCCAATCGCCGGGGCTTCGACCTGTTGGCGGCGCAAGCCATGCACGAAGCCCAGCGCGAACCGAAACCGCTGACGGCGCTGCTGCTGGACCTTGATCATTTCAAAGTGTTGAACGACACCCACGGCCACCTCGCAGGTGATCAGGTGCTGATCGGTTTCGCCCGGGACCTGGAAAGCTGCCTGCGGCATTCCGACATCGTCTGCCGTTGGGGCGGTGAGGAATTTATCGTGCTGCTCAAGGACACCGACGGTGAGACCGGTCAGAAAATCGCTGAGAAAATTCGCCAGCATGTGGAAAAACAGCGTTATGCCTACAACGGCAAGGAGCTACGTCTGACCGTCAGCATCGGTCTGACCACCCTGCAACCGGATGAGACCTTGCATACGTTGCTGTCCCGGGCCGATCATGCGATGTACCGGGCCAAACAAGCTGGCCGCAATCGCACCTGCGTGGAAATGCCTCACTCCGTTTATGACTGATTATTGATGAACCAGCCTGACCACTGCCCGGCCTGCGGCGCTCCCAACGACTGCAGCCTGGCCGACCCACGAACCGCCGACCGCGCCTGCTGGTGCTACGGCGTCAGCATCGACCCGGCGGTCCTTGAAGCACTGCCGGCGGAACTGCGCGACCTCTCCTGCCTGTGCCCGCGTTGCGCCCAAGTCGAAGCGCAGCTGCAAGCAGCCTCCCGGCCGATCACGTAAGATGCGCGTCCCTTCTCCGTCCGATTTCTGACCGATGCGTGTAGACCGTTTCCTCAGCAACCTGCCGCGCTTCAACCGTAAGCAGGTTCGTCTGTTGCTGGTGGAAAAACGCGTGCGCATCGACGGAAAAGTCGTCAGCGATCCTCATAGCGAAGTGCTCGAATTCAGTTGCGTCGAAGTCGACGACGAAGTGCTGCAAGTCGGCAAACCGGCGCGCTACTTCATGCTGAACAAGCCGCCCGGCTGCGTCAGCGCAACCCGCGATCCGCAACACCCGACCGTGCTCGACCTGATCCACGAACCGGACAAGGATGACCTGCACATCGCCGGTCGCCTGGACTTCAACACCACCGGCCTGATGATCATCACCAACGATGGCAGCTGGTCGCGACGCCTGACCCAACCGCAAACCAAGCTGCCCAAGGTCTATTACGTCGAGACCGAACAAGACATCGGCCCGGAGTATGCAATCACCTTCAACGAAGGGTTGTACTTCGCTTTCGAGGATCTCACCACGCAACCCGCCGTACTGGTCTTGCTCGGAACAAAGTCGGCGCGGTTGAGCATCGTCGAGGGACGTTATCACCAGGTGAAGCGCATGTTCGGCCATTTCGACAACAAGGTGCTGCGCCTGCACCGCGAAAGCATGGGCCCGCTGCTGCTTGATAACGCGCTAAAACCGGGCGAGTACCGCCCTTTGCGCACCGAAGAGATTCAAATGATCTAAGCAGGCGACCGCTCAGCAGAAGTTGTCTAACAATTTACGAATGACACTTGCGCGATGCCGTCGCCCCTGCTTGAATCAGGACGTCGGCCAGATTGTGACCGATGAGTCACAATATACTTCTAAGAAACTTTTTGCCGGTCAGGAACCCTCAGGTTCCGCATTCCACCGGCAGACTGCCCGCCAATAACAATACCCGTCGACCTGCCTTACCGGATCGACATGGGCCTCCAAATTCCAGGCGTATGCCTACCTGTCACAAAGCTCGTGCAATCTCATTTGCGCGCATACCCGCTTGCTCAGGAGTCTTATGACATGAGGCCAGAAATCGCTGTGCTGGATATACAGGGTCAGTATCGGGTTTACACGGAGTTCTATCGCGCAGACGCCGCAGAGAAGACCATTATTCTGGTCAACGGCTCGATGGCCACGACTGCGTCGTTTGCTCAGACCGTAAAAAACCTTCATCCGCAGTTCAATGTGGTGTGCTACGACCAGCCCTACGCGGGCAAGTCAAAAGCCCACAACCTGCACGAGAAACTGCTTACGAAGGAAGTCGAAGGACAGATCCTCCTTGAGCTGATCGACCACTTCGCCGCCGAACACGTGCTGTCGTTTTCCTGGGGTGGCGCCGCGACCCTGGTCGCCCTCGCCCAACGGCCACGGCGCATCGAAAAAGCCGTGATCAGCTCGTTCTCCCCGGAGATCAACGAGCACATGCGCGACTACCTGGAACGTGGCGTCGACTACCTCGGCAGCCGCGACGGCGACCGGGTCGGCAACCTGGTGAACAGCACCATCGGCAAACACCTGCCGTCGCTGTTCAAACGCTTCAACTATCGCCACGTCAGCAACCTGGCCGAGCACGAATACGGGCAGATGCACTTCCACATCAGCGACCTGCTGCACAGCGATCGCCAGTGCTTCCTCAAGGCTGCCGAGAAAATCGACGTGCCGGTGCTGTTCATGAACGGCGAATGGGACGAATACACCGCCGCCGACGGCGCCCGGCTCTTCGCCAACCATGTGCAACACGCCACCTTCAGCACTCTGCAAGCCACCGGGCACTTTCTCGACATGGAACACAAAGCCGCCTGCCGAGACAGCCAAAACGCATTGCTGGGCTTCCTGAAACCCGAGCAATACGCCAGCCGACCGCGTTACCACTACGTCCAGGACCACCATGCACTGGCAATCTGAAACAGAGTCATCGCGAGCAAGCCCACTCCCCAGCGCATCTGTAGGAGCAAGGCTTGCCCGCGAATGGCCATCACGCGATCCATGCCTTCGTGTCACCCCGTGCTAAATGCAGCGCGCATAAAGAAAAACTTCAAATCCACGCGCACATCTGGTACAAAGTCAGCCGCTCTGAGCGGGTGTCGTATAATGGCATTACTCCAGCTTCCCAAGCTGATAACGAGGGTTCGATTCCCTTCACCCGCTCCAATCGAATTGTGGTCTCACGTTGAGGTTTTTTGACGGGGGATGTAGAGATAGAAAAAAACCGGTCCTGGTGGCCGGTTTTTTTGTGGGCGGGATTTAATCCTTCCCCTTTGAGCAGCCTACAAACACCCGTTCAATGGAGAGCCAACGGCCCATAATTCGGGGCTCTGCTGAGGCCAACTCTCGAAATAGCAACGTCCTACACTACTCTAGGAATTGTCCGTAGACTTGCGGATTGCAGTGTCTTTGTCATGAGTCCTATAGTCCGATCCACGCCTAAATGGCGTATCGGGTTTGGCGACTCGATGACAACGACCCAGAAAACTCCGGAATTTCGGAGCTTTTTCTGACTGCATTTTGCCGCGCTTTTTTTGGTGGCTGTGCGTGGGAGATCTTCGGGTCTGCCGGTTTTACCGTTGTCCGGTTCGCCAACCCGCGTACAGCTACCACCCTTTTGTTTGGCGACGATTGAGTGGTAGGTCTTTAACCTACAACCGGTAATCACTCATGAACGAATACATGGCTTTAACCAGCAACGCCGACGATCTACCTTCACTGTTCGTCAACACGACACAACCGCTGCATTCGCTGCTCAGTACGGCCAGTTACAGAATCCGGGCCGTGACACAGCTGCTTGAAAACCTCGCGATGCGCGGTGACATCACGTCTGATTCGGTGGTCCTCAGCGATTTCGCATTGCTCTGCTGCGTGCCTTTGCGCGATGGTTGCGATGTGCTGGACGTGATTGCTCGACGCTTGGATGCGGAATAGTTCTGACGGTTAGATTGGGCGCCTTTCGGGGCGCCCTTTTTCGTTTGCCTGGATGGCCAATCTCGATCAGCAAACGCGCAATCCTGTGGGAGCGAGCTTGCTCGCGATAGCGGACTGGCTGGCAGTTCATCCGTTGAATGTTAAACCGTCATCGCGAGCAAGCTCGCTCCCACAGGGATTTTGCTGCTCATGCCTTAATTGATCAGCATTAACCGGCGCAGTGCTTACAAATCCCCAACGCACACGCCATTTCCCTTCCGTGCTCGTCCCGCTAGCATCTCTCCCATCTCTAATCCCCTCCCCCTGCGCGGCCATCAACGAATACGCGCTATCACTCTTCGAGGGAAACCAATCGGCGGCAACTCGTGCCGCTCGTGACGAACTCAATAGAGCAACCCGAACATGACGCAAAACATTTACGACGATCCGGAGTTTTTCCAGGGTTATAGCCAGATGGGCCGCTCCATCGGTGGACTGGATGCCGCGCCTGAATGGCCGGCGCTGCAGTCCATGTTGCCGCCGATGAAAGGTTTGAAGGTAGTGGACCTCGGCTGCGGTTACGGCTGGTTTAGCCGTTGGGCGAGTGAGCAAGGTGCTGACAGCGTGCTTGGTCTTGATGTGTCGGAGAAGATGCTGGAGCAGGCGCGTAAAACGACCTCCGCCGCCAACATCCAATATGCGCGCGCCGATCTGGAGCAGCTTGATCTGCCCGCTGGCAGCTTCGACCTGGCTTACAGTTCGCTGGCATTGCACTACATCAAGGATCTGTCCGGCCTGTTCAAAAATATCCACGCAGCCTTGAAACCCGGTTCGCGCTTTGTGTTTTCCATCGAGCATCCAATCTTCATGGCGCCGCGTAATCCGGGTTGGTTGATTGATGGCGAAGGTCGCAAGCGTTGGCCACTGGACAGTTATCAGTTCGAAGGCGAGCGGGTGACTCATTGGCTGGCTGAGGGTGTGATCAAGCAGCACCGCACGGTTGGGACTTTGTTGAATGCCTTGATTGCGGCGGGGTTCACGATTCAGCATGTCAACGAATGGGGGCCGACGGATGCGCAGGTGGCGGCGCAACCGGCGTTGGCGGAGGAGCGTGAGCGGCCGATGATGATGTTGGTTGGGGTTGGGTGTTGATACTCAGTTAAACCGAACACTGATTACTCTGTGGCGAGGGGGCTTGCCCCCGCTGGGTTGCGAAGCGACCCCAAAAGAGGGCCTGCTGCGCAGGCCAGCGGGGGCAAGCCCCCTCGCCACAAGATCAGTGCTCGCCGCATGATTGATTCACTCAGCTTTCACCGCGTTGCGACGATGAACAACCGCGGAAACGGCAACAACACCGTCCCGTCCTCAAGCGCCGGATAAGCCTGCTCAATCGCCGCCAGATACTGCTTCAGATACTCCGCCCGCTCGCCTTCATCCAGCGGATCAAGAAACGGCCGCAACCCACTCCCCTTGAACCACTCCACCACTCCCGAAGCCCCACCTGCCAGCGGATGATGGTAGGTCGTGCGCCACACATCGACCCGCTTGCAGTGCGGCCGCAGCATCGAGTAGTAAGCACTGGCACTGGCCATTTCCGTGCGCTGCCCGGCAGCGTCCGCCAATTTGCCGGCCCACGGGCCATTGGCGGCGACTTCGCGCATTAAACGGTGGGAAGGTTCATTGAGATTGTCTGGCATCTGGATCGCGAGGCTGCCGCCCTTGGTCAGTCGGGATGCCAACGAAGGCAACAGCGCCGCGTGATCAGGCAACCACTGCAACACCGCGTTGGCGAATATCACGTCGAACGGGCCGCTATCGTTCCAGGTTCCGATGTCAACGGTGTCGAACTGCACGTCAGGCAAACGCTTGCGGGCGGCGTCGATCATGTCGGTCGAACTGTCTACGCCACGCACCAAGGCATTGTCGAAACGCTCTACCAACAACTCGGTGGAGTTGCCGGGGCCGCAGCCGATGTCGACGGCTGTGCGCGCGTCCACGGGCGGTATCGCTGCGAGCAGGTCGCGGGCCGGGCGTGTGCGCTCATCTTCAAAAGCGACGTATTGTTTGGCGGACCAACTCATTGCGTTCTCCTGTCGAGGGATTGTCCTGGCCTGGGCCGACAACCGGTTCGCTACGATAACTCGACCCGCGTGCCAGCCCTATTCGACTTATGTAACACGGTGGATCTGAAGCGGGATTTTCTTATCGCCAAATCATCGGAAATCATAACCAAATTGACCGTTCGTCGAGCGAACCGCCAAGCAATTTTGACAGCCTATGTTTCGCATCTATAGTCCTAATCGCGGCCAATCGGAAGGAACCCGACCTGTCAATTTGCACGCATGGAGCAAGGCCTGTTCAAGCCTCGTGCATGGTGGGTTCCGCCCGTAGTGTTTCAGCAACGGCCGTAAGGCAAGCAAGCGTTGTCATGCCTGGAAAGTTGCCGGGCAATCACTATGAACAAGGAGCTTTACTATGTCTCGAGTCACGGATGTGCTGGTCTCAATCGACACCGAAACCATTCTGAAAAACTACCCGAACATCAGCAAGAATCCCGCGTCGCCAACGATGATCGACGTCAATCATGTGTACATGGTGACCAACCGGGACAACGTGATCAATGGTCAGGCCGGCGGCGAACTCAACTTGAAAGCCCAGGTAGGCGACTTGATTCGCTGGCGTGAAACCAGCCTGTCGCAGAGCTTCGAGACCGCGGTGATTTTCTACAAATTCATCGGTAACGTTGGCAACGAGTTGATCTCCACGCCAACGCCACGCAAGGCTACGGCCTGCGTCGCCGTCCCTAACACCAGCAACCCATCCGTGCCGAGCTGCCAGAAAGTCGACAACCATTACTGGTCTTCGGAAACCCTGTCGTGCGGCAGCGTGACCTACCACTTCCACTTCCTGATCGTCGATCGCGACTGCAAAGTCGTCGGCTGCTGCTCGTGGGATCCGTTCATCACCATCCGCAACTGACGAAGGCTGGCCCCTTGGCGACAAGGGGCTTACCCCGTTCGTTGCCGTTTCGGCAGGAACAGGATGTCTTGCATGAACCGAAGCGGCTGCCGTCTTGTGCCAACATCATGAAAGGAATCCATGATGACTTCCGAACCGATCAAATCGCCTTCATCCAGTGTCGCTACAGCCAACAATGTATTGCTGGTGGTTGATGCTGAGTCGCTGCTTGCAAAGTATCCAACCCCCAGCCTAGACGCGGAAAACCCGACGACTATCAGCGATGAGTTTATCTACATCGCCAGCGGGACAGATACCGTTAAAAATGACAGCAAACTGACATTAACCACTAGTAACGGAAAAACCTTCCATATTCGTGGCAGGACCGTAAGCCTGATCGCCGAACACAACGTGGTTTTCTACAACATGACCGTGGGCGACTCCCAGGTGCTGTCGCCGCCAAAACTGCAAGTCAGCAGCGGCCTCACCGTACCTGCCCCTGATCCGGAAAACCCGACCCAACCCGGCAGCCACCTGGCCGATGATCACTATTGGGAATGCACGCACCTGAACCCGGGCGTTGCAGCCTGCGAATTGAGTTTCATGCTGGTGAATCAAAGCTGCGAAGTGGTGGGGTATTTCAGTTGGGAGGTTCAGGTGACGCTTTCTGCTGGATTACCCGGCCTTAAAAGTTAAGCGCAGACCCTGTGGGAGCGGGCTTGCTCGCGAAGAGGCCATCCCATCCAACATCCATGTTGGCTGACCCACCGCTTTCGCGAGCAAGCCCGCTCCCACAGGATCGCGGAGTCACTAGATCAATAGAATTTTCAGCAAGCCGTCGCTGTCTGAATTTCAGGCGCATCCCTATAAGGAACACGGCAATGAAATTCGCAAAGATCTCCCAGAGGCTTGCCTTGTGGGCCGGCAGTCCCACGACGTTTATGATCGCGATCATTCTGATTGTCGTGTGGGGTTTGACCGGGCCGATCTTCGGCTACAACGACACCTGGCAGCTGATCATCAACACCTCGACCACCATCATCACGTTCCTGATGGTGTTCCTGATCCAGAACACCCAGAACCGCGATACGGATATCTTGCACTTGAAGATCGATGAGTTGCTGCGGGTAACGAAGGACGCGCAGAACGCGATGCTGGGGCTTGAGGCGCTGGATTTGAAGCAACTGGAAGAGTTGCGCAAGCAATATCGCAAGATCGGCGAAGGCGAAACGATTGCCATGGACGTCGCCCCGGGCGGCGACAAGCCGAAACCAAAGTTCGACCAATGCTGAGACGCCTGTCGCGGGTGACTTCCGTCACCCGCGCCGCGTAAGGGTTAGCGGCTGGCTTGCAGGGCCTTGGCCATCTGCAGGTGATTTTGCAGTTTGGGCAAGGTTTCTTCGGCAAACGCTTTGATTTCCGGAACGTCGGTGGTGTGCGCTTCTTGCTCGATCTGTGCGATGGCTTCCTGGGTGGTTTTCACCTGACTGGCCGCGTAGGCCTGGTCGAAGGTCGGGCCATCCTTCACTTCCGGGATCATCGTCTTGGACTTGTCGATCACTTCTTCCCGAGGCGCCACCGGCAAGTCGAGCTTCTTGGCGATTTTAGCTAGGTGCTGGTTGGCGGTGGTCAGGTCGTTAATGACCACGACGGTGTAGTCCTTGACCTCTTTGGATTCGGTTTTCTGGTGTGCCAGACGACTGGCTTCGATGTCGGCCATGCCTTTGGCGGACGCATCGTTGATGAAGTCGGCAGGCGACTGAGCAAAGGCGCTGCTGGCAAACAGGCTCAGCAACGTGAAAAAACTGGCATTGCGTAAACGGGTGGCCATCCGGCTCATGGTCGCGCCCTCCTCGAAATAAAATTCAAACGGGAGCTTGCGCCCCCGTCTCTCAATCAAAACTACTTACGCCACTACCGAGATTTTTGACCACCTTTGCGGCCCATATCGGTTTTCGCAGGGTCTTTCTCGACAGTCGTAGTGGTAGTTTTCCCACCTTTGCGACCGGCTTCAGACGCCTTCGTTCGATCGTTGGCGAAGTTTCCCGAGTTAGAGTTTCTTGAAGTAGGCATGATTCTCATCCTCTTGGTGTTGATCGCGGCGAGCAAACGCCCGCATAGGGTCAGAATTCTTATCCGGCCAAAGGTTTAGAAAAACTGCGGATGCTGCGACGAACGGCAGCGAAGGTTCAGACTTCAAGCGGCCGATGGCGCAGGCGTTTGACGGCGTACATCGCCTCGTCGGCGTGGCGGAACAATTGCTTTTCCTCCAGGCCGTGCTCGGGGTAAAGCGCGGCACCGATGCTCGGTTCGATGTTCAGGCTGTGGCCGTCCAGGCGTAGGGGTTGCTCCAGGACCTGACGGATTTTTCCGGCGACGCTTTCGGCATCTTCTGCGGCATGAATGCTGTGCAGCAGCACCACGAACTCATCACCACCGATGCGCGCCACCGTGTCGGTGTCCCGCACACAACCCTTGATGCGATTGGCCACCGCTTGCAGCAGCATGTCGCCGACCGCATGGCCGTGGGTGTCGTTGACCTGTTTGAAGCGGTCGAGATCGACATACAGCAACGCCATTCGTCCGCCTTCGGAACGCGCCAGCGCCAGCGACGCCTTGAGCCGATCACGCAATAACTCGCGGTTGGGCAACTGGGTGAGTTGATCGTACTGGGCCATGCGCTGCAGCCGCGCGTGCAATTGTTTGCGCTCGATGGCGGTAGCCACTTGGGCGCAGACGAATTGCAGCAGTTCTTTGTCCTGCTCGGTGTAGCGTTCACCGCCCGCCTCGCTTTTGACGATCAGCGCGCCGATGGTGCCATTTTGCGAGTTCAGCGGCACGCCGAGCCAGCAGGGTGAATCATGCCCCGCCACCAGCACTTCGAAGCCCTCGGGCAGTTCGCTCTGGTCCGGGGTCAGCAGGATTGGCTGCCCGCTGCGGATGACCTCAGCGCACAAACGTCCGGTGACTGTGCCGGGCAACTCGGGCTGATGCTCGCGATCATCGACGTGATAGGGGAAGTTCAGCTGCGCGCAGTGTTCGTCGTACAGCGCGACGGAAAAATTAAGCGCCGGCAGCCATTCGCCGATGATTGTGTGGATGCGTTTGAACAGCGCCAGCAAGTCTTCCGCCGCGTGGGCCGCTTCGGAAATCGCGTACAACGCCGCTTGTCGCGACTCGGCCTGCTTGCGCTCGGTGATGTCCCGCGCGACAGCGATACGCAGTTGATCGACTTCTGACCAGCGCGCCGACCAGAGGATGTGCACCACCCCACCGTCCTTGCGCAGGTAGCGGTTTTCGAAGTTGAGCTTGGGTTCGCCGCCCATGATTTCCCGCGCGGCGTCGAGGGTGCGCTGGCGGTCGCCGGGGTGCACCAGGTCGATCATCGGCCGGCCGATCAATTCGTCCGGGGTGTAGCCGAAAATACGCTCGCAGGCCGCACTGACAAATACAAAGCGCCCCTGTTTATCCACCGCACAAACGGCGTCCAGCAACAGGTCGATGTAGCTCGCCAAAGGCGCGGAATTTCGGGTTGCCATGGTGCAGGGCGCGTGTCCGGACAATGCAGCGATAAAAAACCGTCCCTGACCGGTCAACGCCTGAGCGCTGACTGTGCGACTGACGCCTCCCTGCGTTCAGTCTCAAGCCTTGTTCGACACCAACCCCGGCAGCGCATGCGCCAGGGCGTTGATGGCGAAACCGATAAACATCACCCCGCACAACCGCGTGATCAACAACTCATGGCGTTGATACACGGTGCGCACTCGCCGCGCACCGACAATGCCTATGAGAATAGCGTACGCCAGCAATCCGCCCACGAAGCTCAGGGCAATCAGCCACGGCAACATCGACCAATGCAGCAATTCGGCGCGACTGGACAGCAGCGCGGTAAATGTCGCCACCGCCACCGGATAGGCTTTCGGGTTGGTCAGACCGAACAGAATGCCGTGCCAGAACGGCTGCCGCGCCGGCCCTTGCGGCGTATCGGCGCTGCTGCGGCGAGCACGAATTGCGCGCAAACCGAGCCAGAACAGATACAGCCCGCTGAGCACGCCCAGCACATCAAACGCCGTACTGCCGATTTCCCGGGCGCCTACAATCGCGATCAACGCCGTGCTGCACCAGACCACGTCCCCGAGCAAATGCCCGCACAAGAACCCCGCCCCCGCGCGCCGACCGCGCGCCGCGCCAATCCCGAATACCGCCAACACGCCCGGGCCGGGGGTGATGCCGTAGATGAAGCCGGAAGCGAGAACGGCCATTAGCAGCGATGGAGTCATGGGAAAGTCCTGTTTGTGGCGATTGGTCGCAAGTCTATCTCAGGTCCTGGGGTTCAACTGACTGATCGTCGAAGAGCTTCATTCCTGCGTAGGGCTTTTGCCGACAGGCGTTTAGCCGAGAGGCAAGATCACCGACGTGGACTTCGAGCTTGTGGCCATCCGGGTCGAGGAAGTAGAACGACGCGCCCTCGCTACGGTTGTCGCGCCATTCCTTCACGCCGGCAGATTGCAGGCGTTCGACGAACGGCAGGAAATCCGCTGCACTGAGGGTGAAGGCGTAATGGGTGTAGTCGGCGGCGGGTTCTGCGTTGCGCAGTGGGTCGAGGGACAGGCACAACCACAGGCCCGGTAGCGAGAGGTAGGCGCCGGTGTCCCAGGTTGCGTCGAGGCGCAGTTGCAGCAGGTTTTGATAGAACGCCACGCTGCGATTCAGGTTGGTGACGGCGAGGGTCAGGTGGTTGAGGCCGCTGAGCATGGGTGATTAACCTTTGAGGGCTTCTGGCACGACGTATTGTTTACCGTCGTAGCTCAGGGTGACCTGAGTTGTCTTCAACTTCTTGGACTTGCTTTCGCACTTTTCACCGACGACGAAGTTTTTTGTTTCCGTCACCGTGGAACTGACCACCAGATCAGCAAAGCCGTTATGCACTGTTTTGCCAATATCGACGGTTCTTTGAGTTCGATCGCCCTGCCCCGCGCAGTTGCCGTCCCATTCACCCCGGCCCATGACAATGACCAGCCCTTCCAGCACAGGGCGCAATGCGTCGCCATCCTTGAGATATAGGGCCAGTTCGGTTTTGTGGTACGGACTCACGCTTGAGCCGTGTTCAAACTTCGATCGAATACCAAATGCGCGATCATCCGGCGTCAGTTTGTACCGCGCCGTATCAATGGCCAGCCCTTCATACGCCACGGCATCCGAATAATAGGCGTATGTCTTGCGGTAAGTGGCCAGGGGTTTCGAGCTTGCCGAATGAATAACCGATAATTCCAGATCGATGTTTCCGCCATCATTGTTGCCGTCTGCGGAATCCGGCTTGTATATCGATGTGGCGACGATGTTCTGGTCATCGTACGCCGGCCAGACTTTGCAAATAGTGAACGATAGCGTGCTGAAGGGGGGTTCTTCGCAACTGGCTTGTGCCTGACTGGCAGCAGTCATCAAGCCGAGTATGGCGAATGAGTTCAGCAGTTTCTTTGTGGTCATTTTGTTCTTCCTTGATCAGTGCGCCGTCGTTAGACGCCTTTGAAGTCGCCTGGCAGGACGTAGGTTTTTCCGTCATAGCGAAGTGTGGTCACGACAGGTTTGCTGGTGGTCGATTTGACGTCACAGGCCTCACCTTCTCCTTCCCCGACCATGCCGGTCGTTACCGACTTGACGATCAAATCCGCGTAGCCATGGGAGCTGGTTTTACCGATTTCGATGGTTCGAACAGTGTTTGATCGTTCACCGGCGCAGCGGGTATCCCATTCGCCGCCGTATGCATACACAACCAGGCGCTCTAATACCGGACGCAGTTTGTTGCCTTCTTTTACATAGAGCGACAGCCAGGATTCGTCCATAGGATTGGCGCTGGATGATCCTTTGAACCTGACTCGCACACCAAAGGCCCGCAGCTCAGGCGTGAGCTTGTAGCGCGCGGTATCGAGTTCCAGGTCTTCAAAAACTATGGCATCAGACTCAAAAGCATCCGACTTGTGATACGTCGCCAACGGCTTCGAATCACCCGCCGAAACTACGGCCAGATCGAGATCATATTTCCCCTCAGGCCCGGAGCCGCTTGCCGAAAATCCCGATTCAAACTGCGACATCGCCGTAATCGACAGCCCCGGATATGCCGGCCAATCTTTGCACGTCGAATGACCGAAATCGCCATACAACGTTGGTTTCTCACACTCGGCAAACGCCTGCGTCGCCATCACCAAACCGCACAGCGCCGCACACCCCATCAACCCAGACTTCAATGTCATTCCCTGTTCCTTGTGTGTATCAATAAATATCAGATGAATTCAGCCGCGCACTATCCTCGGCAAGAAGCGTCCGTTCAACCAATTGTTACGACAAAGCCGCAACGCCCTGTAGCAGCTGGCGAAGCCTGCGTTCGGCTGCGAAGCAGTCGTGAAATCAGCCAGCGCGGTGTTTCAGGAAGACCGCGCGATCAGGTTTCACGACTGCTGCGCAGCCGAACGCAGGCTTCGCCAGCTGCTACAGGGCGTGTGTTTTCTGAAATTAATCAGCGACTGGCTTTATTCCCTGCTCAATCCGTCCATTCAACCAATTCAACGCCTGATCCCCTCCCCTCCGCTTATGCCAGACCAACACGAAGCTGAACGACGGAATATGAAACGGCGGCGCTACGACGATCAACGACTGCTCATCAATCCCGCGCAACCCACGGGAAGCCACGGTCAGGATCAAATCCGTGCCGCTGATAAACTCCGGCGCAACGCTCCAGTGCGGCAGGCTGATGGCCACGCGGCGGCGCTCTCTTAATGCAGTCAGTGCCCGTTCGATTTCCGGGGTGCCGCTGCCGCGCATTTCCAGCAGGACGTGGGGGCGGGAAAGGTAGGTTGGGAGGTCGAGCGTGCCGTCGGCGGGCAGGCTGTGGCGGTCGACGAGGCAGGCGTAGTGCTCGTCGAACAGCGGCGTGCTGCGCAGTTCGTTGGGCAGTTCGGGAAACACGCCCGCTGCCACGTCGATGTCACCGTTGAGCACGCCATCTAGCATGCCTTCGCGGCTGGCATGGCTGATTTGCAGGTCGATGCCCGTGCTTCCCGGCGCAAGGTGCGGATCAGGCCCGGCAGGACGATGGCGGCGCCGTAGTAGGACATCGCGAGTCGAAAAGTGCGCTTGGCGGTGGCCGGATCGAAGGTGTTGGGCGCCAGCAGCGATTGCACCTGGGCCAGGGCTTCGGCCAATGGAGCGATCAACTCCAGCGCGCGAGGGGTCGGCACCAGACTGGCACCCGCGCGCACCAGCAACGGATCGCCGAGCAGATCGCGCAAACGTCCCAACGCATGGCTGACCGCCGGTTGACTCAGGTGCAATCGCTCGGCGGCGCGGGTTACGTGCTGTTCACTGAGCAAGGCGTCGAGGATGACCAGCAGGTTCAAATCGATGCGCCGAAGATCATTCATCTGATGCATGTTCCAGATAGCAAAACGGAATTTAAATCTGCGCGACGAATACCCTACAGTCCAGCAAAACCTGTTGGAGACATGATCATGAGTACGTTGCAGTGGGCCGGTCTGTTGTTGCTGGCGGTGATTGCCGGGGCGGTGGTGCCGTTTCAGAGTGCGATCAACGCCAACCTGAGTCGCGGCCTCGGGCATCCGCTATGGGCGACACTGGCCTCGTTGCTGGTGAGTTTGCTGGTGCTGTTGCCGATCATCCTGGCGCTGCGTTTGCCGCTGCCGTCGGTGGGGTTTATCAGCAAGGCGCCGCTGTGGATGTGGGCAGGTGGCGTGTTCGGGGTGTGCTTTGTGGCGCTGGCGGTGATGTTGCTGCCGAAACTCGGTGCGTCGGGCTTTGTGGTGCTGGCGCTGACCGGGCAAGTGATTGCCTCGATGGTGCTCGACCATTTCGGGTTGTTCGGGTTGCTGGAGCGGCAGTTGACCTTGCCTCGGGTGTTTGGCGCTGTGTTGCTGGTAGCGGGGGTGGTGTTGATTCAGTTCAGCGGGGCGCCGGGTAAGGTTTTGGTGAATGCTGGATGAATGGTCGAGCGGAAGATATTCATTGGATGTCAGTCCGTCTTCGCGAGCAAGCCCGCTCCCACAGGAGATTTGTGAATGCCACAGATCCAATGTGGGAGCGGGCTTGCTCGCGAAAGCGGTCGGCCTGACGCCGCAAATTTCAGAACTTGTCGAGCGTGCGCAGTTTCTGCGGCAACCCCCACAACAGCAGCGCAGCAGCAATCAGCGCGGCAACGCCGATGACGTACAGCGCCGGTGTGGTGCTGCCGGTCAGGTCCTTGATTCGCCCTACCATCACCGGGCTGACGATGCCGCCAAATTGCCCGAGGGTGTTGATCACCGCGATCCCGCCCGCCGCACCGGCACCTGCACCGGCCAGCAATTTCGGCGGCAGGGTCCAGAAGCTCGGGATGCAGGCAATGATCCCGGCACCGAGCAAGCCCAGCGCGACAATCAGGAAAGTCGTGTGGTTGGCGAAGATCCCGGCGCAGAAGAATCCGACCGCGCCCAGCGTCACCAGGCCGGCGACAAACTTGCGCCGTTCGCCGGTCGCATCGGACAACCGCCCGATCACCACCATGCTGATCGCGCCGCAGATATAAGGGATCGCCGTGAGCAAACCGATCATCACCGGGCTTTCAGTACCGGCGCTGCGAATCAATTGCGGGGCCCAGAAATTCAAGCCGTAGGACGCGACTTGGATCAGGAAGTAGATCAGCCCCAAGGTCAGGAACCCCGGAATTTTCAACGCTGCGAGCAACGAACCGCCGCCCTTGTGTGGCTCATGGTGGGCAATGCGGCTGGCCAGCAACGTCTTCTCCGAAGGCGTCAGCCAGTGCGCGTCTTCAATGCGGTCCTTGAGCAACTTCAGCACCAGGAAACCGAGCACGATGCAAGGCACGCCGCCGAGCAGGAACAGCCAATGCCAGCCGCGCATGTCCATCACGCCGTCGAGGTGTTGCAACACCAGACCGGAGAACGGAGCGCCGACCAGACCGGCAAACGCCGAGGACAGAAACAGCATCGAGGTGATACGCCCGCGATAGTGCTGCGGGAACCACAGCGTCAGGTAATACAGAACGCCTGGCGCAAAACCGGCCTCCATCGCGCCGATCACAAAGCGCAGCGCGTAGAACTGCCATTCGCTGTTGACGAAGACCATGGCGGCGGTAGCGACGCCCCAGGACATCATGATCCGGGCGATCCAGCGCCGGGCGCCGACCTTGTACAGCATCATGTTGCTCGGCACTTCGAACAGCACGTAACCGACCACAAACAGCCCGGCGCCGAGGCCGTAGGCGGTGTCGCTGAGGCTCAGGTCGGTCTGTAGCTGGAACTTGGCGAAGCTGATGTTGATGCGGTCGAAAAACGCGAACAGGTAGCAGACCATGATCAGCGGCATCAGGCGCCAGGCGACTTTGCTGACCAGGGCTTTTTCGACATCGTGGCTAACGGACGGGCTCGCGCCCGCCTCCAGTACATTGAGGCTCATGGGGGTTTCTCCAGGCGGACTTCCCGTGGGTGTCCGATTGTTTTTGTTGTCTGGTTGAGGTGCTTGGAATGCTTTTTCACTGTGGGAGCGGGCTTGCTCGCGAAAGCGGTGTGTCAGTCAATATGGATGGCGACTGACACGACGCCTTCGCGAGCAAGCCCGCTCCCACAGGGGATTTTTGGTGTCTGTCAGGACGGGGTCGGGTGCAAATCGCAATTGCGTCCGGCCTTGGCCAGTTGACCGGGCACTTCATGGCCCAGCAGCGTCGGCAAACCTCTGGACAGTTTCAGCAGCAACGGCAAATCGATGCCGGTGTGGATGCCGATTTCATCGCACAGGTTGACCAGGTCTTCAGTGCAGATATTGCCCGACGCCCCCGGTGCAAACGGGCAACCGCCAAGTCCGCCGAGTGCCGCGTCGAAGCGTCGGGCGCCGGCCTCGTAGGCAGCGAGGACGTTGCACAGGCCCAGGCCACGGGTGTTGTGGAAATGCAGGGTCAGGTCCGCCGGAGCAACCCGTTGCAACACCCGGCGCACCAGTCGATCCACTTGCCGTGGATTGGCCATGCCGGTGGTGTCAGCCAGGGTGATGCCTTGAATGCCGAGTTCCTGATAGGCCTCGACGATCTGCAACACGCGATCCTCATCGATCTTGCCCTCGAACGGGCACCCAAATGTAGTGGCGACGCTGCCGTTAAGCCGCACCTGCGTGCCGCCGACGTATTGAACGATCTCGCCGAACGCCGCCAACGAGTCTTCGCAACGCATGCGCATGTTGGCGAGGTTGTGGGTCTGGCTGGCGGACATCACCAGGTTCAGCTCATCCGCCTGTGTCGCCAGCGCCCGTTGCGCGCCTTTGAGGTTGGGGATCAGCGCGACATAGATCACGTTGGGCTGCCGGGTGATGCCCTTGAACACCAGCTCACCGTCACGCAGCGCCGGAATGGCTTTCGGCGAGACGAACGAACCGGCCTCGATACGGCTGAACCCGGCCAGCGACAGTTGATCGATCAGCGCAATCTTGTCGACGGTTTCCACCCAGGTCGGCTCGATCTGCAAGCCGTCGCGCGGCGAGACTTCCTGGACGATCAGCGTCTCGGAAAAGTCAGTGATCATTGCACCACCCCTTCGGCTTTCAGCCGTTCGATGTCAGCACCGGTCAGGCCCAACCCGGCGAGGATGCCGTCGGTGTGCTGGCCCAATTGCGGCCCGGACCAGTTCACACCGCCGGGGGTTTCCGAGAGTTTCGGCACGATGCCCGGCATTTTCACCGTGGCGCCACCGGGCAAGTCGGCGTTGAGCAGCATGTCCCGCGCCTGGTAGTGCGGATCGGCGACGATGTCGGCCACGGAATAGATGCGCCCGGCCGGGACTTCGGCCGCTTCGAGGGCCGACAGCACGTCGTTGATCGGCAGGCTGCTGGTCCAGTGGGTGATCGCCGCGTCGAGTACATTGCTTTTCAAGGCGCGCCCGTCGTTGTGGGCGAATTCCGGCGCGTCAGCCAGATCGCTGCGACCGATAACATTCATCAAGCGCTTGTAGATCGGATCGCTGTTGCCGGCGATCACCACATAAGCACCATCCGCCGTCAGGTAAGTGTTGGACGGTGCGATGCCCGGCAGCGCGCCGCCGCTGCGTTCGCGGATATGGCCCTGCATGTCGTATTCCGGCACCAGGCTTTCCATCACGTTGAACACACTTTCGGCCAGGGAGACATCGACCACTTGCCCGCCGCCCTGCCCGGTCTTGACCCGCAGCAACGACATCAGCGCGCCGATCACCGCGTGCAGCGAAGCCAGGGAATCGCCGAGGCTGACACCGACCCGGGCCGGTGGCGAACCGGGGGTGCCGGTGGTGTAGCGAATCCCGCCCATGGCCTCGCCGATGGCGCCGAACCCTGGACGGTCGCGGTAAGGGCCGGTCTGGCCGTAGCCGGAGATGCGCACCAGGGTCAGGTTGGGGTTGAGGGCGTGCAGCACGTCCCAGCCCAGGCCGAGTTTTTCCAGGGCTCCGGGGCGCAGGTTTTCGATGAGCACGTCGGCGCTGGTCGCCAGTTGCTTGACCAGTTCGATGCCTTCAGGGGATTTCAGGTTCAGTGCCAGGGACTTCTTGTTACGCGATTGCAGGTACCACCACAGCGAGGTGCCCTCGTGCAGCTTGCGCCATTTGCGCAGGGGATCGCCCTGGCCCATGGCTTCGATCTTGATCACCTCTGCACCGAACTCGGCCAGCATGCGCGCGGCAAACGGCGCAGCGATCAGCGTGCCGATCTCGATTACTTTGATTGCACTCAAGGGGGCAGTCATCGCGGGGTACCTCTTGTTCTTGGAATATGTGCCAAGGCTAGAGGACCGGGGGGGCGGGAATCCAACCTTCAGTTGGCAAGGGGTGTTCGTGAAACGCGAACGCTCTTGGGGATTGTCGTCACCTTAAGTCCGCCTTCGCGAGCAAGCCCGCTCCCACAGGGGATCTCTTGCGTACACAAAATTTATGTTCACTGGAGATCTAATGTGGGAGCGGGCTTGCTCGCGAAGAGGCCAGCCCATTCAATACAAATTTGTCAGGACTCTCCACGCAACTGCTCAAACAACATCCGACTCACCGGCGACAACCCCGCCTCATCCCGCACCACCAGAATCAGCGCCCGGTCCGACCAATCATCGGTCAACGGCACCGCATGTAACCCCAGCGCGCGCCCGAACAATTCATAGGCTTTCTGCGGCAAAATCCCGATGCCCATGTTCGCCTGGACCATCCGGCACATTGCATCGAACCCCGGCACATGAATCCGCAACCGCAGCACTTTGCCCGCCTTGCGCGCCGCCGCGTGGGTGCGCATGTTGATCGAACTGGCGGCATGCAAACCGACATAGTCGCTGCCCAGCGTGTCGGCAAACGCCAGGGTTTCGCGGCTGGCCAGGGGATGCTCCGCTGGCATCAACACCACCAGTTTGTCCTGGCGATACAGCACGCTGTGCAACCCCTTGACGTCGCTGTCGCTGGAACAAATCCCCAGGTCCGCCACGCCGTCGAGCACGCCTTGAATCACCCCGCTGCTGGGCCGCTCTTCAAGGTCGGTTTTCACTTGCGGATGACGCTCGGAAAAGTCCCGCAGGTCTTCCGGCAGGAACTGAATGATCGCCGACAAATTCGCCAGCATCCGCACATAACCGCGAATCCCGTGGCTGTGCTCGCCCAGCTCAAGGCCCATTTTCTCGACATTGAACAGCATCTGCCGGGCATGGTGCAGCAAGGTTTCCCCGGCCGGTGTCAGGGTCATGCCCTTGGCCTGACGCACGAACAGACTGATGCCGAATGCTTCCTCCAACTCCATCAAACGCTTGCTGGCCGCCGACACCGCGATGGCTTCACGGGTGGCGGCACGGGTCAACGTGCCCTCTTCGTGGACCGCGACGAACAGCTGGAGGGTGATCAGGTCGAGACGGCGGATCAGGCTTTTTTGCAGCATGGGAGGCTCGATGACTTGGGTTCGGCTGAGTCGGCAGGATAGCCCCATTTTGGCCTACAGCCTCACAACACACCTTCCTACACATAAATCTCTTGAAACACTCAACCCTGCCGGAATCGGCCGATTCAATGGCCCCGCCGCTCTCTGTAAAGTCTGGAAACACACACGGACCGCTTCATCACCCAAGGAAAGGCACGTTCACATGGACCAGACAACACACACGCAAAACACCTTCACCAACTATCGAAAACTGATCGCGCTGGCGGATCACGACTGGGAAACCGCCGAAGCCGGGAAAGTCGCCGGACTCAACGTCGACATCCGCAGCGCCAATCGCATGGTGGATCAATACGGGCGGGTATTTCATCACTTCTGCACCACCTCTTACCTGGGCCTGGACCATCATCCCGATCTGCTCAAGGGCGCCATGAGCACGTTGTGGGAAACCGGCACCCTGCGCGTCGCCAATTCGAAAAATCGCTGCAAACTGGCGATTCTGGAACAGTACGAAACCGAGCTGTCCGAGCTGTTCGGCACCCGTTGCCTCAGCACCCTGTCGTGCAGCGCGGCGAGCGCCGGAATCCTGCCGTTGCTGGCCAGCGGCGTGTTTACCGAAAACCGGCCACCGTTGATGGTGTTCGACCGTTTGGCGCATTACTCGATGAATCACCTGAAAGCTGCGTGTGCGGACGAAACCAGAGTTGTGACGTGTCCGCATAACGACATGGATTTCCTGGAACAACAGTGTCAGCAAAACACCACGGTCGCGTACGTGGCCGATAGCGCCTACAGCATGGGTGGGGTGGCGGACATGGACAGTCTGTTGTACCTGAAGGATCGCTACGGGCTGTTTCTCTATCTGGACGATTCCCACGCCCTTTCCGCTGTCGGAAAACTCGGCGCCGGTCTGGCACGCCCACGGTTGCAGGCCCTTGATGATGACTGCCTGATCGTCGCGTCACTGGGCAAATCGTTCGGTGCCAGTGGCGGCGTGGTCATGCTCGGCAGCGAACGCCAGAAGAAGCTGATTCAACGTTACGGTGGCCCGAGCAATTGGTCGCAGAGCCTCAACAGCGCAGCCATCGGTGCCGGCCGGGCTTCGATCAAGCTGCACCGCACCGCTGAATTCGCCGCGTTGCAGGAAAAACTTCAGGTTAATATCCAGCTCTTTGACAGCCTGATCCGCACCGAACAGCACGGCAGCAACATGGCGATTCGTCTGATCCGCTGCGGCGAAGCAGGGCTGGCCAACAGCCTGGCGACCGAACTGGCCAATCTCGGTTTTTTCACCTCGGCGGTGTTTTTCCCGGTGGTTGCGCAAGGTCAGGCGGCCATCCGGATTACGTTGCGCGCCGATATGGATGCCACGTTGATTCGCCACTTTTGTGAACTCATCACCGAGCTTTTGCGCACTCACGGCCGGGACGTCAACTGCTGAACCCAGGGAAGATTCCATGAAAAGCACCACCACCCTCCTCGTCACCTGCAGCACGGTTTTTCTCGCGCAATTGGGCATGAGCATTTACCTGCCGGCGCTGCCAGAGATTGCCCGGCATTTGTCCGCCGAGGCATCGCAGGTGTCCTGGGGGTTGGCGGTGTACCTGATCGGCATGGCGCTGCCGATGTTGTTCTGGGGCAGCCTTGGCCAGCGAATCGGGCGTAAACCGGTTTTGCTCGCGGCACTCGGCATTTATGGCCTGGGCAACCTGGCCTTGCCCTTGAGTCAGACGCTGGAGTCCTTCCTGTGTTTTCGACTGATTCAGGGCATTGGCGCCAGCGGAATTTCGGTGATGGCCCGGGTGTTGATCCGAGACAGTTTTCGCGGTGATCTGCTGGCCAAGGCGTTGTCCTGGATTTCGATTTCCTTCGTCGTGGCGTTGGGGATTGGCCAGTATTTGGGGTCGATCATTCAAGTGACGCTGGGCTGGCCGGGGATCTTTTATCTGCTGGGAGGCGTGAGCCTGGCAATGGCGCTGATCGTGTCACGGGTCGCCTTCCCGGTGCTGACAGAAGAAAATGCGCAGTCCTCCGCATGGCCAAGTTACTGGCGCATCCTTCGTCATAAAGCGTTCCTGCTGCCGGCCCTCGCAGGCGGCCTCGGTTACGGGGTGATCATCGCGTTCAACACTGCGGCGCCGTTGATCCTGCAAGGGCCGTTCAACTGGTCCGCCGTGGATTACGGATTGCTGGGCTGGCCAATCAGCGCAGCGTATTTCCTCGGAGCGCTGGGCGTGAATCGCTTCGTGCTGCGAACCGGTCAGCATTGGCTGATGACCCTGGGTGTGGGACTGGTGCTGGCCGGCTGCGGAGTGATGTTGCTGGGGAGTCTGGCGGGGACGTCGGTGGCCTTGCTGTTCTGGCTGCCCTACTGCGTTGCTGTGCTCGGCCAGTCGTTGAACTATCCGATCAGCCTGTCGCTGGCCAACGACGGTTCACCGGTCGGCGGTGCCTATGCGATGGCGTTGAGCGGTTTCATTCATCAACTGATGGCCGCCGTCATTGGCGGCATCGCCAGCCTGATCGCCAGTCAGCAGGCGTGGCCGTTGTCGTTGCTGTGCACCTTGCTGGCCCTGGGCGCGATGCTCTGCGTGAAGCTCGCGCCGGGTCGCAAAACCGTTTAGAACGCGCTGCGGAAAATCTCCTCGATCTGCCGTTGATCCGCCGCGCGCGGGTTGGTCAGGCCACACGCGTCTTTCAGGGCGTTGGTAGCGAGGATCGGGATGTCGTTGAGCTTGGCACCAAGGTCACGCAAGCCGCCGGGGATTTCCACGTCCCGGGCCAAACTGCGAATCGCCGCGATGGCTGCTTGCGCGCCTTCTTCCGGGCTGAAACCACGAATGTCGGCGCCCATGGCGTGGGCCACATCGGTCAGGCGATTGGCGCAGACCAGCGCGTTGAAGCTTTGCACATGCGGCAGCAGCACCGCGTTACACACGCCGTGGGGCAAGTCGTAGAAACCGCCCAACTGGTGGGCCATGGCGTGGACATATCCCAGCGAAGCGTTGTTAAACGCCATGCCGGCGAGGAACTGCGCGTATGCCATGTTTTCCCGGGCCGCCATGTCGCTGCCGTCGCGCACGGCCAGACGCAGGTTGTTGCTGATCAGGGTGATGGCCTTCAGCGCGCAGGCGTCGGTGATCGGGTTGGCGGCGGTGGAAACGTAGGCTTCGATGGCGTGGGTCAGCGCATCCATGCCGGTGGCGGCGGTCAGGCTTTTGGGCATCGCGACCATCAGCGCCGGGTCGTTGACCGACAGCAACGGTGTAACGTTGCGATCGACGATGGCCATTTTCACGTGGCGCGATTCGTCGGTGATGATGCAGAAACGCGTCATCTCGCTGGCGGTGCCGGCCGTGGTGTTGATCGCGATCAGCGGCAGTTGCGGCTTCTCGGATTGATCGACGCCTTCGTAGTCGCGGATCTGCCCGCCGTTGGTCGCGCACAGGGCGATGCCTTTGGCGCAGTCGTGGGGCGAACCGCCGCCCAGCGACACCACGAAATCACAGCGACTTTCCTTGAGCAGGCCCAGGCCGCGCTCGACGTTGGCGATGCTCGGGTTGGGCCTGGCGCCGTCGAAAATCACCGAGTCGATGTCCAGCTGCGCCAGTTTCTCGGCAATCATCGCCGCCACGCCGGCCTTGGCCAACCCGGCGTCGGTGACGATCAGCGCCTTGCGAAAACCGTACTTGCGAATGGCGTCCATGGCTTCGTCGAGGCACCCGGTGCCCATGATGTTCACGGCGGGGATGAAGAACGTGCTGCTCATGGCGAATCTCCTGCGAGGGGCCGAATCGATAGCTCCAATTCAGCGGATGAGCACAGGATCGACCGATCAGTCTCGGCGCATGTTGATCTGGCTCAATCCCCGGTCGTGATAAAGTCGCCGCCCATCAGACCTTTTGCTTTTTGAGACGACCAACGCAATGACCGATTTCCAGGATGTCGACGCCCAACTTGAAGACTGGAACGCCTTGCGCACCACCGCTTCGTTCAGCGGCCTGCTGCTGGGCAACGGCGCCAGCCGCGCGGTGTGGGATGACTTTGGCTACGACTCGCTGTTCGAAAATGCGCGTACCGTCGAAGAAAAACCCCTGAGCCAGTCCGAGCTGAGTGTGTTCGACGCCTTGCAGACCCGCAGTTTCGAGCAGGTCCTCAGCGCGCTGAAAATCACCAGCCGCGTCAACAAAGCCCTGGCCGTCAGCTCCGCCGCGCCGCGCAATCGCTACTACGCGATCAAGGAAGCGCTGATCAACACCGTGCACGCGGTGCACATTCCTTGGCGACTGGTGGTGCCGTCGACGTTGGCGACGATCAACCGGGAACTGGCCAACTATCAGACGGTGTTCACCACCAATTACGATTTGCTCGGTAACTGGGCGATCCAGCACCAGCCTGATGCGATCACCGACCTTTTTCACGGCGCGGAGCCAAGTTTTGACTTGAGCGCCAGCGCGACCGACAAGCCGCGTTTGCTGTACCTGCACGGTGGCCTGCACCTGGTGCGCAATCAGGACGGCACCGCACGCAAATTGATGTCGACCGAGGGCACATTGCTCGGCAGTTTCGCGATCAACAACACCATCAAGACGCTGGATGACGTGCCGCTGTTCGTCAACGAAGGCCCGGCCCAGGACAAGCTCAAGACCATCCGCAGTTCGGATTATTTGTCGTTTTGCTATGACCAGTTATTGGGGCATGGCGAGGGGTTGTGCATCTTCGGGCATGCGCTGGGCGAGCAGGACAGCCACATCATCCACGCGTTGCGCCAGGCGAAACCGAAGGTGGTGGCGGTGTCGATTTACCCGCGAACCAAGGCGTTTATCCAGCACCAGAAGCGGCATTACGCGAAGGTGTTTGAGGGGACGGGGGTTGAGTTGCGGTTTTTTGATTCCAAGACACATGCGCTTGGTAACCCGAAGTTGACGGTTCCGGTTGAAGTCTGAAGTGAACACCAAACCTGTGGCGAGGGGGCTTGCCCCCGTTGGGTCGCGAAGCGGCCCCAAGCGATCCTTCAGTTACAACGTGCCAGCAGGTTTTACGACTGCTTCGCAGCCGAACGGGGGCAAGCCCCCTCGCCACAAAAGCGTTCATCATTCTTCCGAGCTATGCACCACCACCAACAACTGCGCCTGAACCTCCCCCACTGACCGGATCCGATGCGGCTTCTGCGCATTGAAGTGCAGCGCATCCCCGCGATTGAGCAGCACCCGCTCGTTCATGAAGTCCACTTCCACCTGCCCTTCGTGGACGAACAAAAACTCTTCCCCAAGGTGTTCCTTGAAGGTCTTGTCGGTGAATTCGTTCGGCGGGTAGATGATGAACGGCAGCAGGCTGCGTTCACTGACCTGATGCGCCAGCACCGCGTAACCGGGGCTGTGGTCGTTGGCGGCCAGGGATTGGCGCTCGTCGCTGCGCACCAGGCTGTAGCTGTCGAGGCTGATGTTGTCTTCGGAGAACAACTCCTCGACCTTCACGTTCAGCGCCTTGGCCAGTTTAAGCGCAGCCGCGATCGACGGGGTGTTCAGCCCGCGCTCGACTTTCGACAGATAACTCTTGGTCATGCCGGACTTTTCGGCCAGGGCCTCCAAGGTCACGCCAAGTTTTTTCCTGAGTAATTTCAAACGGATAGACATGCGAAGCGATTAATCCATCAAGGAGCCGACGATTTGTGCTTGCCAATGACACAAAGTGTCATATAGCCTCTTTAGTGTCATTTGCGCTCACCCACGACCTTGCAAGCAACGGGTAAAACGCAAACCCGACGTCCGTTGAACCAGCCAAAGGACACCGATATGGCCAAGACCTTAGCACTCCCCAAAGACCAACTGGTCAAGCAAGCGCTGATCCAGATGCAAAACACCCTGGCGGATAATACGTGGACCGACCGGCAAAAGCTGGCCCTGACCTGCCGCATCCTGTTCGAGAATGGTCACGACTCCGGCCTGGCCGGGCAGATTACCGCCCGCGGCCCGCAACCTGGCACCTATTACACTCAGCAATTGGGCCTGGGTTTCGATGAAATCACCGCCGGCAATCTGCTGCTGGTCAATGAAGACCTGGAAGTGCTTGAAGGCCACGGCATGCCGAACCCGGCCAACCGTTTCCACAGTTGGGTGTACCGCGCCCGGCCGGACGTGAACTGCATCATTCACACGCACCCGACCCACGTGGCTGCGTTGTCGATGCTCGAAGTGCCGCTGCAGGTTTCGCACATGGACCTGTGCCCGCTCTACGAAGATTGCGCGTTTCTCGAAGCCTGGCCGGGGGTTCCGGTGGGCAATGAAGAAGGCGAAATCATTGCCGGCGCGCTCGGCGACAAACGCGCGATCCTGCTTTCCCACCACGGCCAGTTGTCCACTGGCGCGAGCATCGAGGAAGCCTGCGTGATTGCGCAACTGATCGAACGCGCGGCGAAGTTGCAGCTGCTGGCGATGAGCGCCGGGACAATCAAACCGATCTTGCCGGAGCTGGGTCGCGAAGCCCATGACTGGATTTCCAAGCCTAAACGCCACGCCGCCGCATTCAACTATTACGCTCGGCAGAACCTGCGCCAACACGCCGATTGCCTGAACTGATCTCATTCATTTTCAAAAGGAGCGACCCCATGTCGACCCCAAACATTCACGGCATCATCGGCTACACCATCACCCCGTTTACCGCTAATGGCGAAGGCGTCGATCTGAAGGCGCTCGGGCGTTCCATCGACCGACTGATCGACAGCGGCGTCCACGCTATCGCGCCGCTGGGCAGCACCGGCGAAGGCGCGTACCTGAGCGACGCGGAGTGGGATCAGGTCAGCGAATTCAGTATCCAGCATGTGGCAAAACGCGTACCGACCATCGTCAGCGTGTCCGACCTGACCACTGCCAAAGCGGTGCGCCGCGCGCGTTTCGCCGAAGCCCATGGCGCCGATGTGGTGATGGTGCTGCCAGCGTCCTACTGGAAACTCAGCGAAGCGGAAATCCTCGCCCACTACCGCGCCATCGGCGAGAGCATCGGCGTGCCGATCATGCTCTACAACAACCCGGCCACCAGCGGCACGGACATGTCGGTGGAACTGATCCTGCAGATTTTCAACGCCGTGGAAAACGTCACGATGGTCAAGGAAAGCACCGGCGACATCCAGCGCATGCACAAGCTGCAACTGCTCGGCGAAGGTCAGGTGCCGTTCTACAACGGTTGCAACCCACTCGCGCTGGAAGCGTTTGCCGCCGGGGCGAAAGGCTGGTGCACAGCGGCGCCGAACCTGATTCCGCAACTCAATCTTGATTTGTATGAAGCGGTGCTGGCCAATGATTTGGGCAAGGCGCGTGAGTTGTTCTATCGCCAGTTGCCGCTGCTGGACTTCATCCTCAAGGGCGGTTTGCCGGCGACGATCAAGGCCGGGTTGCGCATGACCGGGCTGGAAGTGGGTGATCCACGGTTGCCGGTGTTTCCGTTGAGCGAGGCGGGTTGCGGGCAGCTTCAAGGATTGCTGAAAGCACTGCGCTGATCTCCAAAAACACACAATCCCCATGTGGGAGCGGGCTTGCTCGCGAAGGCGGAGTGTCAGTCGACAAAGATGTTGTCTGATACACCGCTTTCGCGAGCAAGCCCGCTTGTATGTTTAGACTTGAAGGGGTGGGCGGGACTAAAAGCTCGATTCTGACTCTGACCAGTACAGACCGTGGGAGACTTCTCATCCCGCCCCTTCTACCCAAAGCGCCGATAAGGAATTCATCGGTAAAACCGACGATAGAGGCAAGCCAGCGCAAGGGTAAACCCCGACAAGCACCTAAACCCTAGCTCCGAGGATTCGTCATGACAATCCTTACTTTGCAGACCGTGGTTGGCATCGATATCGCCAAGGCTGAAATCGTTGCTTATCGTACCGATCGTCAAATCACTGACACCATCAAAAACGATCGAACAGCCCTCAAACGCTGGCTTAAAACACTGCCCGCGCAAAGTGCTATCGCCGTTGAAGCTACCAACATCTATCACCTGGACACCGTCGAGCTCGCTCATGCAATGGGCCATCAGGTCTATGTCGTGGACGCTTATCGGGTGAGCAACTATCGCCGTGGTATCGGTCAGCGAGCCAAGAACGATCCCTGCGATGCTCGTCTGCTGGCGCGCTATTTGACGAATGAACAAGACGGGCTGCGGATCTGGAGCCCGCCACCCAAGGCCTACACTTCGCTGAAAAGCCTGCTCCACAGGCGTGCGACGCTGATCCAGAACCACGCTGGTCTGATGCTGAGCTGGGCCAATGAGCCCTTACTGAAGAAAGTGCAGGCCGCCCAGCAAAAGGCCTTCAAGCAAGCGGATCAGGCCATTCAGAAACTGCTGCGCAAGGTCAGCAAAGAGGCAGGTATTGACGACAATATCGACCGTTGCAAAGCCATCGAAGGGGTTGGCGAACTGACCGCCACTGGGTTGGCGACGACCTTTATGCGCGGTGATTTTGCCAATGGTGATGCGTTTATCGCGTTTCTGGGGATGGACCTTACGGTCGATGACTCCGGGAAGAAAAACGGGCCCCGGTATCTGACCAAAAAAGGGGATCCGGAAGTACGCCGGCTGGCTTACAACGCAGCCATGGCGGCCTGCCGCTCGGCTAAATGGAAGCCGTTTTACGAGGCGTATTTGGCAAGAGGCTTCTCAAAAACCCAAGCCTTGGTAGCCCTTGCCCGGAAACTCTGCCGGGTGGCATTTGCCCTGATGAAAAATCAGAGCGAATACCGACCGGCTTGAAGTTACAGGGTTGCCCTGCAACATAGAATCTCCCACATTAGATTTTCGATGTAGCTAGAGCACCGGCAACGTCTTGTCCTTGATCACCGTCGTCGGCCCGTTCGCCTTGACGCTGGCGATGCCCTTCTCCCGCGCAGCGTCCGAGGAATATGCCTCGCTGCTGCCAATCACCTCGTGATTACCCGCCTTGAGGTTGAAGTAAGGATGACCATCCTTGGTGGTCTTTTTCTCGTAGCGTTCATCCTGCGGGCTGTTTTTCTGCACGGCGGCAATCCCGCCCTCGGCAGCGGCGCGGGTGGTGTAGTGCTCGCTGTTCAGAATGGTTTCGGCATTCGCCGCTTTCAGCACAAAACGAAACTGCCCGATGCTGGTTTTGCTCAGTTCATACCATCCAGACATGGTGCTTCTCCTGTCGATTGATCCAGTCAAAGTTGCCTGACAGTAAAGACCCTCCACACGGTTTAGCCACTTCTTGAAATTAGCCCTCACGCGCCAGAAGACAAATAGCAATAATTCTCGATATCATCCGCGACTTTCTGCACCGCGCTTCGTCAAGAAGGATATCCATGCCTCGCCTCACGCCCGACCCGTTGTCGGCTGACTCCTTTCGCCGGTTCTACGGGGACATCCTGCATTACCTGCGCAAACGCACGGATAACCCCAGCGACGCGGCGGACATGACCCAGGATGTGTTCACCCAATGGCTCGACTACGGCGACCGCGCCAAGGTCGAACAACCACGGGCATTTCTGTTCCAGATGGCACGTAACCTGCTGCGCGATCACTGGCGTCGGCAGAAGGTGCGACACATCGTGCAGGCCCATCACGAGGAAGACCCGGAACCCGTTTCCGAAGACCAGCATGACCCGTTGGCCGGCGCCCAACGCCTGCAACGTCTGGAGCAACTTAAAGGTGTTCTCGCCGAACTCTCGCCGCGCCGTCGAGAAGCCCTTATGCTGCACCGCTTTGAAGGCCTGAGTCAGGCACAGATTGCCGAGCGCATGGGCATTTCCCTGAGCATGGTGGAAAAGCACATCGCCTTTGCCCTGTTGCATTGCAAGCAACGCCTGGACCACAACAACGGCACGGAGCAGCCAGAATGAATCCCCGACACGAGATCGACAGCGATCTGCCGGATGACGGCATCGACGCCCAGGCCGCGAGCTGGTTTGTGCGTAATCGCCAGGAAGACGGCAACGCCGATCGCCAGGCCTTCGAGCTGTGGATGAACGAGCCTGAACACGCCAAGGCCTACCGGGCGTTCGAAGAATTGTGGGCTGACCTCGCTGAACTCCAGCAACAGAACAAACCGGTGCCGCTGATTGTGCAGCGCAAACCGAATGCCTGGCGCCCGGCCCTGGCCATTGCGGCGGCGTTGGTGTGTGCGGTGCTGGCGCTCAACCTCGGCACGCCCCATGGCGTTTATCAAGAACAGATTGCGGCCCAGGCCAAAGGCGCACGCACCTTCAATCTGCCCGACGGCAGCACCTTGTCGGTCAACGCCAATACCCGGCTGCGTATCGCGTTCGACGGCCAGCAGCGGCAGATTTATCTGGATCAAGGCCAGATCTACCTCGAAGTGGCGCCCGACAAGGAGCGCCCTCTGTGGGTGCATACCGGCGAATCGACGGTGCGGGTGGTCGGCACCGGTTTTGATGTGCGGCGCACCGACAAACAAGTTGTGGTGAGCGTCGCCCATGGCCAAGTCGCGTTTGCCCCCGACAGCAAGACGCAAACCCTGCTCGGCGCGCAGCAGCAAGCCTCGCTTGACCTGGCCAGCGGCACCCTGCAACAACAATCCCTGACTGACGGGCAAGTCGCCGACTGGCGCAGCGGCCACCTGTCGTTTCGCAATCGCGAACTCGCCAGCCTGATCGACGAGCTGAACCTTTATCGTGCGCGCCCGGTGCTGTTGGCCGAGGGAAAACTGGGGCGTTTCAAAGTCTCCGGCAACCTCGACGTGAATGATCCCGATGCCTTGCTTAATGCACTCCCGGCGCTGCTCCCGGTGAAAACCGTCGCCCTGGCCAACGGCCAGGTCCGGATCGAAGCGCGCTGAAAAAACTCACATGAGAATATTTTGCATTCGCATGTGAGGTTTTTTTTGCCTGCCGCGTCTTCCTCCGGTCTGCGTTGTGTACGCAGACCTTTTTGGCCTTTTCGCCGCCTGGGGGATTCAATGTTTCGCGTGTCTTCGTCCTATCCGCTCGTCTGCCTTCGCCCGACCCTGCTCGCCGCCTGCCTGTCGTTGAACCTGCAAGCCCACGCCGAGTCGATCAGTCTGCATCTGCCGGCGCAGTCGCTGGCCACGTCGTTGAGCCAGATTGCCAGGCAGGCGAACATCCAGTTGCTGTTCGACGAAGCGCAATTGCGCAACCTCAAGGCCCCGGCCATTGATGGCGATTACAGTGCCGAAGCGGCAATCCGGCAGTTGCTCGACAACAGTCAATTCGGCCTGATCAAGATCAATCAGACCTATGTCGTGCGTCCAGAAGAACCGGTGACCAGCAGCAGCGACGGGATTCAGCTCGACGCCTTGAGCGTGATCGGCAGCGGCACCGAAGTCGATTCCAGCACCGTCGGCCGTTCGACACTGACCCAGGCCGACATCGACCGCCACCAGCCGAGCAACATCCCCAGCCTGCTGGCGACCCTGCCCGGCGTGAGCATGGGTGGCTCGATGAAACCCGGCGGCCAGACCATCAATATCTGGGGCCTGGGCGACGCCGAGGACGTGCCGCTGACCGTGGACGGCGCGACCAAAAGTGGCTTCGAGCGCTACCAGCAAGGCACGATTTTCATCGAGCCGGAGCTGATCAAACGCATCGAAGTGGAGAAAGGCCCGCACTCGATGCTCACCGGCAACGGCGGTTTCGGCGGCACCGTGCATATGGAAACCAAGGACGCCCCGGACCTGTTGCAAGCGGGCCGCAACAGCGGCGCGATGATCAAGTACGGCTACGCCAGCAACGATCATCAACAGACTTACAGTGGCGCGGTGTTTGGCCGTACCGACGATGGTCGCGCCGATGCGCTGGTGTACCTGACCAAGCGCGATGGCGACGACATGAAACTCGCCGGCACCCCGCCGGACCCTGACCACAGCTACCCGATCAATCCCAAGCGCCTGCCCAACAGCGCCCAGGATCTGGACGGTCAGTTGCTCAAATTCAATCTGCACCTCAATGATGAACACAGCGTCGGCCTGTCGTATTCGCGCTCCCAAAGCGAGCGCTGGACGCCCTTCTCGTCCGCCAGCTACCCGACGCCGCCAACCCAGTCGAATATCAAACAGTACGGTTACGAAAATGCCTTGCGGCGTTTTCTGGCCAACCGCGAAACCATCGACACCACCTGGTCCACCAAGTACCAGTACCAGCCGCTGGACAACCGCTTGATCGACTTCAAGCTCAGCTACTCGGAGTCCAACACCGACCAGACCGACGAGCGCGATGCCACGGCGTTTTTCCAGACCGCAACCGGTGGGCGCAAGATGGACACCGCCTATAAGGACCGGATTGTCGAGGCGAGCAACATCAGCCTGTTCGACACCGGCGTCCTGGCGCACGCGGTGACCAGCGGCATCCAGATCCGCAAGCACAGCCGCGACACCGAGATGTGGATGCCGGGCAAGACCTACGACGTGCCGAAGTACAACTACGGCTATTTCCAGCCGAGCTTCATGCCCCAGGGCAAAGTCGATACCCACAGTGCTTACCTGCAAGACGCGATCACGTTGGGCGACTTCACCCTCACGCCGTCCGTGCGCTATGACCATGTGCGTAACCGTGGCGAGGCCAACGATGCGCCGTATTACAACAACCCGGACCCATCGTTCGGCCATGATTACAGCGACCGCACCTACACCGGCTGGTCGCCACGGCTATCGGCGTTCTGGCGGGTCACGCCGGACGTCGGGTTCTTCGTCGACTACAGCAAGACCTGGCGCGCGCCGGTGATCGACGAGCAGTACGAAGTCCAGGGACTCGGCAGCCGCACCGCCACCAGCGTCGACCTTGATCCGGAACGCATCACTGGTTGGCGCGCCGGTAACATCAGCAACTTCGTCAACGTGTTCCAGGACCACGACAACGTACAAATCCGCACCACGTTGTTCCGCAATAAGATCGACGACGAGATCTTCAAGGCTACTGGCGTCGGCTGCGAAAACCAGGCGATCAAGGGCGGCACCATCGCCTCTGACTGCCAGGGCTCGGGGCCGATGGGCAACTACCGCAATATCGGCGGGTTGACGATCAAGGGCTTCGAAGTGGAAAGTTTCTACGACTCGACGTACCTGTTCGGCTCGCTGTCCTACTCGTGGATGACCGGCAAACACGAAGGCGCCTACACCAATCCTTGGGGCCCGGACGTTTGGGTGCGCGACGTACCGCCGCCGAAGTGGATCGCCGTAGTAGGCGTGAAGATTCCGAGTTGGGATGCGCAGGTTGGTTGGCAGGGTGAGTTTGTGCGCAAGTCCGACCGCTTGCCGAGTGACAACTATGGGTCGGGCAAAAATACGGTGGGTGATGTGTTTTACGACCAGTACGCCAACGATCGCTACAACGTGCAGGGGTTGTTTGCGAATTGGAAACCGCAGCAGGCTTACCTGAAAGGGACTGAAGTGAATCTGACTGTCGATAACCTGTTCAATGAGGATTATCGACCGGCGTTGAGTGGGGATCGGGCGTATAGCCAGGGGAGGAATGCCAAGGTGAGTGTGACGCGGTTCTTCTGATCCAGAATAGATGTCGCCTGGCCTGGCGCCTTCGCGAGCAAGCCCGCTCCCACAGTGGATCTCAGTGTGATCACAATTTTGTGTACACCAAAGAAACCCTGTGGGAGCGGGCTTGCTCGCGAATGGGTCACCACGGTCGAACCTATTTCACCGCCGTGCGCACCACCGACAATTCCGGCGCAACCACCCGCCGCTGACTCAAATACCGCATACAACTCACCCGCAGGAACGAAGCGAAATTCACCACTTCCCCACGGTAGTCCATCACCTCTTCATACAGCTTGGCGATCAACTGGTTGGTGGTCATGCCGTCAACTTCGGCGATTTCGCTGAGGATGTCCCAGAACTGATTTTCCAGCCGCAGGGTGGTGACCACCCCGCAGATGCGCAGCGAGCGGGAGCGCGATTCGTAGAGGATCGGATCGGCTTTGACGTAGAGCTCGCACATGGAAACGTCCCTCGTTACAGCGTGATTTTGGTGCCCAGCAAACCGAGGAAACCGGCGAGCCAGCTCGGGTGCGCCGGCCAGGCTGGAGCAGTGGCCAGATTGCCTTGAACGTGGCCTTCCGTCACCGGGATATCGATGAACGTACCACCGGCCAGGCGAACTTCCGGCGCGCAGGCCGGGTAGGCGCTGCATTCGCGACCTTCGAGAATCCCCGCCGCAGCGAGCAATTGCGCACCGTGGCACACAGCGGCGATCGGCTTGCCGGCCTTGTCGAAATCTCGCACCAGCTCCAGGACTTTTTCGTTCAGGCGCAGGTACTCCGGCGCACGGCCACCGGGCACCAGCAGCGCGTCGTAGTCGGCGGCTTTTACCTTGGCGAAGTCGAAGTTCAGGGCAAACAGGTGACCGGGTTTTTCGCTGTAAGTCTGGTCGCCTTCGAAGTCATGGATCGCGGTGCGCACAGTCTGGCCGGCGCTCTTGTCCGGGCACACGGCGTGCACGGTGTGCCCGACCATCAGCAGCGCCTGGAACGGCACCATTACTTCGTAGTCTTCGACGTAATCGCCGACCAGCATCAGAATTTTCTTGGCAGCCATGGGGAGGACTCCTCTGGGAATACGTGGGCGTGCAGGAGTATTCAAGGTAGTCCTTATCCGCGGGGTCGGGTAATAACCAGCTACTACGGCGTTATCGTTCTTCGCGAGCAAGCCCGCTCCCACAGTTGACCGTATTCCCACGGGCGACTCGGTCAACTGTGGGAGCGGGCTTGCTCGCGAAGGCGTCCTCAAACTGTACGGATAACTCTGCGCCTAGCTGTAACAGCGGCAAACCCAATGTTTATGGCTAGATGAACACTCTTCCCGCCACCCTGAATCTGGTTAACCCTCATGTCCTCGCGCGAAAACACCGGCATGGCCCTCGGCCTGCTTGGCGTCGTCATCTTCAGCCTCACCCTGCCCTTCACACGGATCGTCGTGCAGGAAATCCATCCGCTGCTCAACGGTCTGGGCCGTGCGTTGTTTGCGGCGGTGCCGGCGGCGTTGTTGTTGCTGTGGCGACGCGAGAAGTGGCCGACCTGGAAACAGGTCAAAGGCCTGACGCTGGTGATCGCCGGGGTGATTCTCGGTTTCCCGGTTTTATCAGCCTGGGCCATGCAAACGTTGCCGGCGTCCCACGGTGCGCTGGTCAACGGCCTGCAACCGCTGTGCGTGGCGCTGTACGCCGCGTGGCTGTCCCATGAGCGTCCGTCGAAAGCCTTCTGGGCCTGCGCCGCGTTGGGCAGTGCGTTGGTGCTCGGTTATGCGTTGATCAGCGGCGCCGGCAGCATTCAGGCCGGCGATTTGCTGATGCTCGGGGCGATTGCCGTGGGTGGCCTGGGTTACGCCGAGGGCGGCCGGTTGGCCAAGGAAATGGGCGGTTGGCAGGTGATCTGCTGGGCGCTGGTGCTGTCGACGCCGTTGCTTATCGGCCCGGTGACGTACCTGGCGTTGCAGCATCAGGGCGAGATCTCGGCCAAGACCTGGTGGGCGTTTGGCTACGTCTCGCTGTTTTCGCAGTTCATCGGTTTTTTTGCCTGGTACGCCGGGTTGGCGATGGGCGGGATTGCACGGGTCAGTCAGATTCAGTTGCTGCAGATCTTCTTCACGATTGCGTTTTCGGCGCTGTTCTTCGGGGAACACATCGAGCCGATTACCTGGCTGTTTGCGGCCGGGGTGATTGTGACGGTGATGTTGGGGCGCAAGACGGCCATAAAACCCAATGTGGGAGCGGGCTTGCTCGCGAAGGCGGACTGACAGTCAACGAAGATGTTGAATGTGATGGCCCCTTCGCGAGCAAGTCGAATCGTCGCACCGCCGCTCCCACAGGTTCAGAGTAGGCCGTCAGCCCGCAGCAATGTTTCCAGGCAATGCTCGGTGATCTGATAGAAATCCTTCAGTTCCTGAATCTTCACCAACAACTGCGCCGGGTCCACCGGTTCGGCGCGTTTTACCGCCAGGATCATTTTGTTCTTGTTGGTGTGGTCCAGTGAGATGAACTCGAACACCTTGGTCTCGTAGCCGCAGGCCTCAAGGAACAACGCGCGCAGGCTGTCGGTGACCATTTCCGCCTGCTGGCCAAGGTGCAGACCGTATTGCAACATCGGCTTGAGCAGCGCCGGGCTCTGGATTTGCAGGCGGATCTGTTTGTGGCAGCAAGGCGAGCACATGATGATCGAGGCGCCGGAGCGAATGCCGGTGTGAATCGCGTAATCGGTGGCGATGTCACAGGCATGCAGGGCGATCATCACGTCCAGCTCGCTCGGTGCGACGCTGCGCACGTCGCCGCACTTGAACACCAACCCCGGATGTTCCAGTTTCGCCGCAGCGGCGTTGCACAGGTTGACCATCTCTTCGCGCAGCTCGACGCCAGTGACTTCGCCTTCAGCGTTCAGGGTGTTGCGCAAGTAGTCGTGGATCGCGAACGTCAGGTAGCCCTTGCCCGAACCGAAATCCGCCACCCGCACCGGTTTGTCCAGCGCCAGCGGCGAAGTGGTCAGGGCATGGCTGAAGACTTCGATGAACTTGTTGATCTGCTTCCACTTGCGCGACATCGCCGGGATCAGCTCGTGCTTGCTGTTGGTCACACCCAAGTCAGCGAGAAACGGCCGGTTCAGGTCGAGGAAGCGGTTTTTCTCGCGGTTATGCTCGGCGGACGGCACTTCGCGCAATTGCTGAGGTTTGCTCTTGAACAGCGAAGATTTGCCCTTTTTGCTGTATTCGAGCTGGGCTTCGTCAGTCAAGGACAGCAAATGCGCATTTTTAAACGACTCGGGCAGCAGCGCGGCGATGGTCGCCACGCCTTCGGTCAGCGGGAAGTTCTTGGTGATGTCGCGGGTTTTGTAGCGATAGACGAAGGACAGACAAGGCTGATCCTTGACCGTGAGCTGCTTGATGATCAGCCGCTGCAAATCCACTTCGGCGCCGACGTACTTGGCCAGCACCAGTTTGATGAAGGCGTTGGCGTCGAGGCTGGTTTGCAGCAGGTCGATGAACTGGGCGTGGTGATCCGGCGCGAGGCTGGCGGGAGTGGCGGTAACGGACATGGGCAAAACGGCCTCGGGCGGTGCAAATCGGGGAATGGCGGGTATTTTAGGGGGGATGCGGGTTTGGGACACGCTGTTATTTACCGAACGGCGCGATCTGTAGCAGCTGCCGAGCCTGCGAGGCTGCGTTCGGCTGCACAGCAGCCGTGATTCCTGCTATCTCGGCCCGTCTGAAACACCGCGTTGTCTGATTTTACGACTGCTGCGCAGCCGAACGCAGCCTCGCAGGCTCGGCAGCTGCTACAACGACTGAGCGCTGCCAAGACTCCGGTGGTCAGCCCAACACCACCAACCGATTCGGCAACTCATTCCTCACCTGCGTCACCGGCACATGCACCTTGAGCAACTCGCCGCACGCTTCGATACAGGTCACAAAGCCCTGCAACGTCTGCCCCTGCTTCACCTGCTGGGTGAACGCCGCGACGATCGCCTCCCAGTTCTTATTATCCAGGCGCTTGGAAATCCCTTCATCCACCAGAATTTCCACATAGCGCTCAGCCTCGCAGACAAAAATCAGCATGCCCGTACTGCCCACGGTGTGGTGCAGGTTCTGCTCCAGAAATTGTCGGCGCGCCAGGTTCGACGCACGCCAATGGCGAACCCGGCGCGGGACCAGATGGGTGGTGACTTTGGGAATGCGGAACACCAGGCACAGCACGATAAAACTGGCCCACTGCACCAGCAACAGGCTGTGCATGGTCAGCACGCCGGTCAGGTAATGCACGACACCCGGCACCACCAGCGCCAGCAAACTGGCCCACAGCAGTGGAATGTACGCGTAGTCGTCGGCGCGGGCCGCGAGCACGGTGACCAGTTCGGCATCGGTATCGCGCTCGACCCGGGCAATCGCCTCGGCGACTTTGCGTTGTTCGTGTTCAGTCAGTAATGCCATGTTTAGAAATGCCTGCTCGTTATTATTGTCATCACCAGCCGCCCGACGAACCGCCGCCCCCGAAACTGCCCCCGCCGCCGCTGAAGCCACCACCGCCTCCACCGCCGCCAAACCCTCCACCGCCGAAACCGCCGCTTGAACCACCGGAACCGCCTCGGCCGGTCGGCAGGATACCGAGCATCTGGCAGATGAAAATAGTCAGGATGAACAGCATCACCAGAAAGATGAACACGCCGGGATGCCGCGAAACGAAATCGCTGTCCTCATCACCTCGCGGCTCATAGACAGTCGACGGTTCGTCCAGCGGACTGCCGCCCAACACCACCAGCATCGCCGCGACCCCGTCGCTGATGCCCTTGCTGAAATTGCCGGTCTTGAACGCCGGGGTGATCACCTGGTTGATGATTACCGAACTCTGGGCATCGGTCAGGCGATCTTCCAGGCCATAACCGACTTCGATGCGCAGCTTGCGCTCATCCCGAGCGACGATCAGCAGCGCGCCGTTGTTCTTGTCTTTCTGGCCGATACCCCAGGCGCGCCCGAGTTGGTAACCGAAATCGGCGATGTCGGTGCCCTGCAAGTCTGGCAACGTGACCACTACCAATTGCTCACCGGTCGCGGTTTCATGGGCCTGGAGCTGTTGCGTCAACTGCTCGCGCACCGCCGGCTCGATCATCTGGGCGTTGTCCACCACCCGCCCGGTCAGCGGCGGGAACTTCAACTCTGCCTGGGCCGTGACCGCAACGACCCAGAGCAACAGCACCAGGCCCATCTTCAACACGCGCATTGGAATCCCTCCGGGACAGCTGCAAGTTTCAAGCGGCAAGCTGCAAGTAGAAGCGGTACGAGTTGCCCTCGCTTGCAGCTTGTCGCTTACAACTTGTAGCTATTCGTCAGAATTTCACTTGCGGTGCTTTTTCAGCATCCGGGCTAGTCGCTTCAAAGGTCTCGCGGATCGGCAAATCGCTGTACATCACGCTGTGCCACAGGCGACCGGGGAAGGTGCGGATTTCGGTGTTGTATTTCTGCACGGCGAGGATGAAGTCGCGGCGGGCCACGGCGATGCGGTTTTCGGTGCCTTCAAGTTGCGATTGCAGGGCCAGGAAGTTCTGGTTGGCCTTGAGGTCCGGGTAGCGTTCGGACACCACCATCAAACGGCTCAGGGCACCGGTCAGTTGATCCTGGGCTTGCTGGAACTGTTTGAGTTTTTCCGGGTTATCCAGCGTGTTGGCATCGACCTGGATCGACGTTGCCTTGGCCCGGGCTTCGATCACCGCAGTCAGGGTGTCTTCTTCGTGCTTGGCGTAGCCCTTGACGGTTTCCACCAGGTTGGGGATCAGGTCGGCGCGGCGCTGGTACTGGTTCTGCACCTGGCCCCAGGCGGCTTTGGCCTGTTCGTCGAGGGTAGGAATCTTGTTGATGCCGCAGCCGGCCAGCAGTGTGGTCAGCAGCATCAGGGCGGCGACTTGCAGGCTCGAGCGATAGTTGAGTCGTACATTCATGTAGTGGGTGCTCCCGTGCATTCCGTTGAAAAACAACCTGCGGCCTTCAAACCCGGCGGATGAGGCATAATCTGCCGCCACCACTGGATTGCATCGGGCCAATGGGCTAAAAGATGCCCTGCGCGAAAAAGAGTTCAGAAGTGTGCTGCATTTTCCTGAACAACGCCCGAACAACAATAGTCGCTCCCTAAATTTTGGCTGACCGGCGCGTATTCACTGCCGTTTAGGCCTTTGAGAAAACTATTCATGAAGAAACTGTGTTTGCTGGGCCTGTTCGTCAGTCTGGCCAGTCATAACGTACTGGCCGCCACGACCCCCGCACCCCTGGAGAACAAGGACGCCTTCATCAGCAACCTGATGAAGCAAATGACCCTCGATGAAAAAATCGGCCAGTTGCGCCTGATCAGCATCGGCCCGGAAATGCCGCGTGAGCTGATCCGCAAGGAAATCGCCGCCGGCAACATCGGGGGCACGTTCAACTCGATTACCCGTCCGGAAAACCGTCCAATGCAGGACGCGGCCATGCGCAGCCGGTTGAAGATCCCGATGTTCTTCGCCTATGACGTGATCCACGGCCACCGCACCATTTTCCCGATCCCGATTGCCCTGGCGTCGAGCTGGGACATGGACGCGATCGGGCGTTCCGGGCGCATCGCCGCCAAGGAAGCCGCGGCGGACAGCCTCGATATCACCTTTGCACCGATGGTCGACATTTCCCGCGACCCGCGTTGGGGTCGCACGTCTGAAGGTTTTGGCGAAGACACCTATCTCGTCTCGCGGATTGCCGGCGTAATGGTCAAGGCCTTCCAGGGCCAGGGCGCCAACGCGGCCGACAGCATCATGGCCAGCGTCAAGCACTTCGCCTTGTACGGCGCGGTCGAGGGCGGTCGCGACTACAACGTGGTCGACATGAGCCCGGTCAAGATGTACCAGGACTACCTGCCGCCGTACCGCGCCGCGATTGATGCCGGCGCTGGCGGGGTGATGGTTGCGCTGAACTCGATCAACGGCGTGCCGGCCACCGCCAATACCTGGCTGATGAACGACCTGTTGCGCAAGGAATGGGGCTTCAAGGGCCTGGCGGTCAGTGACCACGGGGCGATTTTCGAGCTGATCAAGCACGGCGTCGCAGCGGACGGTCGTGAAGCGGCGAAGCTGGCGATCAAGGCCGGCATCGATATGAGCATGAACGACACCCTTTACGGCAAAGAGCTGCCGGGGCTGTTGAAGGCCGGCGAGATCGAGCAGAAAGATATCGATAACGCCGTGCGTGAAGTGCTGGCCGCCAAGTACGACATGGGCCTGTTCAAGGACCCGTACCTGCGCATCGGCAAGGCTGAAGATGACCCGGCCGACACGTATGCCGAAAACCGCCTCCACCGTCCGGAGGCTCGTGACGTTGCACGCCGCAGCCTGGTGTTGCTGAAAAACCAGAATGACACCCTGCCGCTGAAGAAGACCGCGAAGATTGCCTTGGTCGGTCCGCTGGCCAAAGCGCCAATCGACATGATGGGTAGCTGGGCCGCCGCCGGTAAGCCGGCGCAATCGGTAACCTTGTTCGACGGCATGAACGCCGCCGTGGCCGACAAGGCGACGCTGATCTATGCGCGTGGCGCCAACATCACCAGCGACAAGAAAGTCCTCGATTACCTCAACTTCCTCAACTTCGATGCCCCAGAAGTGGTGGATGATCCGCGTTCGGCCCAGGTGCTGATCGACGAAGCGGTGAAAGCCGCCAAGGATGCTGATGTGGTGGTAGCAGCGGTGGGCGAATCCCGTGGCATGTCCCACGAATCGTCGAGCCGTACCGACCTGAACATCCCGGCCAACCAGCGCGAGCTGATCAAGGCCCTGAAAGCCACCGGTAAACCGCTGGTGTTGGTGTTGATGAACGGTCGTCCACTGTCGATTCTCGAAGAGAAAGACCAGGCTGACGCGATTCTGGAAACCTGGTTCAGCGGCACCGAAGGTGGCAACGCCATCGCCGATGTGCTGTTTGGCGACTACAACCCGTCGGGCAAACTGCCGATCACCTTCCCGCGTTCGGTGGGCCAGATTCCGACCTACTACAACCACCTGAGCATTGGCCGGCCGTTCACGCCGGGCAAACCGGGCAACTACACCTCGCAGTATTTCGATGACACCACCGGGCCGCTGTTCCCGTTCGGTTTCGGCTTGAGCTACACCACGTTCAGCGTGGACGACATGGCGCTGTCGTCGACCACTCTGAACAAGACCGGCAAGCTCGACGCCAGCGTCATGCTGAAAAACACCGGCAAGCGTGACGGCGAAACCGTGGTGCAGTTGTACATCCAGGACGTGACCGGCTCGATGATCCGCCCGGTCAAAGAACTGAAGAACTTCCAGAAAGTAATGCTCAAGGCCGGCGAAAAGAAAGTCGTGCACTTCACCATTACCGAAGACGACCTGAAGTTCTACAACGCCCAGCTCAAGTACGGCGCCGAACCGGGCAAGTTCAACGTGCAGATCGGTTTGGATTCCCAGGACGTGACACAGCAGAGCTTCGAATTGCTGTAATTATCCAAACGCAACAAAACCTGTGGGAGCGAGCTTGCTCTCGATGAGGCCTTCACAGTCAGCATCCCTGTTGACTGTCAGGCCACCATCGCGAGCAGGCTCGCTCCCACAGTTGTTTCGGGTTGCCATCAAATTCTGCGCCCGACACCAATCCCCTGTGGGAGCGGGCTTGCTCGCGAAGACGGTGTATCAGTCGCCATCCATTTTGAATGGCAGACCGCCTTCGCGAGCAAGCCCGCTCCCACATTGGTATGGGGTGTTAGCGATTAGCCGCGTCGATCCAGCAGGTTGACCACAAGCCGATCCACCCATCCCCAAATCCTTTGCTTGACCCGCCGCCACAGCGGTCGGCGTTGCCAGGCCTCAAGGCTGACTTCCTGGCTCAGGGCAAAGTCTTTCTCGAAACTCGTCACCACTGCCGCCGTCAGCTTGGGGTCCAGCGCTTCGAGGTTGGCTTCCAGATTAAAGCGCAGGTTCCAGTGGTCGAAGTTGCACGATCCGATGCTCACCCAGTCGTCCACCAGCACCATTTTCAGGTGCAGGAAACACGGCTGGTACTCGAAGATTTTCACTCCGGCCTTGAGCAGCCGCGGGTAGTAACGATGCCCGGCGTAACGCACTGACGGGTGATCGGTGCGCGGCCCGGTCAGCAGCAGGCGCACGTCGATGCCGCGCGCGGCAGCCTTGCGCAGTGAGCGGCGGACGTTCCAAGTCGGCAGGAAATACGGGGTGGCCAGCCAGATGCGTTTCTGGCCGCTGTTCAACGCGCGGAACAGCGACTGCAAGATGTCCCGGTGCTGGCGCGCATCGGCATACGCGACTCGGCCCATGCCCTCGCCCATGGACGGCACGCGAGGTAAACGAGGCAGGCCAAAATGCGAGGCAGGTTTCCAGGCGCGACGGTGGCGGTTGGCGATCCATTGGCGGTCGAACAGCAATTGCCAGTCGAGCACCAGCGGGCCGCTGATTTCCACCATCACTTCGTGCCATTCGCTGGTGTCTTTGCCCGGCGTCCAGAATTCATCGGTGACACCGGTGCCACCGACCACCGCCAGACTCTGGTCCACCAACAGCAACTTGCGGTGATCACGATAGAAGTTGCCAACCCAACGCCGCCAGCTCAGGCGATTGTAGAAACGCAGCTCCACACCCGCCGCCATCAAGCGCTGACGCAAATTCAGCGTAAACGCCAGACTGCCATAGTCATCGAACAGGCAGCGCACCCGCACACCACGTTCGGCGGCTTGCACCAGCGCCTGGACCATCGCCTCTGCGCAGGCCCCCGCCTCCACCAGATACAGCTCCAGCTCGACCTGTTCTTCTGCGCGGGCAATCGCTACCAACATGCGCGGAAAGAACTGCGGACCATCGATCAGCAATTCGAAATGGTTACCTTCACGCCACGGAAATACGGCACCGGCCATGTCAGCGGGCCGTGAAAATCAGCACCGCACTCACCGGCACCGACAGACTGATGGCCGACAAACCGGCGACCTTGCGCAAACCTTCCAGCCCTGGGGCCAGGTCGAAATCTTCAGCGTTGATCACCAGCGGCTCCAACGTCACCACTTGAAAGCGCCGGTCATCGAGACGGGTCGCCAACAGTTCGGCGGTGTATTCGTGTTGTTTGCCGTGGAGGCTGACGGTCAGCGGCAAACGCAATTCCAGCTGCGCGCCAGGGGCCAGGTCGTTGATCGGACGCAGGTCGATCTGTGCGGTGATCAGCGCTTCGGGGAAGGTCTGGATCTCGAACAGGTCCTTGCGCATCCGCTCATCACGCAACGGGATGCCGCTGTTCACCGAGTCCATCTCGACTTCCACGCGCGCCAAGCCTGTCGGCTCGACCTTGCCGTGCAGCACAAGAAAGCGCTGCACTTCGGACATGTTGGCGTTTTTTGTGCTGATGAATGACAGCCGCGAAGACTCGCCGTCGAGGTACCAATCGGCGTGGGCCGACAGCGTGGCACCGGCCAGCAGCAGGAAGGCGAGGGTTTTGCAGAGGACGCGGTTGAACATAGACACTCGTGGGGCAGATAAACCTGAGCGAACCTTAACTGGCCTGAGGCGGGTTGCAAACTATCTATGCCTGACACCCTGATTATTGTGGCGAGGGAGCTTGCTCCCGCTCGGCTGCGCAGCAGTCGCAAAACCTGTACACGTGACCTTTCCGAGAGAAATCATTGCCTGGTTTTGGGAGCGCTTCGCACTCCAGCGGGAGCAAGCTCCCTCGCCACAAAAGCATTATCGCCATCAAGGTTGCAGGCGGCAGCCTTGGCGCTCGCCAATCCACTGCGCGCTATTGCTACGCCCCATGCCGCTGACCGTCACGCGCTTGCTTGCTTCGTCATCGGTAAACCCGCTGAAGGGCAACCACTGCTTCACGTAGCCACGGCAATAACCGGCGTCATTGTTCATCACGTAACGACACGAGCAATATTCCTTGGCGGTGTAGGCGCTGATGATGTCCGGGAACGCCCACAGCGCCACCCGCTCCTGCCAGATCCAGCCGAATAGCAAAATCAGTAGCAACAGGAAAACGCTGGTAAAGGGCCGGCGACGAACGAAACCGCTCATGGCTGCACCTTCCCGGCAAAAGCCTTCAGTGCGAGCTTAAGCAATTCGTTGTGCCGGTAGCTGCCGTCACGATCATCGCCATAACGCACGATCACCAGGCTCTCACTGGGAATCACATACAACGCCTGCCCCCAATGGCCCAGCGCCGCAAAGGTATCGGCGGGCGCATCCGGCCAGGGTTGCGCCGCGCCGTCCACCGCACGATTGAGCCACCACTGGCCGCCGGGCACCGCCTCGTCCTGATGGGCGCGATACCCGGCAAACGGTTCGCGATTGAACGCGACCCAGTCCTTGGGCAGCAATTGCCGATCACCCCAACGACCGTCGCGGGCCATCAACAAGCCGACCCGCGCCAGATCCTGGGCGGTGAGGTAGGCATAGGACGAAGCGACAAATGTGCCGGTGGCGTCGGTTTCCCAGACCGCATGACGAATCCCCAAGGGATCGAACAACGCGGTCCACGGATAGTCCGGGTAACGACTCGGGCCAACGATATTTTTCAGTGCTGCCGCCAGCAGGTTGCTGTCGCCACTGGAATAACGAAACGCCTGGCCCGGCGCTGCATATTCATCATGCCCGGCGGTGAACGCCGCCATGTTCGAATGCCCACGGGTGTAGAGCATGGCCACCACCGAGGATTTCAGCGGCGCGTATTCGTAGTCTTCCTGCCAGTCCAGGCCGGACGCCCAGTGCAGCAGGTCGGCCAGGGTGATCGCCGGATGATTTTCCAGCGCCGGGTAAAACTTCACCGCAGGGTCCTGCAACGTGAACAAACCTTCGCCATAGGCCACGCCGAGGACTGCCGCCATCAGGCTTTTGCTGATGGACCACGTCAGGTGCGGGGTGTCGGCAGTGGTCGCGCCGGCGTAGCGTTCGTAGATCAGTTGGCCGTCGCGAATCACCAGCAAGGCGTCGGTGCGGATGCCGGTTCGGGTGGCGTCATCGCGGGTTGGAAAGGCGTAGGTTTCCAGGGATTCGAGGGCCGGGCCGGTGATTTTGGGGCCTAGCGGCCATTGTTCGGCGGGCCAGTTTTCGGCGTGGGCCGTCAGGCTGAGCAGGAGCATGAAAAGCAGGGACACGCCTTTGAACATGGTGAGGGCTCGGGGGGATGGGCCTGCTGAGATTAGTTGAGGTTGGTTACAGTTTTGGGGTTTGTGTCGGCCATGATGGCGCCTTCGCGGGCAAGCCTCGCTCCTACAGGTTCAGCGCAATCCTCTGTAGGAGCGAGGCTTGCCCGCGAAGAGGCCCGTCAGTCAGACAAAGATCCCGCCAACGCCTTGGCCAACCGCTTCCCCCGCGCCCCCGTCGCCAGATCCATCACCGCTTGATCGCGCTGCCACATCGCCGCCCACAACGGCGGCCCACCCGCCAACGCCTGATTCACCTCCGCCTTGAGTCCCTCAAACTGCGCAAATAACCCTCCGAGCACCACATGCCCGGCCGCGCTACTCGGGGCCTGACGACTGACCTCAGCACACCCGGCCAACAGCGCCAGCAAGCGCAGCTGCAGGGTTTGCGGCCAGTCACTGTCCTGACCGACGCCATACAGCCACGCAGTCATGGCGCTCAGCACATAGATGTCTTCCAGGGTGCGAAACGGTTTGACGTAGGCATCCCAACCATCCCCCGCCAGCAACTCGCAGAAGGCGTTATCGAGAAACACCCGACCATGGCTGATGTCCGGCATCAACGGTATGGCCGGGAGTTTTTCCAGGCGCACACCCGGTTCGCCGGGATACACCACCGCCAGGCTCAGTCGTGGTTTTTCACCGAGTTCCTCGCTGCGAGCGGCGATCAGTAGCCAGTCGGCGGCATCGCCAGCGGTGACGAAATCCTTGCGTCCGTTCAGGCGCAGGTCCTTGAGTCGGGTCTGCATGTCCGCCGGACGCAGGCTGCGTTGTTCGGTCGCACACAGGGCGCCGAGGCTCTGCGGCGCACTCGGCCAGAGCACGCGCAACGCCGCCTGATAACCCACCAGAAACGCCAGCCCCGGCGTCGCCATCAAGCGTGCGCCAGCCACCGCCAGTTCGAACGGCGTGACCGTGCCCAACTGATGCAACAAGGTCGCAAAGCCTTCGGCCAAGTCGACATTGGCGGGCAGGCGTTCGCGGCGATTGAGCAGGGTTTGCCAGGGCATAAGAGGCTCCTTGTGGGCTGTCATATAAGCATCACCAAAGCTTCATGGCGATGACACCGGGGCTACATAGCCTGACTTTGCACAACACGGCTGCATAAAGAAAGTCGATCGGCTGCAACCCACGACGGGTGCCCGGCCCGTACGGAGATTCACAATGACTCAGATCGCCCGCATCAGCGACACCGGCAATGAACGCCGCCTGCAAGCCGAACGCCTGATCGGCAGCGAGGCATTGCAAGAAGCCCAGGCCTTGCGCTTCAACGTGTTCAGCGGCGAATTCAACGCCAAGCTGAAAGGCGCGGAACGCGGTCTGGACATGGATGACTATGATGTTCACTGCGCCCACATCGGCGTGCGTGACTTGAACACCGGCCGTTTAGTGGCGACCACCCGTTTGCTCGACCACACCGCCGCCAGCAGCCTGGGCAAGTTCTACAGCGAAGAAGAATTCAGCCTTCACGGTTTGGTTTCTCTGAAAGGCCCGATCCTGGAAATCGGTCGCACTTGCGTCGACCCGGCCTACCGCAACGGCGGCACCATCGCCGTGCTCTGGGGTGAATTGGCCGAAGTCCTGAATCAGGGCGGCTACAGTTATTTGATGGGCTGCGCGAGCATCCCGATGCAGGACGGCGGCATTCAGGCCCACGCGATCATGCAGCGTCTGCGCGAACGTTACCTGTGCACCGAACACCTGCGCGCCGAGCCGAAAAAGCCGCTGCCGACCCTGGATATTCCTTCGAACGTGATCGCGGAAATGCCGCCACTGCTCAAGGCCTACATGCGCCTGGGCGCGAAGATTTGCGGCGAGCCGTGCTGGGACGAAGACTTCCAGGTCGCCGACGTGTTCATCCTGCTCAAGCGCGACGAACTCTGCCCGCGCTACGCCAAACACTTCAAGGCGGCCATGTAATGAGCCGTCTTCGGGTGTACGCGCGAATTGCGCGAGTGCTTTTTGTGGTCGCGTTGGGATTGACCATGGCCAGTGTGTTCGGCTTGTTCGAGCGCGCGGGGATTGCCCATTCGATGGTTCGTCGTCAACGCTGGTCGCGGTTTTTCATGGCGCGACTGAGCAACGCCCTGCCCTTTCGCGTGACGGTTCACGGTGATCTGCCGAAGACGCCGATGCTCTGGGTCAGCAATCACGTTTCCTGGACCGACATTCCGCTGTTGGGCATGGTTACGCCGCTGTCGTTCCTGTCCAAGGCCGAAGTGCGCACTTGGCCGGTGGCCGGCTGGTTGGCGGCCAAAGCGGGTAGCCTGTTTATCCGCCGGGGTTCGGGCGACAGTCAGTTGATCCGCAAGCAGATGACCCGTCACTTGGAGCAACAACATCCGCTGCTGATGTTCCCGGAAGGCACCACCACCGATGGCCGTTCGCTGCGTACTTTCCACGGTCGCCTGTTGTCAGCAGCGATTGATTCCGAAGTGAAGCTGCAACCGGTGGCGATTCGCTATTTGCGTGACGGGCAAATCGATTCGCTGGCACCGTTCATTGGTGACGATGATTTGCTCTCGCACCTGATGCGGTTGTTTGCCAATGATCGGGGGGATGTGGAAATTCATTTGCTCAAGCCGATTGCGTGTGAAGGTCGCGAGCGTGCGGCGCTGGCGTTCGAAGCGCAGCAGGCGGTGCAGAAGGTGTTGTTTGGGGCGATTCCAGAAAAACAGCAGGTGCCGATGCGTCCCGCCATTGCAGCTTAAACACGCATCTACCTGACCAACCAAAATCCCCTGTGGGAGCGGGCTTGCTCGCGAAAGCGGTGTATCCGTCGACATCATCATTGACTGACCCACCGCTTTCGCGAGCAAGCCCGCTCCCACATTAGATCTGCTTCGTTTGGGCGAATGCCTGAAGCTGCGGATAGAACACTCTGAAGTCATTACTCAACGGCTCATACAACACCCGCAATTCCTGCATCGCGCCCGCCAACTCCTCAGGCTTGGTCAAGCGCCGGGAAATCCCCCGCAGCACCTGCGCCAGCACTTCGAAATCTTCGTAAGAACCCAACCAGTCATTCGCCACCATGTGCGGCGCAATCTGCGCCAGGCGTTCCGGCAGTTGCGGCTCGCTGGACAGCACCCGATACACATCCGAAGTGAACAGCGCCAGCGGCTGATCCGCGTAAAGCGTCCAGTCCCGAGCCAGGCAATGATCGAAAAACACGTCGAGAACGATCCCGGCATAACGCCGACGGGTGACGGAAAACCGCGACAACGCGATGTCCACCAACGGATGGCGGTCGGTAAACACGTCGATGCTGCGATGCAGCTGGATGGCGGCTTCGATCTCCGGGTCAAACTGCCCTTGCAGCCGTCCCTTGACGAAATCGCCATACAGGCTGCCGAGCAATTGGCCGGGGCGCTGGCCACCGAGGTGCAGATGTGCGAGATAATTCATGGGCGCAGCTTAGCACTGCGCATTCGTATCGACACCCAACGTATCGTTATAACCCGATATACCGATTTACTCGGTCGTCAGACCAAAATCATATTGGTATATCGGGATATACCGATTTAAAGTTCGCCCCATCGCGATATAGCGTTTTACTCATCACGAGCCCACACCATGACCCTAGACCTCGACGAAATAATAAAAGCCCTGGCACACCCAGTACGCCGAGACATTCTCATCTGGCTGAAAGACCCCAAGGTCCAGTTTCCGGAACAGATCCACAACCACGAGTACGGCATTTGCGCCGGGCAGATCGATCAACGCTGCGGCCTGTCGCAGTCGACCGTGTCCGCGCATTTGGCAACGTTGCAACGTGCGGGTCTGATCAGCAGCCAGAAAGCCGGTCAATGGCACTTCTTCAAACGCAACGAGGACGTGATCCAGGCAGCCCTCGACGCCATCGTCAAAGAGCTCAGCGCTCCGACAAGGAATTAATCAATGCCCCTCTCGCTACTCATTCTGGCCCTGAGCGCCTTCGCCATCGGCACCACCGAGTTCGTCATCATGGGCCTGCTGCCCGATGTGGCCGCCGACCTCGGCGTGTCGATCCCTGGCGCCGGCTGGCTGGTGACCGGTTACGCCTTGGGCGTGGCCATCGGTGCGCCGTTCATGGCGCTGGCCACCGCCCGCTTGCCGCGCAAAGCCGCACTGGTAGCGTTGATGGGGATTTTCATCATTGGCAATCTGCTGTGCGCCCTGGCCAGTGATTACGACGTGCTGATGTTTGCCCGGGTGGTCACCGCCCTGTGCCACGGTGCGTTCTTCGGTATCGGTTCGGTAGTAGCGGCAGGCCTGGTGCCCGCCAACAAACGCGCTTCAGCCGTGGCCCTGATGTTCACCGGTTTGACCCTGGCCAACGTCCTCGGCGTGCCGTTGGGCACTGCGCTCGGTCAGCAATATGGCTGGCGGTCGACGTTCTGGGCGGTGACCGTGATCGGCGTGATCGCACTGATCGGCCTGATCCGCTTCCTGCCGGCCAAGCGCGATGAAGAAAAACTCGATATGCGCGCCGAACTGCGCGCCCTCAAAGGCGCCGGGATCTGGCTGTCATTGAGCATGACCGCGTTGTTCGCCGCCTCGGTCTTCACCCTGTTCACCTATGTGGCACCGCTGTTGGGCGAAGTCACCGGTGTCTCGCCACGCGGCGTGACCTGGACCCTGATGCTCATCGGTCTGGGCCTGACAGTCGGCAACATCATCGGCGGCAAGCTCGCGGACAAAGGCATGGCGGCCACGCTGATTGGTGTGTTCATCACCATGGCAGTGGTTTCCACCGTGCTGACCTGGACCAGCGTTGCCGTGATCCCTACCGAAATCACCCTGTTCCTCTGGGCCACCGCATGTTTCGCCGCCGTACCGGCCCTGCAAGTGAACGTGGTGACCTTCGGCAAAGCGGCACCCAACCTGGTGTCGACCCTGAACATCGGCGCGTTCAACGTCGGCAACGCACTCGGTGCCTGGGTCGGCGGCAGCGTCATCGCCCACGGCTTCGGCCTGACCAGCGTGCCACTCGCGGCTGCCGCACTGGCGGTACTCGCCCTGCTGGTAACCCTGATTACTTTCCGTCAGAGCGGCGATCCCGAACTGGCCCCTGCAACTACTAATTGATCTTCAAAAGAGAGCTATTTCAATGACGACTATTTTCGATCCGATCAAACTGGGCGACCTCGAGTTGGCCAACCGCATCATCATGGCTCCGCTGACCCGCTGCCGCGCCGACGAAGGCCGTGTGCCGAACGCGCTGATGGCCGAATACTACGTACAACGTGCCTCGGCCGGCCTGATCCTCAGCGAAGCCACTTCGGTCACGCCAATGGGCGTCGGCTACCCGGATACCCCGGGCATCTGGTCCAACGATCAGGTGCGTGGCTGGGCCAACGTGACCAAAGCGGTCCACGCGGCCGGCGGCAAGATCGTCCTGCAACTGTGGCACGTTGGTCGGGTTTCCCACCCGTCGTACCTGAACGGCGAAGCACCGGTTGCACCGAGCGCCATTCAGCCAAAAGGTCACGTCAGCCTGGTTCGTCCGTTGGCCGACTACCCAACTCCACGCGCCCTGGAAATCGAAGAAATCGCTGACGTCGTCGACGCTTACCGCGTCGGTGCGGAAAACGCCAAGGCTGCCGGTTTTGACGGCGTGGAAATCCACGGCGCGAACGGTTACCTGCTCGACCAGTTCCTGCAAAGCAGCACCAACCAGCGCACCGACAACTACGGCGGCTCCCTGGAAAACCGTGCACGCCTGCTGCTGGAAGTGACGGATGCCGCGATCGAAGTCTGGGGCGCCGGCCGTGTCGGTGTGCACCTGGCACCGCGTGCTGACTCGCATGACATGGGCGACGACAATCTGTCCGAGACGTTCACTTATGTGGCTCGCGAACTGGGCAAACGTGGGATCGCCTTCATTTGCTCCCGCGAGAAAGAAGCCGGCGACAGCCTGGGCCCACAATTGAAAGAAGCCTTCGGCGGCCCGTACATCGCCAACGAGCGCTTTACCAAGGACAGCGCCAACGCCTGGCTGGCCGAAGGCAAGGCCGATGCGGTCGCGTTCGGCGTACCGTTCATTGCCAACCCGGACCTGCCTGCGCGTTTGAAGGCAGACGCACCGCTTAACGAAGCGCGCCCGGAACTGTTCTACGCCAAGGGTCCGGTCGGCTATATCGACTATCCAACGCTGTAACTATCGCTTAAATAAAAAAGCCCCGACTCGAAAGAGCCGGGGCTTTTCTATTTGCACTTTTACAGGCCTGTTTAATATTTGGAAAAACACATCCGCTACTCAACATCACTTCCAACACCGATACTCGCCCTGCCGCAGCAAAAACCAAACATTCACCCCTGACGTTTATCAAATGGAATTGAAATGAACGACGACTACATGAACTACTTCTCCAGCTCTTCCGGCGATTATCACGAAAACTCCAGACCTGTATACAGTTACGCCGAGGAAGACCAACGCCAGCGCCTCGAGAGAGAGCGCAAGGAAAAAGAACTCAAAGACAAGTTGGCCAAAGAGGAAAGAGAGCGCCTGTACAACCAACTACACGGCCCCGTGGACGCCCAGATCAACCTCTGGAAAGGCTACAACAATCCTGACTACACGCGCATCATCTTTAAAATCGTCAATAACACCTCCCATGCATTCAAACTAACGCAAACCAGTCGAAGAATGACACGAGCGCAAATGGATGAACTCAGCATTCAACCCCATACGCCGAAAGCATTTTTCCTGCTGACTAAATATGAAGAGCCCGACGGCGGTTATGGAGAGCATCTTAAAACCAAATTCCGCGACTTCTTTGACTACAACAGTGAAACCGCAGGATTTCAATTCAATTTCGGATTGACCGCAATAGGAGGATTTTCAAGGTTGCGCGGTAACTGGGACGAGGCAAACCATACACACAAAATCGTCTCTTCCGGTAAAACCCACATTCGGTGCACATCGGAAATAATCGAGGCCTATGAGGATCCGCCGTTCGAATTCGAAGTTCTGATTACGCTGGGTTGATCCCGACCCTGTTTCGGTAAAATGAACACCTCTCGCCAGGTGTTCACTGTCGGTACCAGGCCAAGTCGTTTCGCATCGATGCGAGAGCGTCGCACATCAGGCCAGCCTGCTTGCAGTCATTCACGCCATCGCAACAATTTCCCTACAAAATACGTAGTTCACTACCTATCAACTCGCGTCGCCAGCCTATATAAAGGCACTCCACAGTCGCGCAGCGAACGGAACGCTGCTTGCCTGCGGACCTGAGCATTGACACAACCTGTTCCAATTACGCATTTTGTTTCATTTGCGCAGACTGGGGCTCAAGCGCAGCATATCCAACCCTGTATCGACCCATCGCTCGGCTTCGACGTGCAGCTCAAAGCTGTCCGGCGCCAGCAACCACTGATACAGGATGCCGTCGATGTAAGCATGCAGGCTGATCGCCGCGCGGGCAGTGTCGAGATCTTCCGGCAACTGTCCCCGGTTCACGGCATTGGTCAGGGCCAGGGCGATTCGCACATTGCAGTCGAGGCTGACCGCCCGGCGCTGCTGGCGCAGGTCACACATTTCATCGGTGAATTCGCACTTATGAAAAAGAATCTCGTTGATGCGTCGGGTCTTCGGGTCCAGGGCAACTTGATGAAACAAATGAGTCAGCAGTTTGCGCATGCAACCCAGCGGATCGAGTTCGTGCTCGCTCTCGCTGGCCTTGGCCATTTCATCCAGTGGCTCATGCAGGCTATCAAGCATCGCCTGCACCAGGTCCGCCTTGTTGCTGAAATGCCAGTAGATAGCCCCGCGAGTGACGCCCGCCAGGGTGGCGATGTCCGACAGCGTCGTGCGCGCCACGCCCCTTTCATAAAAGGCTTTCTCTGCCGCTTCGAGTATCTGGCTACGGGTTTCTTGAGCTTCCTCTTTGGTACGACGGACCATGGCAGTACAACCTCAATCAGGATGCTTCAGCGATGTCTGAACAACCGCTGAATAAAAGTGGGGCGAACGCTCTTGGGAGTCGTCCCCGGCCTACAATTCAAACCTTCGAACGGCTTTTGTAACGGTGTGGGTACGCAGCCAAGGTATTTACAAACAACCATGAACGTAAGTATATTCCTTAGCAAGCTACTTATCCACTCAGCGCACATTTTTTACCCTTCCACATTTCTAGTGCGCATCTTGCGCGCCTGACCCGAGGATTTTCATGCAATTCAAGCCAGCTGTTACCGCTCTGGTCACCGCCGTCGCCCTCGCATCGCTGCTCAGCGGATGTAAAAAGGAAGAGGCACCTCCTGCCGCTCCCACCCCTCAGGTCGGCGTCGTAACCCTGCAACCCCAAGCCTTTACCCTGACATCCGAACTTCCGGGCCGTACCAGCGCGTACCGCATTGCCGAAGTCCGCCCTCAGGTCAACGGCATCATTCTCAAGCGCCTGTTCAAGGAAGGCGGCGACGTCAAGGCTGGCCAGCAGCTCTATCAGATCGATCCGTCGGTCTATGAGGCCACCCTGAAAAGCGCCGAAGCCAACCTGCAACAGACCAAGTCGATCTCTGATCGCTACAAGCAACTGGTCCAGGAGCAAGCCGTCAGCCGTCAGGAATACGACACTGCCACGGCTAATCGCCTGCAATCGGAAGCGTCCCTGCAATCGGCTCAGATCAACGTGCGCTACACCAAGGTCTACGCACCGATCACCGGTCGTATCGGCCGTTCTTCGGTGACTGAAGGTGCGCTGGTCACCAGCGGCCAGACCGATGCGATGGCCGTGATTCAGCAACTGGACCCGATCTACGTCGACGTGACCCAGTCTTCGGTCGAGCTGCTTGAACTGCGTCGCGAACTGGAAAGCGGTCGCCTGCAAAAGGCTGGCGACAACTCGGCCGCGGTCAAGCTGACCCTGGAAGATGGCAGCCAGTACAAGCAGGACGGCAAACTGGAGTTCTCCGAAGTCTCGGTTGACCAGACCACCGGTTCCGTCACCCTGCGCGCCGTGTTCCCCAACCCTGATCACACCCTGCTGCCTGGCATGTTCGTACACGCCCAGCTGCAATCCGGTGTGAACAGCGCAGCGATCCTGGCCCCGCAACAAGGCGTGACCCGCGACCTCAAAGGCACCCCGACCGCTCTGGTCGTCGGTCCCGATAACAAGGTCGAGCTGCGTCAGCTCAAGGCCAGCCGTACCGTTGGCAGCCAATGGTTGATCGAAGACGGTCTCAAGGCAGGCGATCGCCTGATTACCGAAGGGCTGCAATTCGTCAAACCTGGCGTTGAAGTCAAGGCCACGGAAGCAACCAACGTTGGCAAGAACCCGGCCCCCGCTCAGACAGCTGACAAGGCTTACAGCGGCAAAGGGGAGTAAACCATGTCGAAATTTTTTATCGACCGTCCGATTTTCGCCTGGGTAATTGCCCTGGTGATCATGCTGGTCGGGGCTCTATCGATCCTCAAACTGCCGATCAACCAATACCCGAGCATTGCGCCTCCGGCCATTGCGATCCAGGTAACCTACCCAGGCGCGTCCGCACAAACCGTGCAGGACACCGTGGTGCAGGTCATCGAGCAACAGCTCAACGGTATCGATAACCTGCGTTATGTCTCGTCGGAAAGTAACTCCGACGGCAGCATGACCATTACCGCGACCTTCGAGCAGGGCACCAACTCCGATACCGCACAGGTTCAGGTCCAGAACAAACTGAACCTGGCCACCCCGCTGCTGCCGCAAGAAGTGCAGCAACAGGGGATCCGCGTGACCAAGGCAGTGAAAAACTTCCTGTTGGTCATCGGCGTAGTGTCGCAAGACGGCAGCATGTCCAAGGACGACTTGTCCAACTACATCGTGTCGAACATGCAGGATCCGATCTCCCGGACCGCCGGTGTCGGTGACTTCCAGGTCTTCGGTGCCCAGTACGCAATGCGCATCTGGCTCGATCCGGCCAAGCTGAACAACTTCAACCTGACCCCGGGCGATGTCAGTGCCGCGATCTCGGCGCAGAACGTTCAGATTTCCTCCGGTCAACTCGGTGGCTTGCCGGCCATGCCTGGCCAGCAACTGAACGCCACGATTATCGGCAAGACCCGCCTGCAGACTGCCGAGCAGTTCAAGGCGATCCTGCTGAAGGTCAACAAGGATGGTTCGCAAGTTCGCGTCGGTGATGTCGCCGATGTCGGTCTGGGTGGCGAAAACTCCAGCATCGCGGCGCAGTTCAACGGCAAACCGGCTTCCGGTCTGGCAGTGAAACTGGCCAACGGTGCCAACGCCCTCGATACGGCCAAGGCGCTGCGTAAAACCATCGACGATTTGAAGCCGTTCTTCCCGCAAGGGATGGAAGTGGTATTCCCGTACGACACCACGCCGGTGGTGACCGAATCGATCAAGGGTGTGGTTGAAACCCTGGTCGAAGCGATCGTGCTGGTGTTCCTGGTGATGTTCCTGTTCCTGCAAAACTTCCGCGCCACCGTTATCACCACGATGACCGTGCCAGTGGTATTGCTGGGTACATTCGGGATCCTCGCGGCCTTCGGTTTCAGCATCAACACCCTGACCATGTTCGGTATGGTGTTGGCGATCGGATTGCTGGTGGACGATGCCATCGTCGTGGTGGAAAACGTCGAACGGGTGATGAGCGAGGAAGGCCTGTCACCCAAGGAAGCCACCAAAAAATCCATGGGGCAGATCCAGGGCGCGCTGGTCGGTATCGCGTTGGTGCTGTCGGCGGTACTGCTGCCGATGGCGTTCTTCAGCGGTTCCACCGGCGTGATCTACAAGCAGTTCTCGATCACCATCGTCTCGGCCATGGCCCTGTCGGTATTGGTTGCCCTGATCTTCACCCCGGCGCTCTGCGCCACCATGCTCAAGGCGATTCCGAAAGGCGAGCACGGCACACCGAAACGCGGCTTCTTCGGCTGGTTCAACCGCAACTTCGACCGTGGGCTCAGAAGCTACGAGCGCGGTGTCGGCAACATGCTCAAGCACAAGATCCCGTACCTGCTGGCGTACCTGCTGATAATCGTCGGCATGATCTGGCTGTTCACCCGCATCCCGACCGCGTTCCTGCCGGAAGAAGACCAGGGCGTACTGTTCGCCCAGGTGCAAACCCCGGCCGGTTCCAGTGCCGAACGCACCCAGGTGGTGATCGACGAGATGCGTTCCTACCTGCTGGAGAAAGAATCCGGCTCGGTAGCTTCGGTGTTCACCGTGAACGGCTTCAACTTCGCCGGTCGCGGCCAGAGCTCTGGCCTGGCGTTCATCATGCTCAAGCCATGGGGCGAGCGTAACGCTGACAACAGCGTGTTTGCCCTGGCAGGCCGTGCCCAGCAGCACTTCTTTACCTTCCGCGATGCGATGGTGTTTGCCTTCGCACCGCCGGCGGTACTGGAGTTGGGTAACGCCACCGGTTTCGACGTGTTCCTGCAAGACCGCGCCGGTATCGGTCACGAAAAGCTGATGGCTGCGCGTAACCAGTTCCTCGGCATGGCGGCACAAAGCAAAGTCCTGTATCAGGTGCGTCCGAACGGCCTGAACGATGAACCGCAATACCAGCTGGAAATCGACGACGAGAAAGCCAGCGCCCTGGGCCTGACCCTCTCCGACATCAACAGCACGCTGTCGATCTCCTTCGGTAGTAGCTACGTGAACGACTTTATCGACCGTGGTCGGGTGAAGAAGGTTTACGTGCAAGGTAAGCCAGGTTCGCGGATGAGCCCGGAAGACTTGAAGAAGTGGTATGTGCGCAACAGCGCGGGCACCATGGTGCCGTTCTCCGCGTTCGCCAAGGGTGAGTGGGTCTACGGTTCGCCGAAACTGGCCCGTTACAACGGCGTAGAAGCGATGGAAATCCTCGGGGCTCCGGCGCCGGGCTATTCCACCGGTGAAGCCATGGCCGAAGTCGAAGCGATTGCCAAGAAACTGCCGGCGGGTGTGGGCATTTCGTGGACCGGTCTGTCGTACGAGGAACGCTTGTCCGGCTCCCAGGCGCCAGCGCTGTACGCCCTGTCGTTGCTGATGGTGTTCCTGTGTCTGGCGGCCCTGTATGAAAGCTGGTCGATTCCGATCGCGGTCATGCTGGTGGTGCCGTTGGGGATCATCGGTGCGCTGATGGCGACCAGCCTGCGCGGGTTGTCCAACGACGTTTACTTCCAGGTGGGTCTGTTGACAACCATCGGTCTGGCATCGAAAAACGCCATTCTGATCGTCGAGTTCGCCAAGGCGCTGCACGAACAAGGCAAGTCCCTGCGCGAGGCTGCCATCGAGGCCTGCCGCATGCGTCTGCGACCGATCATCATGACGTCGCTGGCCTTCGTGCTTGGTGTGGTTCCACTGGCGATCTCCACTGGCGCCGGTTCGGGCAGCCAGCATGCGATTGGCACCGGGGTAATTGGCGGTATGATCACCGCCACGATCCTGGCGATCTTCTGGGTCCCACTGTTCTTCGTCACCGTGTCGTCCATCGGCCAGCGTAATAAGGCTGATGAGGATGACGCCAATGAAACTCCTAAAGAGGCTGGCCAATGAGCAAGTCGCTACTCTCCCTAGCTGTTGCCGCTTTCGTGCTCGGTGGCTGCTCGCTGATTCCTGACTATCAGCAGCCCGCGGCACCGGTGGCGAACCAGTTCCCGCAAGGTCCGGCGTATTCGCCGGCCCAGGCGCCGAGCCAGGCTGCGGCCGAGCAAGGCTGGAAGCAGTTTTTCCATGACCCGGCATTGCAGCAGATGATCCAGGTCGCCCTGGAAAACAACCGCGACCTGCGTGTCGCGGCCCTGAACATCGACGCTTTCGCGGCGCAGTACCGCATCCAGCGTGCCGATCTGTACCCGGCGGTTTCGGCCACTGGTAGCGGCAGTCGTCAGCGTGTGCCGGCGGACATGTCGCAAACCGGTCAGGCTGGCATCACCAGTTCCTACTCGGCCACGGTCGGCATCAGCGCTTATGAACTCGACCTGTTCGGTCGGGTTCGCAGCCTGAGCGAAGAAGCCCTGCAGAAATACTTCGCCACAGAAGAAGCACGCCGCAGTACTCAGATCAGCCTGGTGGCCAGTGTGGCCAACGCCTACCTGACCTGGCAGGCCGACAAGGAACTGCTGAAGCTGACCCAGGACACCCTCGGCGCGTTCGAGGAGAGCTTCAAGCTCACCTCGCGCAGCAACGAAGTCGGTGTCGCCTCGGCGCTGGACCTGGCGCAGTCGCGTACCTCGGTGGAAAACGCCCGGGCGCAACTGGCCAGGTACACCCGTCAGGTCGCCCAGGATGAAAACAGCCTGGTGCTGCTGCTCGGCACTGGCGTCCCGGCCAACCTGCAAGCGGCCAAGCCTTTGTCGGACGACCTGCTGAGCGATGTACCGCCGGGCCTGCCGTCGGACTTGCTGCAACGTCGTCCGGACATCCTCCAGGCCGAATACAACCTGAAGGCTGCCAACGCCAACATCGGCGCGGCGCGGGCTGCGTTCTTCCCGAGCATCAGCCTGACCGCCAATGCCGGGACCCTGAGCCCGGACCTGTCCGGTCTGTTCAAGGGTGGTTCGGGAACCTGGCTGTTCTCGCCGCAGATCAACCTGCCGATCTTCAACGCCGGCAGCCTGCGCGCCAGCCTGGATTACTCGAAAATCCAGAAAGACATCGGCGTGGCGAACTACGAGAAGTCCATTCAAACGGCCTTCCAGGAAGTCGCCGACGGCCTGGCCGCGCGCCAGACCTACACCGAGCAGTTGCAAGCCCAGCGCGATTTCGTCGCCGCCAACCAGGACTACTACCGTCTGGCCGAGCGTCGCTATCGCATTGGTGTCGACAGCAACCTGACCTTCCTCGATGCCCAGCGTCAGCTGTTCAGTGCCCAACAGACACTGATCACCGACCGTCTGGCGCAACTGAACAGTGCCGTGAATCTGTACAAGGCGCTGGGTGGTGGCTGGAACGAACAAACGGCGAAGAACGAGCCGTTGAAAGAAGAAGCGCCGAAGTTGAAGTTGTTCTGATAGCGCTTTGAATACAAGAAGCCCACCGATTGGTGGGCTTTTTGTTGGCTGCGGGAAAAGGTGTGTTGCCTGGTCTGGCGCCATCGCGAGCAAGCTCGCTCCCACAGGGGATCTGCTGTGCGCATGCGATCTATAGCAAATGGAGATCCACTGTGGGAGCGAGCTTGCTCGCGATGAGGCCCGCCCATACACCTCAAAAATTCAAGCCAATCTTGCGTTCGATAATCGCCCAAAACCCGCTTCCCCCAATTGAATCCGCCCGCCCATCCCCCGCACCATTCGCCCCACAAAACCAATAACAACAGGTTCGACACCATGCCCCCGCGCCCTGCCCTGTCCGGCTGATCTCGCCCGTTTCGCCCCCGGTTCCAACCCCTTGTGTCTGCACCCCTCAGGTTGCGGCAGCGCCCCGTTTCACCCCTAACAATTAGAGAGACCCGAGCCCATGAAACCTTCCACCGCGCAGTACATGTTTCCCAGCCTCATCGCCGCCGCATTGGCGGCCAACGCCCTGCCGGCTGTCGCCGAGGAAGCGGGTTTTGTCGAAGGGGCCAAGGTCAACCTCAACCTGCGCAACTTCTACATCAACCGCAACTTCACCAACCCGACCAAGGCCCAGGGCAAGGCTGAGGAGTGGACACAAAACTTCATCCTCGACGCCAAGTCCGGTTTCACCCAAGGCACGGTCGGGTTCGGCATGGACGTGTTGGGGCTGTACTCGGTGAAACTCGATGGCGGTAAAGGCACCGGCGGGACGCAGTTGTTGCCGCTGGATCACGACGGGCGCCCGGCGGACAACTTTGGCCGCACCAACGTGGCGTTCAAGGCCAAGCTGTCACAGACCGAAGTGAAGGTCGGCGAGTGGATGCCGGTGCTGCCGATCCTGCGTTCGGATGACGGCCGCTCCCTGCCGCAAACCTTCCGTGGCGGGCAGATCACCTCGAAGGAAATCGATGGCCTGACGCTCTACGGCGGCCAGTTCCGCGCCAACAGCCCACGGGACGACAGCAGCATGAGCGACATGTCGATGGTCGGCAAAGCGGCGTTCACCTCCGACCGTTTCAACTTCCAGGGCGGCGAGTACGTGTTCAACGACAAGCACACTCAGATTGGCCTGTGGAACGCTGAACTCAAGGACATCTACAGTCAGCAATTCATCAACCTGATCCACACGCAGCCCCTCGGCGACTGGACCCTGGGCGCCAACCTCGGTTTCTTCTACAGCAAGGACGACGGCAGTGCCCGGGCCGGCGAGCTGGACAACAAGACCTGGTCCGGGATGTTCTCGGCCAGGTACGGCGGCAACACCTTCTACGTCGGCCTGCAAAAACTCACCGGCGACAGCGCCTGGATGCGAGTCAACGGTACCAGCGGCGGGACCCTGGCCAACGACAGTTACAACAGCAGCTACGACAACGCCCAGGAACGCTCCTGGCAACTGCGCCACGACTACAACTTCGTCGCCCTCGGCATTCCCGGCCTGACCCTGATGAACCGCTACATCAACGGTGACAACGTGCACACCGGCACCATCACCAACGGCAAGGAATGGGGCCGCGAGAGCGAACTCGGCTACACCGTGCAAAGCGGCACGCTCAAGGACCTGAACTTCAAATGGCGCAACTCGACCATGCGCCGGGACTTCAGCAATAACGAGTTCGATGAAAACCGCTTGATCGTCAGCTATCCGATCAGCTTGCTGTAAGTCAAAGACGCCTTCGCGGGCAAGCCTCGCTCCTACAGGAAGTCGCGTTCCATTGTAGGAGCGAGGCTTGCCCGCGAAGGCGTCAGCTCAGACACCGCAAACTTCAAAGATCACTCCCGCGACTCAACCCCCAACTCATCCCACACCGACTCCGCCAGGTGGAACGTGGCGTTCGCTGCCGGGATTCCGCAGTAGATCGCGCTTTGCATGATCACTTCCTTGATCTCGCCACGGGTCACGCCGTTGTTGGCGGCGGCGCGCAGGTGCAGTTTGAGTTCTTCGCTGCGGTTCATGCCGATCAGCATGGCGATGGTGATCAGGCTACGGGTGTGGCGCGGCAGGCCCGGGCGGGTCCAGATGTCGCCCCAGGCGTGGCGGGTGATCATTTCCTGGAACTCAGAGTTGAACTCGGTCAGGGCATTCAGGCTGCGATCGACATGCGCGTCGCCAAGCACTGCGCGGCGAACTTCCAGGCCTTCGTCGTAACGTTGTTTCTCGTCCACAAAAATCCCCTCAATGATTCGCCAAAAACGCCAAGACTCGCTCGCTGAACGCGGCGCCGGCCTGGACGTTGGACAGGTGCGCGGCATAGAACTCGGCGTATTCGGCGCCCTGCACGTGTGCCTGAATAAAGTGCCCACCGGACGGCGGCGTAACCGCGTCGTCGCTGCCGGCGATCACCAGCAGCGGCACTTTGATCGAGGACAACTGATCGCGGAAATCGGCATCGCGCACGGCGGCGCAATTGGCCGCGTAACCTTCAGGCGAAGTAGACGCGAGCATGTCGGTGATCTTCTTCGCCGCCGCCGGATTGGCTTCGGCAAAGTCCGGGGTAAACCAGCGCGCAATCGACGCATCACGCAAGGCAATCATCGCCGCCGGACCGTCACGCAACACGGTTTCGATCCGCGGGTTCCACACCGACGGATCGCCGATTTTCGCTGCGGTGTTGCACACGATCAGCTTGTTCAGCCGCTCACCAGCGTTGATCCCCAGCCACTGCCCAATCAAGCCGCCCATGGACAGACCACAGAAATGCGCACGCTCGATGTGCAACGCATCCAGCAGCGCCAGCACGTCGTGGCCCAGTTGTTCGATGGTGTAAGGCCCCGGTGTCACCAGCGACTGGCCATGGCCACGGGTGTCAAAACGCAGCACCCGGAAATGCTTGGTGAACGCCGCCATCTGCGCGTCCCACATGCGCAGGTCGGTGCCCAGCGAGTTGGACAGCACCAGCACCGGCGCATCCTCCGGCCCTTGAATTTGATAGTGCAGTTCGCCCTCGGCGAGTTGTACGAATGCCACAGCAGCCTCCTTCAGGCAGTCAACGCAAAATGTTCAGCCACCGCGCGCTCGACCCAGGTATGGGCCTGGCCGAGGTAATGGGCAGGGTCCAGCAATTGATCCAGTTCAGCGTCCGACAGTTGCGCCGTCACTTGCGGCTCGTCACCGAGGACCGCACGCAGATGACGCTGTTCGGCCACCGCACGTTTGCAGCAGTGTTCCAGCAGATGATGCGCGGTATCGCGGCCGACCCGTTGCGCGAGGACGATGCTCACCGCTTCGGCCAGCACCAGGCCCTGAGTCAGGTCGAGGTTGCGCGCCATGCGGGTCGCGTCGACTTCCAGGCCGTCGGCCAGCAGCAGCGCTTGTTGCAGGCTGCCGGACACCAGGCAGCAAATCTCCGGCAGGGTTTCCCACTCGGCATGCCACAAGCCCAGGCTGCGCTCGTGTTCTTGCGGCATGGCGCTGAACAATGTCGAGAGCAAACCCGGCACTCGAGTCGCCGCGCCGATCAACACCGCCGCGCCCACCGGGTTACGCTTGTGCGGCATGGTCGAGGAACCGCCCTTGCCCGGCGCCGCAGGTTCAAAGACTTCAGCAGCTTCGGTCTGCATCAACAGGCTGATGTCGCGGCCAAATTTGCCGAGGCTGCCGGCGATCAGGCCAAGCACCGCGCCAAACTCCACCAGTCGATCGCGCTGGGTGTGCCAGGGTTGTTCCGGCAACGCCAGTTGCAGCTCTTCGGCCAAGGCGTTGGCAATCGGCATGGCCTGCTCGCCGAGGGCAGCAAGAGTCCCGGAAGCGCCGCCGAATTGCAGCACCAGCAGGCGCGGCTTGAGCTCGCGCAGACGCTGGCGACTGCGGGTCACCGCGCCCAACCAACCGGCGATCTTCATGCCGAGGGTCACCGGCGTCGCGTGTTGCAACCAGGTGCGTCCGGCCAGCGGCGTAGCCACGTAGCGCCAGGCCTGGGTCGCCAGGGTTTCCCCCAGTTGCGCCAGATCGCTTTCGATCAGCTCCAGTGCCCGGCGCAGTTGCAGCACCAGACCGGAATCCATCACGTCCTGACTGGTCGCGCCCAGGTGCACATAACGCTCGGCCTCGACATCGTTCGCCGCGATCTGTTTGCCCAAGGCCTTGACCAGTGGAATCGCCGAATTGCCCGCCGTGGCAATCGCTTCACCGAGGGCGGCGAAATCGTAATGCCCGGCCTGACACGCGGCCTCGATGGACGCGACAGCGCTGTGCGGAATCAACCCGACCCGCGCTTCGGCCCGGGCCAGCGCCGCTTCGAAATCGAGCATGGCCTGGACCCGGCCCTGATCGCAGAACACGTCGCGCATATCACGGGCAGTGAAATAGGCATCGAACAATTGATTGTTCGGTCGCTGGTTCATAAACAATCCTTGAGGGCGTGGGCCGCTGGGGCCCACGGGTAAAGATCAAAGGTCGTGGTGCAAATACTTCGCTTGCTTGGGCAGACGCAGGCTGAACAGGAACGCCACCGCCATCATCACCGTGACGTACCAGTAGAAGGAGTTTTCCATGCCCACGGCTTTGAGGCTCAGGGCGACGTATTCCGCCGAACCACCGAAGATCGCATTCGCTACCGCATACGCCAGGCCAACGCCCAGAGCGCGTACTTCCGGCGGGAACATTTCGGCTTTTACCAGGCCGCTGATCGAGGTGTAGAAACTGACGATCGCCAGCGCCACGGTGATCAGCACAAACGCCAGGAACGGACTGCTGACGCTTTTCAGACTGAGCAGGATCGGCACGGTGAACAGCGTCCCCAAGGCACCGAACCAGAGCATCGAGTTACGCCGGCCAATCTTGTCCGCGAGCATGCCGAACAACGGCTGCATGCACATATAAAGGAACAGCGCGCCGGTCATGATGTAACTGGCGGTCTTGGCGTGCATCCCGGCGGTGTTCACCAGGTATTTCTGCATGTACGTGGTGAAGGTGTAGAAAATCAGCGAGCCGCCGGCGGTGTAGCCAAGCACGGTGATGAACGCGGCTTTATGGTCGCGGAATAGCGCCATGATGCTGCCGGCGTCCTTGTTTTCGCGCATTTCCTTGCTGGTGGTTTCCTTGAGCGAGCGACGCAGGAACAGCGAGATCACCGCCGCCACCGCACCGACCACGAACGGGATTCGCCAGCCGTAGGCCCGCAGGTCATCTTCGGTGAGGAACTGTTGCAGGATCACCACCAGCGACACCGCCAGCAGTTGCCCGCCGATCAGCGTCACGTACTGGAACGAGGCAAAGAAACCGCGCTGGCCCTTGAGGGCGACTTCGCTCATGTAGGTCGCGGTGGTGCCGTACTCGCCGCCCACCGACAAGCCCTGGAGCAGGCGCGCGAACAGCAACAGGATTGGCGCCCACACGCCGATGTCTTTGTAGGTCGGCAGGCACGCGATAAGCAACGAGCCAAAGCACATCATCAGAATCGAAATCAGCATCGAATTTTTGCGCCCGTGCTTGTCCGCCACACGGCCGAAAATCCAGCCACCGATGGGCCGCATCAGGAACCCGGCAGCGAACACACCGGCGGTGTTAACCAACTGCACCGTGGGGTTATCGGAGGGGAAAAAAGCAGGCGCGAAGTAGATGGCGCAAAAGGCGTAAACGTAAAAGTCGAACCATTCGACCAGGTTGCCGGACGAAGCGCCGACAATGGCGAAGATGCGCTTGCTGCGCTCTTCCCCGGTGTAGTGCTCTGTAGAAGCAGTGGTAGTTGTCATTGTTTTTCACTCAATGGGGACAGTGAGAGTCTAGACACACTTCGCAACAGTCCCGTTCCGCAGTTTCATAAGGCAACGCAATCCCCCCTGTGGGAGCGGGCTTGCTCGCGAAAGCGGTGGGTCAGTCAATGTTGATGTCGACTGACACGACGCCTTCGCGAGCAAGCCCGCTCCCACAGGGGTTGTGGTGTTTACTCAATAATCGAAGAACACCGTCTCGGCATCGGTGCCTTGCAAAATCACATTCCACTGATAAACACCGGACGCATCAGCCTTTGCCAGCAAGGTATCGCGACGATCTGTCGGCACGCACTCCAACAACGGATCCGCCACGTTCGCCGGCTCCCCGTCAAAGTAAATCCGCGTCAGCAGGTGCTTCACCAACCCACGTGCAAACACCAATACCACCAAGTGCGGCGCCTGGGTCGTGCCGTTCAAACCCTCAACCGTACCGGGTTTGATCGTGGTGAAACGAAAGCGCCCTTCGGCATCCACCGGCACCCGGCCAAAGCCTTCGAAGTTCGGGTCCAGGGGTTTGTCCTGTTCGTCTTCGGGGTGGTCGTACTTGCCGGCGGCGTTGGCCTGCCAGACTTCCAGCATCGCGTCGTTGACGAAATCGCCATTGCCATCGACGACTTGCCCGGTGATCGCCACGCGCTGGCCCAGGGTTTGTTCGACGGTCAGATCTTCGCGGTTCAGCCAGGTCAGGCCGATGTGGTAATACGGCCCGACGGTGTGGGACGTGGTCGCGTTCAGCGTCATCTTATTTCTCCATCGGCGTGGCTTCACGGCCGCGCAAGACGATGTCCCAGCGATAACCGAGGGCATAGGAAGGAATGGTTTTTTCCAGGTCGAAACTGGCAATCAAACGCTCTTTGGCGCTGGTATCGGGTACACAGTTGTAGATCGGGTCATAGGCCAGCAACGGGTCACCCGGGAAATACATCTGGGTCACCAGCCGCGTCAGGATGCTAGGCCCGAACAACGAAAAATGGATGTGCGCCGGGCGCCAGGCGTTGTGGTGGTTGCCCCAAGGATAGGCGCCGGGCTTGATGGTCTGGAACTGATACCAGCCATCGGCGTCGGTCACGGTGCGACCGGTGCCGGTAAAGTTCGGGTCCAGCGGCGCGTCATGCAGGTCGCGGGCATGGTTGTAGCGACCGGCGGCGTTAGCCTGCCAGATCTCCACCAGAATCCCCGGCACCGGCAAGCCGTCTTCATCCAGCACGCGACCGTGAATGATGATGCGCTCGCCCAATGGCTCGCCGTTGTGCTGGGCGGTCAGGTCGTTGTCCTGCTCATTGATGCGCTCGGCGCCAATGGTCGGGCCGGTGATTTCCGACAGCGAATGCGGCAAAAACACCAATGGCTTGGACGGCGCGCGACGGTTGGTGGATTGATAGGTCGGGTGCAGGTATTCCGGCTGGGTGCCTTCCTTCGGACGACGGTAACCAGGCTTGTCAGTCATTTCGCTTTTCCTCTGTTCTTATTAGTCGGCGGCGGTCAGACGCGTTCGATCGCGAGTGCCAGACCTTGGCCGACGCCGACGCACATGGTTGCCAGACCTTTCTTGCCACCGGTCTTTTCCAGCTGATGCAGCGCGGTCAGCACCAGACGCGCACCGCTCATGCCCAGTGGATGACCCAAGGCAATCGCGCCGCCGTTCGGGTTGACCTGGGCTGCATCGTCGGCGATCCCCAGTTCACGCAACACCGCCAAACCTTGGCTGGCGAAGGCTTCGTTGAGTTCGATCACGTCGAAATCGCTAACGGCCAGACCGAGGCGTTCGGTGAGTTTGCGCACTGCGGGCACCGGGCCGATGCCCATGATCCGAGGAGCCACACCGGCGCTCGCCATGCCCAGCACTTTGGCGCGGGCAGTGAGTCCGTGTTTCTTCACCGCTTCGGCTGACGCCAGAATCAGCGCCGCCGCGCCGTCATTCACACCGGAAGCATTACCGGCAGTGACGGTTTTGTCCGGGCCGTTGACCGGTTTGAGTTTGGCCAGGGTTTCCAGGGTGGTGTCGGCGCGTGGATGTTCATCCTGCGTCACCACGGATTCGCCCTTCTTGTGGGCAATCCGCACTTCAACGATTTCTTCAGCGAAAAATCCTGCGGCTTGCGCGGCGGCGGTGCGCTGCTGACTGCGCAGGGCGAAAGCGTCCTGATCCTCGCGCGACACTTCGTAGTCGTCCGCCACGTTGTCGGCGGTTTGCGGCATCGCATCGACGCCGTACTGGGCTTTCATCAACGGGTTGATAAAACGCCAGCCGATGGTGGTGTCTTCCAGCTTCATGTTGCGCGAAAACGCGGCATCGGCCTTGCCCATCACGAACGGCGCGCGGGACATCGACTCGACGCCGCCGGCAATCGCCAGCTCCATTTCGCCGCTGGCAATCGCGCGGAACGCGGTGCCGATGGCGTCCATGCCCGACGCGCAGAGGCGATTGAGCGTGACGCCGGGAATGCTTTCCGGCAGACCCGCCAGCAGCAGCGCCATACGCGCTACGTTGCGGTTGTCTTCGCCGGCCTGGTTGGCGCAGCCGAGGAACACCTCGTCCACTGCATTCCAGTCAACCGACGGGTTGCGTTCCATCAAGGCCTTGATCGGCACGGCGGCCAGGTCATCGGCGCGAACCGCTGACAGGCCACCGCCGAAACGGCCGATGGGCGTGCGAATCGCGTCGCAGATGTAAACGTCACGCATCACGCTTCTCCGGGTGCTTGGCCGTGGGCCGCAGCGGTGCGGGCTTCAAGATCCCGCAGCGCCTTGAGTTCTATCTCGCTGGGCTCGGCAGTGTTTTCAACGTGCTCGGCAAAACGAATCGCCCAACCGGTGGCCGCGACCACTTGCTCGCGGGTCACGCCCGGATGCAGCGCGGTGACCACGAACTCATGGGTTTCGGCTTCCGGCTCCATGATGCACAGGTCGGTGATGATGCCGACCGGACCGGCGCCCGGCAGGCCCAGACGCTTGCGCGAATCGCCGCCCTCGCCGTGGCCGACCGAGGTAATGAAGTCGAGCTTGTCGACAAACGAACGCGCCGACTGTTTAAGGATGATCAACACACTCTTGGCCGAACCGGCAATCTCCGGCGCGCCACCGGCACCCGGCAGACGGACTTTCGGCTGGTGATAATCGCCCACGACCGTGGTGTTGATATTGCCGAAGCGGTCAACCTGCGCCGCGCCGAGAAAACCGACGTCGATGCGTCCGCCCTGCAACCAATAGCGAAAAATCTCACCGGTCGGCACCACGGTGTCAGCGGTTTCCGCCAGCTCGCCGTCACCAATCGACAGCGGCAATACACTCGGCTTGGCACCGATCGGACCCGATTCGTAGATCAGGACGACATCCGGCGAAGACGTCAGCCGCGCCAGGTTGGCGGCTTTCGACGGCAGGCCGATGCCGACGAAGCACACCGAACCGTTCTTCAGACGGCGGGCGGCGGCGACGGTCATCATTTCATTCGTGGTGTAAGTCATTACTTGGCCTCCGAAGCAGCGGCCAGCTTGGCCTGGAACTCGCTGAAGTCAGCGCAGCCGTGGATGTATTCGTTGATCCACGCGGTGAAGGTGTCACGGTCCCGGGCAATCGGGTCCCAGGCCTGGTAGAAACGGTTGTCGCGCTCGTTGTAACCGTGGGCGTAGGACGGATGCGCGCCGCCAGGCACATGGCAGACCGCGCTCAAGGCCCAGGTTGGCAGCACGCAGGAGTTCATTGGTGCATTGAGGTCATCGACGATTTCTTCGACGGTGACGATGCAGCGCTTGGCGGCCAGCGCCGCTTCCTTCTGCACACCGAGAATGCCCCACAGCAGCACGTTGCCTTTACGGTCGGCTTTCTGCGCGTGAATCACGGTGATGTCCGGGCGCACCGAAGGCACGGCGGCCAGCACTTCGCCGGTGAACGGGCAGGTGACGGTTTTGATCAGCGGGTTAACCTTCGGCAGATCGGAACCGGCGTAGGCACGCAGCACCGCGAACGGCAGGCCGGAGGCACCGGCGACGTAGGCATTCGCCAGGTCGGCGTGGCTGTGTTCTTCGATTTCCAGAGGATGCGGCCACTGTTTCTCGACCGCGTCACGCAGACGGTGCAGCGAACCCACGCCAGGGTTACCGCCCCAGGAGAAAATCAGCTTGCGAGCACAACCGGCACCGATCAACTGGTCGTAGATCAAGTCAGGCGTCATCCGCACCAGCGTCAGATCTTTCTTGCCCTGGCGAATGATTTCATGACCCGCCGCCGTCGGAATCAGGTGAGTGAAGCCTTCGAGCGCGACGGTATCGCCGTCGTTGACGAATTGCTTCACCGCGTCATGCAGCGAAAGGATTTCAGCCATGGGGCAGGCTCCCGTTTTGTTGTTTACCGACAGTGGAAGAAAAAGGCGCGAGGTTCAGCGCCGAAGTCACTGAAGAGTAAGCCGCAGAAAATGGCCAAACAATCCGATAATCGACTGAGTGTTCGTTTATCGAACAGATTGTTGTTTGGCTATCGACCTTTAAAAGCTTCGCGGGCAAGCCTCGCTCCTACAGGGTTATGCATATTCCTGTAGGAGCGTGGCTTGCCCGCGAAGAGGCCCTCACATTCAACGAAGAATCAGAAACCTGCTTCAGGTCGCATCCGCATGACTGACCATGCCCTTGATCACCACCGCCGTGGTCGCCAATGCCGCCGGGATCACCAGCGCCGTCAGCACCTGCTCAAAATTCCAGCCCAACCCCAACAACGTCGCGCCCATCCACGCCCCGAGAATCGCGCCAAAGCGACCAATCCCGAGCATCCACGAGACGCCGGTCGCCCGGCCCTGGGTCGGATAGAACCGTGCCGCCAGCGAAGGCATCGCCGATTGCGCACCGTTGACGCACATCCCCGCCACCAGCACCAACGTCGCCAACAGCGTGATGTGTCCCAGGCTCTGCCCGACCGCGTAGGCAAACACCCCGGCCAACAGGTAGAAACTGCCGATGACCTTGTGCGGATTGAACCGGTCCATCGCCCAACCTACGCCGACCGCGCTCAATACCCCGCCGAACTGGAACAACGCACCGATGAACGCGGCCTGCTCCATGCTCGCGCCGCTGTCACGCATCAGCGTCGGCAACCAACTGGTCAACAGGTAAACGATCACCAGGCCCATGAAGTAGGTCAGCCACAGCAGCAAGGTGCCAGTGCTGTAAGTGCCGGAGAAAATCACCGCGAACACATTGCGGGCCTTCACGGTTTTCTGTTCCGGCACACTAAAACTGGAGGCCTGGGCCACCACCACCGGATCAATCGGCGCCAGGGTTTTGCGTACTTTGTCGGTGCCGCGGTTACGGACTACAAGGAAACGCGCCGATTCCGGCAGCCAGAACAGCAATACGACGGTAAGGATCAGCGGCAGAATCCCACCGATCAACAGCAGGCTGTGCCAGCCAAACGCAGGGATCAGCTTGGCGGAAATGAATCCGCCGCCGGCCATGCCGAGGTTGAAGCCGCAGAACATGCTGGTCACCAGCAGGGATTTCTTGCGCTCCGGGGTGTATTCCGACAGCAGCGTGGTGGCGTTTGGCATGCCCGCGCCCAAGCCCAGGCCGGTGAGGAAACGCAGCACCAGCAATTGATCGACGTTGCTGCTGTAGGCCGAGGCCAGGCTGAAGATGCCGAACAGGAAGACCGCGCCCACCAGGACGACTTTTCGCCCGAAACGGTCAGCCAATGGCCCGGAACCGAGTGCGCCGAAGACCATGCCGATCAGCGCGGCACTCATCACCGGGCCGAGGCTGGCGCGGTCGATGCCCCAGTCCTGGGACAGGGCCGGCGCAATGAAACCCATGGCCGCGGTGTCGAGGCCATCGAGGAAGACAATCAGGAAACACAGGATCACCACTCGCCACTGGTAGCGCGAGATGGGTTGGGCGTTGATGAAGGACTGCACATCAAGGCAGTTACCTACAGCAGACTGAGGCTGGTTCATTATTTTTATTCCACGCCAGGAGCGCGTGGCCTCTTCTCATTATTATTGGGGGGTCGTCGTCCAGCGTGACCGAGGGCCAACAGCGCCGGATGACGCTGCCGCGACATTAATGATCCGAGGGAAACAGCGTCAATTCGATAAACGCGACTCTGTGCGTTTATCGAACAGCTTAGGTGAAGACTGCTTAGGCAAACAGTTGCGCACTGAGATCGCGGCTGGCGCTCAGCAAGCCAGGGAGGAAGCGTTGCTCCAGTTCGTTGCGGCTGACGCGCCCGGCGTGAGTACTGACATTCAGCGCCGCCACCACTTGGCCAGACGCGTCGTACACCGGTACCGCAATCGAGCGCAGGCCCTGTTCCAGTTCCTGATCGACGATGCACCAGCCTTGTTGCCGCACCTCTTGCAGGCATTCGAGCAACGCCTCAGGGGTGTGCAAGGTGCGACTGGTCTTGGCTTGAAACTCCGCATGATCGAGATATTCGCCCAGCGTCGTGTCATCCAGCGCCGCGAGCAGAATCCGCCCCATGGACGTGCAATAAGCCGGCAGGCGCCCGCCCACCGACAGGTCCACGGAAATCAGGCGCTGGGTCGTTGCCGAACGGGCGATGTACAGAATGTCATCGCCTTCCAGGGTCGCCATGTTGCACGCCTCATGCAGTTGCTCGCTCATACGGTCGAGGTACGGCTGAGCAGACACCGCCAATGGCGTCGACGACACGTAGGCATGACCCAGGGTCAGGACTTTGGGCAGCAACGAATAGGTACGTCCGTCGGTGGTGGCGTAGCCGAGTTTGATCAGGGTGTGCAGGCAACGTCGCACGGCAGCGCGGGGAATTTCCGTGCGGTGGCTGATCTGGGCGATGGTCAGGTGGCGCTTGCGTTCCTGAAACGCTTGCACCACCGCCAGGCCACGGGCCAGTGAGGTCATAAAGTCCGGGTCGCCGGTCATGGCCTGGATTCGCTTGGCCGGCGAGGCCACGATCGGCGGCGCCACTGAAGCGAAGGAGTTGCGCAGTTGATCGTTCATATCAGGTCCTTTCCCTACGGATCAGTGGCTATTACAAGCGGCTCCCGGCCGGGACACAAGCCGCCGGCAGCAAGATTGGGCGATTATCGAACCATCGACCGATAATCGCAATCGACGACCGAGGTGCGCGAGGCGGTTGTTCTTACTCATGAGCGCTGCAGACTTAGAGATAACTGTAACGGTTAGAACTTGTCCGACTTGTTGGCGCCAGAAACAGATCGCTGAAAAGTGGCACCCGGGAATACTCTAATTACCCGTAAAAGTTGCGAGTAACAAAATCATCACACACCAGGAACCACTTTTAACTCTTCGGAGATAGTGTTCTTCGAATCGACCGCTATAATGCACCTCAGTGGCCAGCCGGTTTCTTACTTGCCGATTACGCCACCCGGAGCGCGATGTCCCATCGCCGCCGCCCGCAGCAAGCGCCTGACGCTCATTTGATATGCACCGCCAACGCGCGCGCTGAAACTGGATACTGAAGCTACGTCAGCTGTTTTTCTCTGGTGCCGTGGCCGCCTGCAACATGGAAGTGTTGATTATTGTGTCGTTAAAAAGTCGATGCCCTTTCAGGTATTGTCCTTTCGACGAACGTGGTCAATAAATTCGATGCAGCGCGTTTCACCAGAATTTATCTCAACTCAAACAGGTAGCACTGTGACGAAAGACGAACTGCGCGCGGAACTTGAGCGCCAGGAACAACGTTACAAGGAAGTTTACGGCGGGGAAGTCACCACCTACGCCGCTCAGCCCGAACCGGAGCGCAAGCCCTGGCGTAAACGCGCCACCGTTCAGGATCAGGCATTCAGCCAAGAACTGCAGAAGATGGAAAAGGAACTCAAAGCCGAAGAGCCTTGACCGGTCCGGCCTGAATCCTTCAAGGGTCTGCGTCTGCATCCGCTAAAAGCGCGGTGTAGCGACCATGCCTTTCGCGCCCGCTACAAGCGGGCAGCGGCCACCTCATCCACCGGATGAGGCAAATGGCGCATGTCCGACCCTCTTCTCAGATATTTCACACAAGCGTTTTCGCCTCTCGTGTCCTCGAGAGAAATCCTTGTGGCCAGTCACTTTTCAAATAAAATCAACGAGTTGCAAAACCCAGTAAAAACCTGGGGCTTAGGGCTTTGCTACAAACTAATTCGTTGAAGAATGTTACCGATGAGCAGCTAGTGCATCGATTTCCAGTCTTTTCTGGCATAATCGCGCCCCCTTACGACCGGGTCAGAAAACCTTCATGATCGATTTATTCAGCGGACTAGATGCTTGGGTGCTTGTGAGCCTCTTGCTCGCCCTGGCCTTTGTCCTCGCCTTCGAGTTCATCAACGGCTTTCATGACACTGCAAACGCGGTGGCCACTGTTATCTACACCAAAGCCATGCCGCCTCATCTGGCGGTGTTCTTTTCCGGTGTGTTCAACTTTCTCGGCGTTCTGCTGGGCGGTGTGGGTGTGGCGTATGCCATCGTCCATTTGCTGCCGGTAGAGCTGCTGATCAATGTGAACACCGGACACGGACTGGCCATGGTGTTCTCGTTGCTCGCCGCCGCCATCACCTGGAACCTGGGCACCTGGTACTTCGGTATCCCTGCCTCCAGCTCCCACACGCTGATCGGTTCGATCCTCGGTGTCGGCCTGGCAAACGCCCTGATCAACGATATTCCGTTGGCCGACGGCGTGAACTGGCAGAAGGCGATCGATATCGGCGCGTCCCTGGTGTTCTCGCCAATGGCCGGCTTCATCGTGGCCGCACTGGTGTTGATCGGCCTTAAATGGTGGCGTCCGCTGTCGAAGATGCACAAGACGCCGGACCAGCGCCGCAAGCTCGATGACAAGAAGCACCCGCCGTTCTGGAATCGCCTGGTGCTGGTGATTTCGGCCATGGCCGTGAGCTTCGTGCACGGTTCCAACGATGGCCAGAAAGGCATCGGCCTGATCATGCTGGTGTTGATCGGTATTGTGCCGGCGCAGTTCGTTCTCGACCTGAGCAGCACTACTTACCAGATCGAACGCACCCGCGATGCGACCCTGCACTTGAGCCAGTTCTACAAGCGCAACGCTGACACCCTGGGTGAGTTCCTGGCCCTGGGCAAAAGCGTTGAAGGCGATCTGCCGGAGAAATTCCGTTGCAACCCGCAACAGACCGAACCGACCATCAGCGCCCTGCTCGACACCCTCAAAGGTGTAGCCGACTACCATTCGCTGCCGGCAGAAAGCCGCATCGAAGTGCGTCGCTACCTGCTCTGCCTGGACGACACAGCCCGTAAAGTCGCCAAGTTGCCTGGCCTGCAAGCCCGTGAAAAGGCTGACCTGGACAAGCTGCGCAAAGACCTGACCACCACCACTGAATACGCCCCGTTCTGGGTGATTCTGGCGGTCGCCCTGGCCTTGGGCCTGGGCACCATGGTCGGCTGGAAACGCGTGGTGTTGACGATCGGCGAGAAGATCGGCAAGCAAGGCATGACTTACGCACAAGGCATGTCGGCGCAAATCACCACCGCTTGTATGATCGGCCTGGCCAACATCTTCAGCCTGCCGGTGTCCACCACCCACGTCCTGTCTTCGGGCGTGGCTGGCACCATGGTCGCCAACAAAAGCGGCCTGCAAGGTGGCACGGTCAAAACCATCCTGCTGGCCTGGGTCCTGACCCTGCCCGCTACAGTGGCCCTGTCGGCTGGCCTGTTCTGGCTGGCGTCGAAGGCGCTGGGTAGCTGATCCATCGCTGCAACGAAAAAGGCGCGTTCCGTAAGGTTCGCGCCTTTTTCATGTCTGCTGCTTTCCTCCAGATACCACAAATCCCCTGTGGGAGCGGGCTTGCTCGCGAAGGCGTCGTGTCAGTCCCCATTAATATTGCCTGACACACCGCTTTCGCGAGCAAGCCCGCTCCCACAGGGGATTTGTGTAGGGAGAGAGATTTTTACAGGCAAAAAAAAGGGCAACCGAAGTTGCCCAAAATGCCTTGCGTGCTCATTGCTCTGGAAAGAACTACGGTTTGCGCTTATGCGAATCCTTCCAGATGAAATATCCAAACCCTGCAAAAAACAGAACCATGAGGCCGACTGTCAGCACTCCGGCGATCACCACGTTGTCGAAAAACATGACTGGCCTCCTGCACTTGCCCTGTTGCGATGGGGCTAAGTTAACCAATCGGGCTGGAGAGAAAATTGACCGGGATCAATGTCGCCCGAGACTGGGCGTAAAGGAGGGGAAATAACTGACCTGCATCAAACGATGCAGGGGGTTTCAACGCTTTTTCGGTTTGTTCTTCGGCTTTTTCTTCGCTTTACCCAACGGCATGGCCTGTTCGAAGGCCTGGCGCACTTCGTTCAGGCGCTTGTCGTTGAGGTCATGAACGCGCTTGGCACGTTCGGCATTCAGGTCGATCAGTTTGTCGTCTTGGCTCATGGCGCTCAGTGCATCGCTGGAAAAGGACGTTCAGTCGGGATTGCGCCAATAATGCGGTCTGGCGCCCGCGCTGACCAGTCACCGCACAACGGGGCATTAACAAAATATGTGCTCACGCCGGTTTTTCACCGCACAATCGGCGCTTTGCTACAGACAGCCTTTAAGGACCGACCGTGGAATTGCATCAGGATCTGCCGCCCTTGATGGCCCTGCGCGCCTTCGAGGCCGTGGCCCGCCACTTGAGCTTTATCAAGGCTGCCGATGAGTTGTCGGTAACCCAAAGTGCGATCAGCCATCAGGTCCAAAAACTTGAGCAATTCCTCAACCAGCGACTGTTTATCCGGCGTACCCGGGCCATCGATCTGACGCCGGCCGGCGAAACCTATTACCGCAAGATCCAACCCGCGCTGGAATCCATTGCCTCGGCCACCCGCGACCTGCGAGGCAATGAACACCAGGAAACCAGCCTGCGCATCGGCCTGCTCGCGTCGTTCGCGACCTTATGGCTGGCGCCGCGACTGGCCGGGTTCAATGCGCGCCACCCGCACATTCATGTGGAGTTGCTGCCTTCGGTGCAACTGGCCGACGTCAATGGCGGCGAAGTGGACCTCGCCATCCGTTACGGCAAGGGCGGCTGGCCCAAGGTTCGGGCCCGGCGCTTCATGGGAGAAACACTCACGCCGGTATGCAGCCCGGCGTTCAAGGCCCAAGGTGTCGACAAAGGTCCGCTGCTGATGGCCAAATCTCTGCAGCCCTTCGAGTGGATCGACTGGAGCGCGCAAAACGGCATCGACCTCGCCCCCTACCCCAGCGTGATGCTGCACGATTACAACATCGTGGTCGAAGCCGCTGTGGCCGGCCAGGGTATCGCGATGGGTCGCAAGCGCTTGATCGAGCGCCGACTCAAGGAAGGAGCGCTGGTGTCAGCCTTCGACACCCCGCCATTCAGCAGCGAGATCGGCTATTGGCTGGTCACCCCGGATCGCCCGCCGAGCCATGCCGCCGAATGTTTCGGCGAATGGCTGAACGACATCGCCGACACATGAGCCATTTGAATACGTCGGATTAAATCTATCCGTTTGTTTCACCTGTGCGGCGCCACCATGCTGAACCCCTCATTCAGGAGGATTCAACATGACCGACTCACTCGCCCAACGTGTCCAAAAACTCGGCCTGGCCCTGCCAACCCCGAGCCTGCCGGTCGCCAACTACGTCAGCCATGTCGTCAGTCAGAACCAGCTATTCATTTCCGGGCAGATTCCCTTGCTCGACGGCAAGCCAGCGTTCATCGGACGCCTGGGTGAGTCGATCAGCGACGAAGAAGGCGTCAACGCCGCCGAACTTGCGACCCTCGGTCTGCTGGCGCAATTAAGCGACGCATTGGGCGATGACCTGAGCAAACTGGTGCGCATCATCCGCCTCGGCGTGTTCATCGCCAGCGCCGGTGATTTCAAGAACCAGAGCGCGGTAGCCAACGGCGCGTCCAACCTGCTGGTCAACGCCCTCGGCGAGAAAGGTAAACACGTACGCACAGCGGTCGGCGTGTCCAGCCTGCCCGCTGGTGTGGCGGTTGAAGTTGACGCGATATTCGAGCTGCGTCCATGAATCGCGCCGAAGTGGAGCGTTTGCGGGCTGCCACTCCAGGTTGCGCCAGCGTGATTCACTTCAACCACGCTGGCGCTTCATTGCCCAGCCAGGCGACCCTCGACGCCATTCTTGAGCAATTACAGCGCGAAGCCCTCGGCGGCCCGATGGAGGCCGCCGATCAAACCATCCAGGCCCGCGCCCGAACAGCGGCGGCCAAACTGCTGAATAGCGTGCCCGAGGCCATTGCTTTCGCCAGCAGCGGCTCGGCGGCCTGGGGCATGGCGTTCAATGCGCTAGGACCGTGGCAGGCCGGCGACCGAATTCTGATCGGTCGCCACGAATGGGGCGGCAATCTGGCGTGCATCGCCCAGGCTGTCGGCGCCGGGGCGCAACTGGAAGTGATTCCTTGCGATGAGGCGGGCGCCGTGTCGGTGACCGCTCTTCAACAAATGATTGACCCGAAGGTGAAGCTGATTGCCCTGACCTGGCTCCCCGCCAACAGTGGCCTGATCAACCCCGCCGAGGCGATTGGTGCTGTGGCGCGAGAGCACGGCATCGCTTATTTCATCGACGCCGGCCAGGCGCTGGGGCAACTGCCTTGCGATGTGCAGGCGCTGAACTGCGATGTGCTCAAGGGTGCCGGGCGCAAATTCCTGCGTGGGCCGCGAGGTACGGCGCTGCTGTATATAAGGCCGGGATTTATGCAGCGGCTGAAACCCACGCAACTTGATGTGCTTTCCGCCCCTTGGGACGGCGATGGCTTCGCCCTGCGTGGCGATGCGCGGCGCTTTGAAACCAGCGAAGTCTCCGTGGCGTTACTGGCCGGGTTGGCCAATGCACTGGAGGAATGCAACGGTTTGGGATTGGCACAGATTCGCCAGCGGATTGATTCGCTCAGCCGAGATTTGCGCGAACGCCTGATGACGATCCCCGGCCTGACGCTGCACAACCTCGGCCCGGCGGATCATCAATCCGGGCTGATCGCGTTTACGCTCAAGGGTTGGGACAGTGTCGAACTGAAGCAACGGCTGGCACAAGGCGGGGTCAATATCGGCGCCAATGGCGTGGCGTATACGCCGCTGGACATGCAGGCTCGCGGATTGGAGAGCATTGCGCGGATTGCGCTGAGTTATTTGAATACTGAGGAGGAGATTGAGGTGTTGCTCGGGAGTTTGCGGGAACTGGCAGGCGTGGGCGGCGATTGAAAAGATCGCAGCCTCCGGCAGCTCACGGGCGGGGTCGTTCTTCAGATCTGGATATCGACCCAGAGGCCCTGACGCGGTTCGTCTTCGATCAGCGGCACGACCGGCACGGTGTTGTCGGCATTGAGCTCGTCACCGGGGATCGCGAGGTGGACTTCCGGGTCTGCGTCGGCTTCATGGCGACGGCGATCCTGTTCCTGGCGGCGGCGTTGTTCCTCGCGCAGTTGCAGGGCGGCCTCTTCCGGGTCGCGCTTTTGCAGGTCGATCGTGCTTTCGCTGGAGCTTTCCTGCACAGGCACGACCGGCGGAATGTCCGGGCGCTGGCGGATCGGGTCCTGCTGAGAGGTGATCGGCACGGCACTCAAGGGGAGCATCGGTTGCAGCATAATTATTAGTCTCCTGTCATCAGGCTGTCGGCTGCTGCTGCGGCGACTTGAGCCATCGGTCGCAAAGTTGTGAACCAGCGCACGCGCGAGCAGCGATGTTTTATCCGACAACACAGAACTCAGGTGTTCCCGAACATCGAAAAATCGCGGCCTTCACCCGCACCGACGCGAGTTATCCTTTGGCCCTGAAGGCTCATTCCGTTAAGATAGCCCGCTTTTTCAAGGTGGGAGTCAGGCAGCATGGCGCAGCAGTATCAACCGGGGCAACGCTGGATTAGTGACAGCGAAGCCGAGCTGGGTTTGGGCACCGTTCTGGCACAGGACGGCCGCTTGTTGACCGTGCTCTATCCGGCCACTGGCGACACTCGTCAGTACGCGCTACGGAATGCGCCCCTCACACGTGTGCGGTTTTCCCCGGGTGACTCGATCACTCACTTCGAAGGCTGGAAACTGACCGTACAGGAAGTCGACGATGTCGATGGCCTGCTGGTCTACCACGGCCTCAACGCGCAAAACGAAGTGGTGACCCTGCCGGAAACCCAACTCTCGAACTTCATTCAGTTCCGTCTGGCCAGCGACCGTCTGTTCGCCGGGCAGATCGATCCGCTGGCTTGGTTCTCCCTGCGTTATCACACCCTGGAACACACCAGCCGTCAGCTGCAATCTTCCCTTTGGGGCCTGGGCGGCGTACGTGCGCAACCAATCGCGCACCAATTGCACATCGCCCGTGAAGTCGCTGACCGTATCGCGCCACGGGTTTTGCTGGCGGACGAAGTGGGCCTGGGTAAAACCATCGAAGCCGGTCTGGTGATCCATCGCCAACTGCTGTCGGGCCGCGCCAACCGCGTACTGATCCTGGTTCCAGAGAACCTGCAGCATCAGTGGCTGGTGGAGATGCGCCGCCGCTTCAACCTGCAAGTCGCGCTGTTCGACGAAGAACGCTTTATCGAAAGCGATGCCGCCAACCCGTTCGAAGACACCCAGCTCGCACTGGTTGCACTGGAATGGCTGGTGGACGACGAGAAGGCCCAGGACGCGCTGTTCGCCGCCGGTTGGGACTTGATGGTGGTCGACGAAGCCCACCACCTGGTCTGGCACGAAGAAAAGGCCAGCGCGGAATACTCGCTGGTCGAACAACTGGCCGAAGTCATTCCTGGCGTGTTGCTGCTGACCGCGACCCCGGAACAACTGGGTCAGGACAGCCACTTCGCGCGTCTGCGCCTGCTCGACCCGAACCGCTTCCATGACCTGCACGCCTTCCGCGCCGAAAGCGAAAACTATCGCCCGGTGGCCGAAGCCGTTCAGGAGTTGCTGGATAAAGGTCGCCTGTCGCCAGAAGCGCACAAGACCATCCACGGTTTCCTCGGTAACGAAGGCGAAGCGCTGCTGACCGCCGTCAACGATGGCGACGTCGAAGCCAGCGCCCGTCTGGTGCGTGAACTGCTCGACCGCCACGGCACCGGCCGCGTGCTGTTCCGCAACACCCGCGCCGCCGTGCAGGGTTTCCCGGAGCGCAAACTGCACCCGTACCCGCTGCCATGCCCGGACGAATACCTCGAACTGCCGCTGGGCGATCACGCCGAGCTGTACCCGGAAGTCAGCTTCCAGGCCCAGCCGGACGCCAACGAAGAAGAACGCTGGTGGAAATTCGACCCGCGCGTCGAGTGGCTGATCGATCAGCTGAAAATGCTCAAGCGCACCAAAGTGCTGGTGATCTGCGCCCACGCCGAAACCGCCATGGACCTGGAAGACGCCCTGCGCGTGCGTTCCGGCATCCCGGCCACGGTGTTCCACGAAGGCATGAACATCCTCGAACGTGACCGCGCCGCCGCTTACTTCGCCGATGAAGAGTTTGGCGCGCAAGTGCTGATCTGCTCGGAAATCGGCAGTGAAGGTCGCAACTTCCAGTTCTCGCACCACTTGGTGCTGTTCGATCTGCCGTCGCACCCGGACCTGCTGGAGCAGCGTATCGGTCGCCTCGACCGGATCGGCCAGAAGCACATCATCGAGCTGCACGTGCCGTACCTGGAAACCAGCCCGCAAGAGCGCCTGTTCCAGTGGTATCACGAAGCGCTGAATGCGTTCCTCAATACCTGCCCGACCGGCAACGCCTTGCAGCATCAGTTCGGCTCGCGCCTGCTGCCGCTGCTGGAAAACGCTGACGATGGCGAGTGGCAAGCACTGATCGACGAAGCGCGCAGCGAGCGTGAACGTCTGGAAGCCGAGCTGCACACCGGTCGTGACCGTTTGCTGGAACTCAACTCCGGTGGTTCGGGCGAAGGCGATCAGTTGGTCGAGGACATCCTTGAGCAAGACGATCAGTTCGCCCTGCCGATCTACATGGAAACCCTGTTCGATGCGTTCGGCATCGACAGCGAAGACCATTCGGAAAACGCCCTGATCCTCAAGCCGAGCGAAAAAATGCTCGACGCCAGCTTCCCGCTGGGCGACGACGAAGGCGTGACCATCACTTACGACCGCAACCAGGCGCTGTCTCGCGAAGACATGCAGTTCATCACCTGGGAACACCCGATGGTGCAGGGCGGCATGGACCTGGTGCTGTCCGGTTCGATGGGCAACACCGCCGTGGCGCTGATCAAGAACAAGGCGCTGAAACCTGGCACCGTGTTGCTGGAACTGCTCTACGTCAGCGAAGTGGTCGCCCCGCGTTCGCTGCAACTGGGCCGTTACCTGCCGCCGGCCGCCCTGCGCTGCCTGCTCGATGCCAATGGCAATGACTTGTCGGGCCGGGTGTCGTTCGAGACCCTGAACGATCAACTCGAAAGCGTACCGCGTGCTAGCGCCAACAAGTTCATCCAGGCCCAGCGCGATCAGTTGACGCCACGGATCAACGCCGGCGAAGAGAAGATCGCCCCGCGTCACGCCGAGCGTGTGGCTGAGGCGCAACGTCGCCTGGCCGCCGACACCGACGAAGAACTGGCGCGCCTGACCGCGTTGCAAGCGGTCAACCCGACCGTGCGCGACAGCGAATTGGTGGCCCTGCGCAATCAACGCGAGCAAGGCCTAGCCATGCTCGACAAGGCTGCGCTGCGACTGGAAGCGATTCGGGTGTTGGTGGCGGGCTAATCGCCCTCCTCGACTCCGTAGAAACAAAGAAGGCCCGCAGCGATGCGGGCCTTTTTTTATGCTTTGCCTTTGTGGTGTGGCTGATGGCGCCTTCGCGAGCAAGCCCGCTCCCACAGGGGAATGCATTCCAAATGTGGGGGCGGGCTTGCTCGCGAAGGCGGTTATGCAGTCACCGCAGTAACTTCTGGTTCAACCACCGCCACCAAGCCTTCCTTCATCCGCTTCGCATCCCGCACAAAACACCGCGACGCCATAAACAGAAACACCATGGTGAGAAACAGCGCCACCGGGATCAAATACATCGCGTCATGCAGCCCGACTGCCTTGAACGCCTCGGTCATCTCAGCGGCGCCCGCCGCCAGCATCGCCGTGTGGGCAAAGTGATCGGACAAACCGCCCACCACCACCGGCCCCAAACCACCGCCCAGCAAATACAACCCGGCAAAGAACAGCGCCATCGCCGTGGCCCGCAGGCGCGGTTCGACCACGTCCTGAATCGCCGTGTACACGCAGGTGTAGAAGTTGTACGCAAACAGCCAACCCAGGCTGAACACCGCGACAAACATCCCGATATCGATACGCCCGGCATGCAGCGCCCAAGCGGTGCACACGGTCGAGATGATCAAACTGAACGCGGCAAACAACAGGCGCCCATTGGCCACGCGCTGGTGGATCTTGTCCGCCACCCAACCGCCCAGCGTCAGGCCGAACAGCCCGGTCACGCCGACGATCACGCCAGTCGCCACCGCCGCTTCATGCAACGGCATCAGGAAATAGCGCTGCAGCATCGGCACCAGGAAGGAGTTGCAGGCGTAGGTCGCGAAGTTGAAACACAGCCCCGCCATCACCAGCCACAGGAAAGTCGGCACCGCCAGCACCCGGCGAATCGGCCGGTCCACTCGTTCCTGGGAGACTTGCACACTTTCCGCCGCGCCGCGTTTCGGTTCCTTGATGAAGAACATGAAGATCGCCAGGATCAGCCCCGGCACCGCTGCGATGAAAAACGGCGCACGCCAGCTGTCGAAGGACTTGACCATCGCGCCGATGGTGAAGAACGCCAGCAACAAGCCCAATGGCAGGCCCAGCATGAAAATGCCCATCGCACGCGCACGGCGGTGGGCCGGGAAGAGGTCGCCGATCAGCGAGTTGGCGGCGGGTGCATAACTGGCTTCACCGATACCGATGCCCATCCGCACAATCAGGAAACTCCAGAAACTGCCGACCAGCCCGTTAACGGCGGTGAGCCCGCTCCAGACCGCCAGGCCCCAGCCCATCAATTTGGCCCGGGAACCGGTATCGGCCATACGCCCCAGCGGCAAACCGGCAATCGCATAAACAATGGTGAAAGCCGTACCGATGATCCCCAGCTGAAAGTCGCTGAGATGCCATTCCATGCGGATTGGCTCAATGATGATGGCCGGGATGGTGCGATCGAAGAAATTGAACAGGTTGGCCAGGAACAGCAGGAACAGAATGCGCCAGGCATTCGCCGCTTGGGTCGAGTTCTGCATGGGTCCGTCTCTTTTATTGTTATGAAGGCGTCGCGGCCCCCGGAATCTGCAATCTAGTCAGGCGCGCCAGAGCTGTCTGTAATTATTCGTAATGCTGATACCTGCCCATGGCAACCTCCCCCTCCAAACACCACAAAATCCTGTGGGAGCGGGCTTGCTCGCGAAGGCGTCGTGTCAGTCGATATCAATGTTGGCTGACACACCGCCTTCGCGAGCAAGCCCGCTCCCACAGGGGAATTGTGGTGTTTTCAATGTTCCGACCGGGTGCTTAAAAATACCTCCTCGCCCCCCTTCCAAACCCCAAGCCGAAGCCTAGAATAGCGACCTGTTCCGCCCCACCGTTGCCCCCATCCCTCTTTGACTATCGCCCATGTCCGAAGCCAGTCCGTGTCTGAATTGCGGTGCCTGCTGTTCTCATTTTCGCGTGTCTTTTTTCTGGGGTGAATGCACCTCGGCGGGGGGCACGGTGCCCGACGAGCTGGTCGCGCCGATCAGCCCCAGCCGGGTCGCCATGCTCGGCACAGACTGCAAACCCACGCGCTGCATCGGGTTGGTGGGCGAAGTTGGCAGCCAGGTGCAGTGCTCGATTTATGATCAACGCTCCAGCACCTGTCGGGAGTTCGACGCCTCCTGGGCCAATGGCGAAGCAAACGTGGATTGCGATGCGGCGCGCGCCGCATTCGGGCTACCAGCGCTGCAACCAGAGTTCGAAATACCTTATGAGCAGAGCGCTTGAGGCTTAGCGCCAATCGCTATTAGTCTCATACCGAAATCATTGGCGTCACCGTGCCACTACGCCTTGCGCTCTGTACATGACCTCTATACTCCAAAGCATTCGCCGGTGCTCAGGGCACCGGCCAGGATGACTCAGAGACGGGGCGTGCTATGGAGTGGCTTGGTTTGCAGTTCCTTACCGAGCTGCCGGAAGGCGGACAGGTCGTACTCAACTGCACCCACAACCCTTTTTTGGTGCTGCTGGCCTATGTGGTGGCGTGTGCGGCTGGCTTTGCCACGCTGGACATGACCGAACGGGTCGGCCATGTGGAAAAGGCCGGTACTCAGCGACTTTGGCGATGGGTAGGCGCCGGGTGCCTGGCGGGCGGTATCTGGGCCATGCATTTCATCAGCATGCTGGCGTTCCAGGCACCGGTCGAAATTCACTACCAATTGCCCGTCACCCTGCTTTCGCTGGTATTCGCCCTGACGGCGTCTTTTCTTGCTATGCACACGCTCAGCCATCCTCATGTGACGTTCTGGCAATACCTGCGCGCCGCCGTCTGGATCGGCCTGGGCATCGCGACCATGCACTATGTGGGCATGGCCGCCATGCATTCGATTGCGACGGCCTACTACAACCCCACCCTGTTCGCCCTCTCCATTGTCATCGCGATTGGCGCCAGCCTCGCCGCCCTGTTGATTTCCAGCCACCTGCGCAATGGCACCGGGCTGTTTCATCAAATGCGCAAATTGACCGCCAGCCTGGTGCTCGGAGCCGGCATCGTCAGCATGCATTTCACCGGCATGGCGGCGCTCACCCTGGTGCTACCAATTGGCAGCCTGCCGATCCTGCCCAGCGAAAATAACCACCTGCAATTGGGGCTGACGGTCGCAGTCATGACGCTGTTGATCATCGGCAGTTGCATCAGCGCGGCACTGGCCGACAAGAAACTGCAAAACAAGGAACACGACCTGCGCCGGGTCAACACCTTGCTCAGTCAACTGGACCAGGCACGCATGTCGCTGCAACAGGTGGCGCACTACGACGCCCTGACCAACCTGATCAACCGTCGTGGCTTCAATCAGATCTTCGCCGAGAAACTGATCGAGAAAACCAACGAGGGCGGAATGCTAGCGGTGATGTTCCTCGACATCGACCACTTCAAACGCATCAACGACAGCCTGGGCCACGATGCCGGCGATGAGTTGCTCAAGGTGCTGGCAGCCCATATCAAAGGCGCGGTGCGCAGCCACGACGATGTGGTCGCGCGCTTCGGTGGCGACGAGTTCTGCATCCTCATCGGCCTGCACGATCGCGAAGAAGCCCGTCACATGGCCCAGCGCATCATGTTCAAAATGAAAGAGCCCATCGAGTTGTCCGGACGGCGCATGGTGATGACCACCAGCATCGGCATCAGCCTGTTCCCCGAGGACGGCAAGACTTGCGAAGAACTGCTGAAAAACGCCGACCTGGCGCTGTATCAGTCCAAGGGCAGCGGTCGCAACAGCCTGCATTTCTTCAGTGCGAACCTGCGCACCCGGGCCACGATGGAACTGCAACTGGAAGAGGAATTGCGCCACGCCCTGCGCGAAGACACCGGGCTGAAGCTGTACTACCAACCGATCTATGAGCTGAAATCCGGCCAGGTCACCAAGCTCGAAGCGCTGGTTCGCTGGCAACACCCGGTTCATGGTTTGCTCACACCGGACCGTTTCATCGCCATCGCCGAGGCCAACGGGCTGATCGCCGAACTGGACAATTGGGTGCTGTGCAAAGCCTGCGAAGACTTGGGCGAGTTGTCGCGTAATGGCTGTGAGGCGCTGAAAATCGCAGTGAACTGTTCGCCGCTGAACCTGGCTCGGGAAGAACTGGCCGATGAAATCGAAGAAGTCCTGCGCGTTACCGGCGTTGCGCCCGAGCGCCTGGAGCTGGAAGTCACGGAAAATGCGCTGATGGGCAACATCGCCAACACGCTGGTGCTGCTGCGGCAGATCCGTGCTCTCGGGGTGTCGCTGTCGATCGATGATTTCGGCACCGGTTATTCATCCCTGGCCTACCTCAAGCGCCTGCCGTTGAATACGCTAAAGATCGATCGCTCGTTTATCCAGGACATCCCCAAGGCCACTGCGGACATGGAGATCGTCCAGGCCATTATCGTCATGGCGCATACCCTGCATTTACAGGTGGTCACCGAAGGCGTCGAAACCCTCGAGCAATACGAGTTTCTCGAACGCCACGGCTGCGATTTCGTTCAGGGCTACCTGCTCAGCCGCCCGGTGCCGCTGGAGGAACTGCGCCCGGTGTTGAACGAAATCAACCAGCGCAAACACGCGCACACGGTCAGTCCGTTGAGTCTGGCTCGCGGTATAACCGGACTAACGTTGACGGATCCTTTTCCAAAAAGCCCTGGCCCCCATGCAGGCGCATCAATTGTGCGGCCAATCCGCTGATCGGCGTGGCCGAGCCCTGTTCGCGAGAAAACTTTACTGCGGTGTCCAGATCCTTGAGCAGCGTGCGCACGTGCCATTTCACTGGTTCGAAACGGCTCTCGGCCATTTGCGGGGCAAGAATCTGCAACGGTTTGGAGTCAGCGAAACCGCCGGCCAGCGCTTCGGCGATCAGGCTCGCATCGACGCCTGAACGTTCGGCCAACGCCACCACTTCAGCAATGACCAGGGCATTGCAGGCGACGATCATCTGATTGCAGGCCTTGGTCACCTGGCCAGCGCCAACGGCGCCCATATGAGTGACCCGCTGCCCCAGACACAGCAACACCGGCCGCACACGTTCAAGGTCTGCCGCTTCGCCACCGACCATGATCGCCAGGCTGCCCGCCTCGGCACCGACCACCCCGCCCGACACCGGCGCATCCAGCCAGGTCATGCCGGATTGGCTGGCCAGTGCGGCGGCCATTTCCCGCGTGGCGGTAGGCTCCAGGCTGGAAAAATCCACCAGCAACTGGCCACTTTTCCCACCCTCGGCGACACCTGCCGGACCAAACACCACCTCGCGCACCACCGCCGTGTCCGCCAGACACAGCATCACCACGTCCGCGTGCTGGCATAGTTCGGCGGGCGTCGCGACCTGCCGCGCGCCCGCCTCTACCAAGGGCGCGCACTTGGCCGCATTACGGTTCCACACCGTCAGCGGATAACCCGCAGCCAACAGGCGCTGGCACATCGGCAGGCCCATCAAACCAATTCCGGCGAATCCGAGGGAAGGTAAAGCGGCCATCATTTTGCCTCCTTTTGATTAAAGATCGCCGAATACTGGCCGATCCATCATAAATCAGGAAGGGACTCCCCTGAGCGACGAACGGGCAAGCCCAATCGCTCGGGATATCTACGCGCGCAAAAAGACGCGAGAACCCATTCCGTGAAGTTCGATGACAGCTTGTCAATGAACCAACCCGTCCAGGCACATGGCGCACCATGACTTCTAAAAATAATCCAGCCACTGCGGTATCCGATTTGACGTTGAGCCCGGCGGCCAACAGCCCTTCAGCGTCGAAGCCATTGATCCCGTCGCGCCCGCTGGCGACTCAGCAGTACCTGTATTTCACCGAAACCAATACCGACCGCATCCTCGACAACCTCGACGGCCTGCGCGACATGGTGTTCCCACGCCCACCGCATCTGGAAGGCGACAGCGAACAGCACAACGAGCAAGAATTCCCCTCGGTGTGCCTGATCGGTCTGGGCCGTTGCGGTTCGAACATCGCGCTGGATGTCGCCGAACTGGTGTACAACGCGCGCAAGTTCTACCTCAACGAATTCAACAACGAAGATCGCCTGTCGCCGGACAAACGCTACGCCGAAAAAGGCTACAGCCCGGCGCAGTGGATTCGTAACAACCTGCGCCTGGGGTCGAACAAGGCCACCAAACCGGTGTTCCTGGTCGAGCCGCTGGTGATGCTCGGCGACCTGGACAAAGACATCGCCGGTCGCATCCGTTTCTCGCGCAAAGGCGAAAAAAGCGGCTTCCTGCGCGACTACAGCAAAATGAAAATCATGGACTTGTCGGAAGTCCACGCCGGTGGCGCCGGTAACGCACCGATCCTCGGTCAGTACCTGGCCAAGATCATCCTGAACAAGGACACCCAGCGTTTCTCCAGCCCGGACTGGAAGATGATTCACTCGTACCTGATCGACAGTTGCGGGATCAAAGCCAACCAGTCGCGCCTGTATTTCTCGATTTTCAGCGCCGGCGGCGGCACCGGTTCGGGCATGGCCTCGGAATTCGGCCTGGCCCAGCAGCACTCGTACATGAACAAGACGTTCGACACCAAGCCGATGGACGAGCACGACAGCAAAAGCGGCCACGCGTTTGTCTTCGAGCCGATCTTCACCAGCGGCATTTGCGTGCTGCCGAACATTTCCGACCACCGCAGCGAAATGTCCGAGGCGCTGCACATCAACGCCGGTCGCCTGCTGTGCAAATACCTGTCGGAGGAATGGGACTTTTCGTACAACTTCGACAATGAAGACAGCAGCGAAGCCAGCGTCATGGGGCGTATCCGCCCATGGAACGCGATGATGCTGATCTCCAACGACATCATGCGTTACGCCGAAGAAAGCGATGACGGCAACATCCAGAACATTGATGTCAATGCGATGGAAAAGCACGCCAACCAATACATCTCGCAGCAGATCTTCAACATTCTGACGGCGCAGGCGGTGACGACTGACTACGACCAGAACTATTTCCGACGCGCCGGCATCGACATCGGCGAAACCATTCGCCTGGATGCCAACGACCTGTTCATGAGTCTGGCCGGCCCGGTGGCGATTGCCTACGCCGAGTCCGTGGTGCCGGAAACCCCGGCGCCGAGCAGCGACAAGTTCAAGGTGTTCGATAAAGAGCCGCAACGCCTGAACATCGATGACCTGTTCTTCCGCTCCATCGACTTGCCGCACTTCAACAAAGTCACCCAGGCGATCGAAGGCATCAGCTTGTTGCCGATCGAGTCCAAGCGCTATCGCGCATCTTTGGAGCAATACAAGAATTCCGGCTACGACGCGGCCGCGTTGCACGACCTGCACTTCTTCAAGAACTGTTCGTCGGTGGTGTCGATCGTGTCGTTGCCGAAAGACTACAAGCTGTCCTACATGGACCTGAACCGGTTGAAGACTCACCTCAACAGCCTGTTCCCAAACACCACGCTCAAGCGTTACGCACTGGTGATCGGCGCCTCGGCCAACCTGTCGCTGACCACGCTGATCGCCAAGAGCCCGTGCCTGTCGGACGACTTCCTGACGCTGATCGTGGCCTTCATCAAGCGCTGCTTCGCGAAGAATCCGTACCGCTTCGACGAAACCCTGGACAACTCGATCCTCGACTTCATCATCCATGAAGACTTCGACGAAGACCTGATCGACGACTTGCTCAACGAATTCGAAAACCCGGCGAAGATCCTCGACACCAACTGGTACGCGATCAAACCGATGTACGAGAAGAAGTACCGCGAGCTGATCAACGACAAGGACAAGTTTGTGTCGATCAACGACATTCGTTTGTCACGGGATTGCGTGAAGAAAGCGATCAAGTACCTGCGCGAGATTTATCGTCACCGGATTGGCAAGACCAAGGTTATTTCGTTGAATAACCATACTGGCAAGACTTTCTAATACCGCGGTGCCGCCATTCGCGAGCAAGCCCGCTCCCACATTCGACCGCACTCCTTCAGGGAGAACGCGGTCACCTGTGGGAGCGGGCTTGCTCGCGAAAGGGGCCTGACATTCACCGCACCCATCACTTTTTACTCACACTCAGAAACAATTAATCAGCCCGCAGGCTGCTCACAAAACTGTTCCCGTTACGTGCACGTCACCCTCTTCAAGACCCTTCTGTGGCCTTTCTCTACGGCAACATGCCATCACGCTACTCGGCTACACACTTTTAGCCGATCAAGCTGCGCACCATTTTAGTGCCACTCGTCAGCTCGTCGCCCTTTCCTGGATCAGAATCCACGGCGAAACCACCACCGCCCACAACTGCGGATCACGCTCGAAAAGATCCAGCGCCCGCGTTTCAGAGAGCTTGGCGAGGGTGTCGGCGGCCAGCCAGGCAGCCACTTTCTCGCCTTCGTCCGTGGCCACGGCTTCGGCGGCGGCGATCAAATCCAGGCTTGGGTCGACCCACAATAGGGCACCCTTGGCGAAGAACGGTTCCAGTTCCTTCCAGGTAATAGATGCGGTCTCACCAAGCAGCTTGGCATAGAGGGTGCTAGGTTCTTGAGTCATGGGTCCTGTCCGGAAAAGAAATCGACGTGAATGATAACGTCGGTGGTCTGGCAGAAAAACCCGGATGCAATTGAGTCACCGATCGAAAAGCGCAGGAAAGCCAAGGAATGCTGCTGAATCAAGCGATTAGCCAGCTAACAACCCGCCGCAATTCTGTATTTTTCTTTCAAAAAAGCGACACCCTTTGGTTTTGCCCCTCGGCGCCAGCTTCCCAGGCTGACAATCGGCGCTCTACACTGTACCGGTACAGTTGCCGGGGGCATTTTCCGGAGGATATCCAAGATATCTGACCCGGTTCTGCTGCTACGGCGCCAGGACTATAAAAACTACAACAGTAAGAGTGGAGCACTATGACTAAGGCTACTAAGCAGATTTCCAAACTGTTTGCCGCTATGGTTCTGGCCGGGGTTGCCAGCCATTCGTTCGCAGCTGACACCATCAAGATCGGCATCGCCGGCCCTAAGACCGGTCCTGTAGCCCAATACGGCGACATGCAGTTCAGTGGCGCCAAAATGGCCATCGAACAAATCAACGCCAAGGGCGGCGTCGACGGCAAGAAACTCGAAGCCGTTGAATACGACGATGCCTGCGATCCGAAACAAGCGGTTGCTGTAGCGAACAAAGTCGTCAACGACGGCGTCAAGTTCGTGGTCGGTCACCTGTGCTCCAGCTCCACCCAACCCGCTTCGGACATCTACGAAGACGAAGGCGTGATCATGATCACCCCGGCTGCCACCAGCCCGGACATCACCGCCCGTGGTTACAAAATGATCTTCCGTACTATCGGTCTCGACAGCGCCCAGGGCCCTGCCGCCGGTAACTACATTGCCGATCACGTCAAACCGAAAATCGTTGCTGTGCTGCACGACAAACAGCAATACGGTGAAGGCATCGCCACCGCCGTCAAGAAAACCCTCGAAGGCAAAAACGTAAAAGTTGCCGTATTCGAAGGTATCAACGCTGGCGACAAAGACTTCTCCTCGATGATCTCCAAGCTCAAGCAAGCCAACGTCGACTTCGTCTACTACGGCGGCTACCACCCGGAGCTGGGCCTGATCCTGCGTCAAGCACAGGAAAAAGGCCTGAAAGCCAAGTTCATGGGTCCGGAAGGCGTGGGTAACGACTCCATTTCGCAGATCGCCAAAGACGCTTCCGAAGGCCTGCTGGTGACCCTGCCGAAATCCTTCGACCAGGATCCGGCCAACATCGCCCTGGCTGATGCGTTCAAAGCCAAGAAAGAAGACCCGAGCGGTCCGTTCGTGTTCCCGGCCTACTCGGCTGTTGAAGTCATCGCCGGTGGTATCACTGCCGCCAAGAGCGAAGACACTGCCAAAGTGGCTGCTGCTATCCACGCTGGCACCTTCAAGACCCCGACTGGCGACCTGAGCTTCGACGCCAAGGGCGACTTGAAAGACTTCAAATTCGTGGTTTACGAGTGGCACTTCGGCAAACCTAAAACTGAAGTTTCGCCTCAGTAAGGCGTTGCCTGACTGACTGCCAATAAAGCCCACGGCGTGCCGTGGGCTTTGTTTTACGAACGTATTGGGCCGCGCTGGCGTGATCCGCCAGTCTCCCCACCTGAAAATCTCAAAACCGTCATCAGCGGTTCGCTGGCAAACCTCGAATTCGAAGTGGATGCAGATCCACGGGGCTCGAGCGGGAAAATGACTCCACCAGTGAAATGCGTATCAGGTTTTTAGGAGCGCTGTAATGCCTGACATCTATCACTTCTTCCAGCAGCTGGTTAACGGCCTGACCGTTGGCAGCACGTATGCCTTGATCGCCATCGGCTATACGATGGTTTACGGCATCATTGGAATGATCAACTTCGCCCACGGCGAGGTGTACATGATCGGTTCCTACGTGGCGTTCATCGCCATCGCAGGTCTGGCCATGATGGGACTCGACAGTGTCCCGCTCTTGATGACCGCCGGTTTTATCGCGAGCATCGTCGTCTGCAGTGCCTACGGCTACAGCATCGAACGGATTGCCTATCGCCCCTTGCGCGGCAGCAACCGTCTGATCCCGCTGATTTCCGCCATCGGCATGTCGATTTTCCTGCAGAACACCGTTCTGCTGGCGCAAGACTCCAAGGACAAATCCATCCCCAACCTGATCCCCGGTAATCTCTCATTCGGGCCAGGTGGCGCACATGAAGTGCTGATTTCCTACATGCAAATCGTGGTGTTCGTGGTGACCCTGGTCGCCATGCTCGGCCTGACACTGTTCATCTCCCGCTCTCGCCTGGGTCGCGCCTGCCGCGCCTGCGCCGAAGACATCAAGATGGCCAACCTGCTGGGTATCAACACCAACAACATCATCGCCCTGACCTTCGTCATCGGTGCTGCGCTGGCGGCCATCGCGGCCGTGCTGCTGAGCATGCAATACGGCGTGATCAACCCGAACGCCGGTTTCCTCGTCGGCCTCAAGGCCTTCACCGCCGCAGTACTGGGCGGTATCGGCAGCATCCCCGGCGCCATGCTCGGCGGGTTGGTGCTTGGGGTGGCGGAAGCCTTTGGTGCCGACATTTTCGGCGACCAATACAAGGACGTCGTGGCTTTCGGCTTGTTGGTTCTGGTGCTGTTGTTCCGGCCGACCGGCATTCTGGGCCGTCCGGAGGTTGAGAAGGTATGACTAAGAATCTTAAGCAAGCGCTTTTCAGCGCGCTCCTGGTCTGGGCGGTTGCGTATCCGGTACTCGGCCTGAAACTGACCATCGTCGGCATCAACCTGGAAGTTCACGGCACCAGCAACATGACCCTGGCGATCATTGCGATCTGCTCGGTCCTCATGTTCCTGCGCGTCATGTTCAACGATCCGATCAGCAAGGCCTGGAAATCCTCGCCGAACATGCCGTTGATTCCGGCCAAGGCGAGCAATTTCCTGACCCTGCCGACCACCCAGCGCTGGATCATCATCGCGTTGATCATCGGCGCATTGGTGTGGCCGTTCTTCGGCTCACGCGGCGCGGTGGACATCGCGACCCTGATCCTGATCTACGTGATGCTGGGCCTGGGCCTGAACATCGTGGTCGGTCTGGCGGGCCTGCTCGACTTGGGTTATGTCGGTTTCTATGCCGTCGGCGCCTACAGCTATGCGCTGTTGTCGCATTATCTGGGCTGGAGTTTCTGGGTCTGCCTGCCGATTGCCGGCCTGATGTCCGCCACGTTCGGCTTCCTGCTCGGCTTCCCGGTCCTGCGCTTGCGCGGCGACTACCTGGCGATCGTGACCCTGGGCTTCGGTGAAATCATCCGTCTGTTCCTGCGTAACCTGACCGACATCACCGGCGGCCCGAACGGCATCAGCAACATCGAAAAGCCGACGTTCTTCGGCCTGACTTTCGAGCGTAAAGCCGCTGAAGGGATGCAGACGTTCCACGAGTACTTCGGCCTGGAATACAACTCGATCAACAAGGTGATTTTCCTGTACCTGGTTGCCCTGTTGCTGGCCCTCGGTGCGCTGTTCGTCATCAACCGCTTGCTGCGCATGCCGATCGGTCGTGCCTGGGAAGCGCTGCGTGAAGACGAAATTGCCTGCCGTGCGCTGGGTCTCAATCCGACCGTGATCAAGCTGTCGGCCTTCACCCTGGGCGCGAGCTTCGCGGGTTTTGCCGGTAGCTTCTTCGCCGCCCGCCAAGGCCTGGTGACACCGGAATCCTTCACCTTCATCGAGTCGGCGATCATTCTCGCCATCGTGGTATTGGGTGGCATGGGCTCGCAACTGGGCGTGATCCTCGCGGCCGTGGTGATGATCCTGTTGCCGGAAATGATGCGCGAGTTCAGTGAATACCGCATGTTGATGTTTGGCGCCTTGATGGTGCTGATGATGATCTGGCGCCCTCAGGGTCTGCTGCCCATGCAACGTCCTCACATGGAGCTGCGCAAATGAGCCGCGAGATCCTTAAAGTCGAAAATCTGAGCATGCGCTTCGGCGGCTTGCTGGCGGTCAACGGCGTGGCCCTGACCGTGCACGAAAAACAGGTTGTGGCGCTGATCGGCCCTAACGGCGCCGGCAAGACCACGGTGTTCAACTGCCTGACCGGTTTCTACAAGCCGAGCGGCGGCAGCATCCTGCTCGATGGCCAGGCGATTGAAGGCCTGCCGGGCCACGAGATCGCCCGCAAAGGCGTGGTGCGCACTTTCCAGAACGTGCGGCTGTTCAAGGACATGACCGCGGTCGAGAACCTCTTGATCGCCCAGCACCGTCACTTGAACACCAACTTCCTGGCCGGCCTGTTCAAGACCCCGTCGTTTCGCAAAAGCGAGCGCGAAGCCATGGAATTCGCCGAGTACTGGCTGGACAAGGTCAACCTCACGGCCTTCGCCAACCGTCCGGCGGGCACCTTGGCCTACGGTCAGCAACGTCGCCTGGAAATCGCTCGCTGCATGATGACCCGCCCGCGGATCCTCATGCTCGACGAACCGGCCGCCGGCCTGAACCCGAAGGAAACCGAAGACCTCAAGGCGCTGATCAGCGTGCTCCGCGAAGAGCACAACGTGACCGTGCTGCTGATCGAACACGACATGAAACTGGTCATGAGCATTTCCGACCACATCGTCGTGATCAACCAGGGCACGCCCCTGGCGGACGGCACGCCGGAACAGATCCGCGACAATCCTGAAGTGATCAAAGCCTACCTGGGGGAAGCGTAAATGCTGCAATTCGAAAACGTTTCCACCTTCTACGGCAAGATCCAGGCCCTGCACAGCGTCAACGTGGAAATCCGCCAGGGCGAAATCGTCACCCTGATCGGTGCCAACGGCGCGGGCAAATCCACCCTGCTGATGACGCTGTGCGGTTCGCCGCAAGCCCACAGCGGCAGCATCAAGTACATGGGTGAAGAACTCGTGGGGCAATCCTCGGCGCAGATCATGCGCAAGAGCATCGCCGTGGTGCCGGAAGGTCGTCGGGTGTTTGCCCGTCTGACCGTGGAAGAAAACCTCGCCATGGGCGGCTTCTTCACCGACAAGGGCGACTATCAGGAACAGATGGACAAGGTTCTCGGACTTTTCCCACGCCTGAAAGAGCGTTTTGCCCAACGCGGCGGCACCATGTCCGGCGGCGAACAGCAAATGCTCGCCATCGGCCGTGCGCTGATGAGCAAGCCCAAGTTGTTGCTGCTCGACGAGCCTTCACTGGGTCTGGCACCGATCATCATCCAGCAGATCTTCGACATCATCGAACAGCTGCGCAAGGACGGTGTGACGGTGTTCCTGGTGGAACAGAACGCCAACCAGGCGCTGAAAATTGCTGACCGCGCGTACGTTCTGGAGAACGGCCGCGTGGTGATGCAAGGCACCGGCGAAGCGCTGCTGACTGATCCGAAAGTGCGTGAAGCCTACCTCGGTGGTTGAGGTTTTGCGGTGAACAAAAAACGGCCTTCGGGCCGTTTTTTTGTGCGCCGAAAACTGCATGGATTAATGTGAAACACGCTGTTTCAGAAAGTCTATTCCCTCTTGTACAGTTCTGATCATTTCGGTTTCTCCGTCGAGGATTTTTATATCAAACGAGTCCTCGAGATCCATGACTAGTTCAACGCCATCCAGGGAGTTAGCGCCCAGGTCTTCAACAAAATTGGCTTCGTTCGTTACAGCTGCCTCGGGCACGCCCAGTTGTTGAGCAACCATTTGTTTAAACCGTTCTTCAATGTCGTCCATTTTCTTGCTCCCGGATCGCAGTTATCCATCTCTGAATTTATTTAATGAGCGGGTGGTTTTCTACTGTCAGAAATAACAGGTCCCGATAACTAATCACGATCAGCCGTGGCTGTTTATGCCGAACACTTCCATCGAAATTGTTCGCCATCTCTTGTGGGAGCGGGCTTGCTCGCGAATGCAATTTCACATTCAACAGAAATGTTGACTGGTCCACCGCTTTCGCGAGCAAGCCCGCTCCCACAGAATCTGTGCAAGACCGGACATTAGCGCTGGAGTCGGTCCAACGCCTCGCCACTGCGCTTGAACCAGCCAATCAAATAATCCGCCAGCACTTGGGTGCGCTTCGGCAACCCGCCCTGATAGGGATGCACCAGGTACATCGGCATGCGACGGGTCTGATAATCGCGCAGGAGCCAGCGCAATCGGCCGTCAGCCAATTCCGCTTGCAGCAGGTACGAGGGCAAACGTGCGATGCCGGCGCCGGCCAGTGCCGCTTTCTTTAGCAGGCTGTAATGGTTGCTGGCGAACGGTCCCGAGACGCGAACCCGCAGCAATTCGTGTTGCTGGTGATAGAGCCATTCTTCGCGGCCACTGTAATGACTGTTGAGCAGGCAGCGGTGCTCAGCCAACGACTGCGGCGTCAGCGGTTCACCGTATTGCTCAAGGTAAGCCGGGCTGGCGCAAGTCATTTCGTTCCAGGCCAGCAGCGGTCGGGCCACCAGGCGTTCGTCGTTACCCACTTCGGAGCGAACCGCCAGGTCAAAACCGTCACGGGACAGATCTCGATAGTTGTTGCTCAGGTCGAGCTCGATCTGCACTTCGGGGTATTTACTGGAGAACTCCAGCAATAAACCATCGAAGAAGGTTTCCCCTAGCGACACCGGAACGGTCATACGTACCGGGCCGGCCATGTCGTCCTTCAATCGCGCCAATGCCTGACGTGCTCGTTCCACTTGGACTACAAGCGCCTGCGCCTGCGGTAACAATGCCGCGCCCGCTGCCGTGAGACTCAAGCGCCTAGTGGTGCGTTGCAGCAGGACCACAGAGAACCGCGTCTCCAGAAGACTGATGCGCTTGGAGAGTTGGCCCTTGCTGCAACCCAATTGCTGGGCCGCCAGGGTAAAACTCCCGGCCTCGATCAACACCGCGAACGCCGCCAGGTCATCCATTTCGCTCATGGATTGTTTCCATTTGAAAACCAAAGGTTGCCTATTAGTGCGCTTATCCACAGAAAAAACCACTCTAGACTGATCCCTCGTTCAACCACTTCGAGGAACAGCACGATGAAGATTCTTTTGATAGGCGCAGGCGGCACCATCGGTTCGGCGGTCGACAAAGAGTTGTCGCAACGCCACGAAGTCATCCGCATTGGCCGCAACAGCGGTGATTTGCATGTGGATATCAGCGACAGCGCCTCGATCCGCGCCCTGTTCGAAAAAACCGGCAAGTTCGATGCGCTGGTCTGCGCCGCCGGCAACGTGACCTTCGCCCCGCTGGATGAAATGACCGCAGACAGCTTCGCCCTGGGCCTGAAAGACAAGCTGATGGGCCAGGTCAATCTGCTGCTGATCGGCCGCGAATTCGCCAACGACGGCGCCTCGTTCACCTTCACCACCGGCGTGCTCAGCCACGACCCGATTCGCAGCGGTGCCTCGGCAGCGTTGGTCAACGGCGCGCTGGACAGCTTCGTTCGTGCTGCCGCCATCGAATTGCCACGTGGCCTGCGGGTGAACTCGATCAGCCCGACTGTGTTGCTGGAAGCCATGGGCAGTTACGCGCCTTATTTCCGGGGCTATAAGCCGGTTCCTGCAGCGGATGTGGCGTTGGCCTACGCCAAAAGTGTCGAAGGCTTGCAGACCGGTCAGACTTTCCACGTCGGTTAAACCCGACACGATCCCTGTAGGAGCGAAGCTTGCTCGCGAAGGCGGCTGAACATTCAATAGGGATGTTGGCTGACACACCGCCTTCGCGAGCAAGCTTCGCTCCTACAGGAGATTGGGAATCGTCTGGGGTTGTGATGAACGGTCAGGCTGCGTAACGTGGCGGCACTTGTCTGGAGAACCAAAGATGCGTGTTGCCCGTTCCCTTGTCCTCGTTGCCCTGCTTCCGTTGTTCGCCGCATGCCAGTTGTTCGATGGCCCGCGAGAAAGTGCTTCTCACGTGGGCCAGACCCGCATGCAGGGTCAGTTGACGGCGGCGGACGGCAAGCTGATGTTCCAGCCATGCAATGAACAGCGCAGCCTGGTGGTCAACGACACCGGCGGCACCAGCGTGCTGCAAGAGGCCGCGAGCCTGGCCGATGATCAGGGCAAGTTGTTCGCCGACGTGCGTGGCCGGATCAATGGGAGCAGCCTTGATCTGGAACAGTTGTACCGTGTCGAGCGTTCGGGCACGGCGTGCGACGATCCCAATTTCAAACTGCTGATCCTGCGGGCTGCCGGCCATGGGCCGGAATGGAACGTCAAGGTCAGCGGCAAAGGCATGGCCATTGACCGTGCCGGCGAGCCACCGCTGGCGGTGCCCTACGTTGAAGAGCAATTGGGCGATGGCCGTTTCAATCTCAGCAGCGAAGCCAATGGCAAGCACATCGAACTGTGGGTCGCGCCGAATCGCTGCGTCGACAGCAGCACCGGCAGCATCCAGCACATGAGCGCCGAACTGCGGATCGACGGCCAGGTGCAGCGCGGCTGCGGGTATTTCGGCGGCTCGCGTAACGACTGATCGTTTTTGCCTCACGGGACCGGCGTTTGGGGCTTATAATCGCCGCCTTCAAACGCCTTGGCGCAGTTGTGCGCCCCGCGAACCGGATCCTGTCATGTTACGAATCACCGAACTCAAGCTGCCAATCGACCATCCCGAAGAAGACCTGCGCCCTGCCATCGTGCAGCGCCTGGGCATCGCCAGTGATGACCTGCTCGATTTCACCTTGTTCAAGCGCAGCTACGATGCGCGCAAAAAATCCTCCGAACTGTGCTTCATCTACACCATCGACCTCACCGCCAAGGATGAGGCCGCGTTACTGCACAAGTTCGCCGATGACCGTAACGTCAACGTGGCGCCGGATGTCAGCTACAAAGTGGTCGGCCAGGCGCCGGCCGATCTGCAGCAACGCCCGATCGTGGTCGGTTTCGGCCCGTGCGGGATCTTCGCCGGGCTGCTGCTCGCGCAAATGGGCTTCAAGCCGATCATCCTCGAACGCGGCACCGAAGTGCGCCAGCGCACCAAGGACACCTGGGGCCTGTGGCGCAAAAGCGTGCTCAACCCCGAATCCAACGTGCAGTTCGGTGAAGGCGGCGCGGGGACATTCTCCGACGGCAAGCTCTACAGCCAGATCAAGGACCCGAAATTCATCGGCCGCAAAGTCCTGCATGAGTTCGTGAAGGCCGGCGCGCCGGAAGAAATTCTCTACGTCAGCAAACCGCACATCGGTACGTTCCGTCTGACCGGCGTGGTGGAAAACATGCGTGAGCAGATCCGTGCACTGGGCGGCGAAGTGCGCTTCCAGCAGCGCGTCACCGACGTGTTGATCGAAGACGGCCAACTGGTAGGCGTCGAGCTCAATGGCGGCGAGCAGATTCATTCGAAACACGTGATTCTGGCCCTCGGCCACAGTGCCCGCGACACCTTCCGCATGCTCCACGGCCGTGGCGTGTTCATGGAAGCCAAGCCGTTCTCGGTGGGTTTCCGCATCGAACACCCGCAGTCGCTGATCGACCGCGCGCGCCTGGGCAAATACGCCGGCCACCCGAAACTAGGGGCGGCCGATTACAAACTGGTGCACCACGCCAAAAACGGTCGCTCGGTCTACAGCTTCTGCATGTGCCCGGGCGGCACCGTGGTCGCCGCGACGTCCGAGCCGGGCCGCGTGGTCACCAACGGCATGAGCCAGTACTCGCGTAACGAGCGCAACGCCAACTCAGGGATCGTCGTCGGCATTACCCCGGAAGTCGATTATCCGGGCGGTCCGCTGGCCGGCATCGAATTGCAGGAACGCCTGGAATCCCACGCCTTTGTGCTCGGCGGCAGCAACTACGAAGCGCCGGCGCAATTGGTCGGCGACTTTATTGCCGGCAAGCCTTCCACCGAGCTGGGCAGTGTCGAGCCGTCCTACAAACCGGGGGTTGCCTTGGGTGATCTGGCGCTGGCTCTGCCGGCGTTCGCCATCGAAGCAATTCGCGAAGCCTTGCCGGCGTTCGAGAAACAGATTCGCGGTTACTCGCTGCATGACGCGGTGTTGACCGGGATCGAGACGCGCACCTCGTCGCCGTTGCGGATTACCCGGAACGAGTCGATGCAGAGCTTGAACGTGAAAGGCCTGTTCCCGGCCGGTGAAGGCGCGGGTTATGCGGGCGGGATCTTGTCGGCGGGTGTCGATGGGATTCGGATTGCTGAAGCCGTGGCTCGCGATATCCTCGGCCTCGAGGCCTGATCGGCAATCCCTGAACCACTGCAAAACCCTGTGGGAGCGAGCTTGCTCGCGATAGCGGTCATTCATGCAACGGAAATGTTGTCTGATCCACCGTATTCGCGAGCAAGCCCGCTCCCACATTGGTTTCTGGGTGTGCCTGCAATTCGTGTCAGTCCATAAATCCCCTGTGGGAGCGGGCTTGCTCGCGAAAGCGGCCTTTCATTCAACAGAAATGTTGGCTGATCCACCGTATTCGCGAGCAAGCCCGCTCCCACATTTTTGATCTTCGGTGTGTCAGATATTGGCGCGCAGCACAGTCGTTGGCAGCGGATTGCCGCGTTCGACACTGGCCGCCACGGCATCGATCAAGCCACTCAATTCATAACCCTGGCTCTTGAGCCAATCCTGGTCGTAATAGGTGGTGGCGTAACGTTCGCCGCCGTCGCACAGGATCGCCACGATCGACCCCGACTCCCCCGCCGCAACCATCTGCTGGGCCGCGATCAACGCGCCGATCAGGTTGGTGCCGCTCGACCCGCCCACGCGCCGACCCAAACGCTGCGCCAGATAATGCATGGCCGCCAGCGACAGAGCATCCGGCACTTTGACCATTGCATCGATCACCTTGGGCAGGAATGACGCTTCCACCCTCGGCCGGCCAATCCCTTCGATCCGCGAACCGCAGTCCAGGCGCAACGTCGCATCGCCAGTCTGGTAGTAGTCGAAAAACACCGAGCGCTCCGCATCGGCACACAGCACGCGGGTGCAATGCTGACGATAACGCACGTAACGGCCGAGGGTCGCGGTGGTGCCGCCGGTGCCGGGGCTGGAGATCAGCCAGCTCGGCTCCGGGTGCTTTTCAAAACGCATCTGCTGGAATATCGACTCGGCAATGTTGTTGTTCGCCCTCCAGTCAGTGGCGCGCTCGGCGAAGGTGAACTGGTCGATAAAGTGGCCGTCATGCTCGCGAGCAAGGCGCTCGGACTCGGCGTAGATCTGGGTCGGATCATCCACCAAATGACTCTTGCCACCATAAAACGCAATCTGCGCGATCTTCTCTTTGGAAGTGGTCGCCGGCATCACCGCAATAAACGGCAAGCCCAGCAAACGGGCGAAGTACGCCTCGGAAATCGCCGTCGAACCGCTGGACGCCTCGATCACCGGCGCGCCGGGCTTGAGCCAGCCGTTACATAGCGCATAGAGGAACAACGAACGGGCCAATCGATGTTTCAGGCTACCAGTGGGATGGCTGGACTCATCCTTGAAATACAACTCGATGCCCGGCAAGCCCGGTAGCGGCAAGGGAATCAGATGGGTGTCGGCGCTGCGCTGGAAGTCGGCTTCAATGATCCGGATGGCTTCGCGGGCCCACTGTCGGTTGTCGCTCATGGTGGTGATCTCGTTGAATCAGGCAAGAGTCGGCCTTGTTTCAAGGCTCAGCCCACAAGCTTAGGAAAATTCCTGCATCACGCACAGATACAGCTGAGGTCCAATACGCCCGGTAACTGCTAGGCTCAGTCCTCGTTGGGTGTTGCTGGCGTCCGCGTCGCAATGCCATATAACAAAAAAGAATATAACTTTTGTTTTAACAACTAACGGTACGGGTTAGGGTGTGCCACCTTTTGAATTCATCGATGGAGAGCGACCTTGCCTCTGCGTAGCACTTTCACGCGTTTCTTTCAGTTGGAAGCTGCCAGCGGTCTGTTACTGATCGCCGCTGCAGCCCTGGCTTTAATCATCAACAACTCTTCGTTGTCGTGGCTGTATAACGGCCTGCTGGACACCCCCGTGGTGGCCCAGATCGGCGCGTTGAAAATCGCCAAGCCCCTGCTGCTGTGGATCAACGACGGCCTGATGGCCATGTTCTTCCTGCTGATCGGCCTGGAAGTGAAGCGCGAAGTCCTCGATGGCCAGTTGTCCAAGCCTTCGCAAATCGTCCTGCCCGGGGCGGCGGCGATTGGCGGCATGGTGGTGCCGGCGCTCGTCTACTGGTTTCTCAACCGTGATGACCCGACGGCGCTGGGTGGCTGGGCGATTCCAATGGCTACCGACATTGCCTTCGCCCTCGGCGTACTGGCCTTGCTAGGCAAACGTGTGCCGGTGTCGCTCAAGCTGTTCCTGATGACCCTGGCAATCATTGATGACCTGGGCGCCATCATCGTTATCGCGATTTTCTATTCCGGCACACTGTCGACCTTGTCCCTGGCATTGGCGGGGGCCTGCATCGTCGCGTTGATTGCGATGAACCGGCTCGGCGTGGTCAAGCTCGGGCCGTACATGATCATCGGTTTGATCCTGTGGGTGTGCGTGCTCAAGAGCGGTGTCCACGCGACACTGGCCGGCGTGACCCTCGCGTTCTGCATTCCACTGCGCACCAAGAACGCTGAACCTTCACCGCTGATGACCCTGGAACACGCCCTGCATCCGTGGGTGGCTTACGGCATCCTGCCGCTGTTTGCCTTCGCCAACGCCGGCCTGTCCCTGAGCGGCGTGACCCTGGAAAGCTTCACCCACCACGTGCCGATGGGCATCGCCATCGGCCTGCTGCTGGGCAAAACCGTCGGCGTCTTCGGCCTGACCTGGCTGGCCGTAAAGGTCGGCATCGCCGCCCTGCCCCAAGGCGCCAATTGGGGCCAGGTGCTGGGCGTCGCGATCCTCTGCGGCATCGGTTTCACCATGAGCCTGTTTGTCGGTTCCCTGGCATTCGTGCCGGGTGCCAGTGAATACGCCGGGATGGACCGAATGGGGATCTTGACCGGTTCGATTCTGGCGGCGTTGATCGGTTATGCGGTGACGGCGGCGGCGAGTCGCAAGAGCGCCGCGCTGCAATCCTGAGTGACAGAGAACACTCCTAGGGATATCAGAGACTCGTCCTACAGCCACGCTTAGCCACATTCGTTAACGTCGTGCAGCCTCCTTTCGAGGCTGTCGACGGACGAATTTCAAGGACGATCAGTGGCTGGCAACAAGGACATTCCCCGGGTTAAGAACCCGCCGTCAGGTGACGGACATCGCGTCACCTACCGCTTCATGACCGCCGCCGAACTGGCCGAGCGAGACGCCCGGCAGCAAGCCTACGACGACATGCTCGCGAGGCAAGCAGCCTTCGAACGCAATCTTCCAGTCACTTCTTCTAAAGACGAAATCCCTCGCGCGGGATGCGTCTTCGCCAAGTCCTGCAAGTTGCCGGACGCCATCATCGACTACGCCAATCCTTCTGGGATGGTGCCCACCGACAGCCTCAACGATTACGGGGAAGTTACCTGGCTCGGTGCTCGCGAGGCAGACGATGCAGGGCTGCTGAATCTGCAAACGATCAGCGCCAATACCCTCCCGCTGGGCATCGGACATATCGCTTTACGCGCCTCGGCCATTTCTGCCTTGCCATCCATAGGCGCAGCAGGCGCCACCGTATTGGCCGGTTTGGTGGCGCTGTTCTGGACGCCGAGCCTGGGCGATAGCGCGCTTTATACCGAAGACCAACTGCGCGCCCTGAAACAGGCTCGCACGCGTGTTCGGTTAAGGGTCGAGCAACAGGCTGACGGCAGTCTCAAGGGTTACGCCTTTTACACCGGCAAGAACCGCGATTGGGAAATGGTTGATGTCGCGCAGTTCGAGTTACTCGGCAGTCAGCAGGTGGCGGACCTCGGGGACGGCATTGAACTGATCTGGACGCCGGCGGTGGATGGGTCCGACATTCTCGGCATTCCGGCTTTGGAAGCTGCGCCGCAGGCGCCACATATCTGGGTTTACCCGCCGACGGAAGCGGCAGATAGCATCATCGTGAACCCGGTTTACCCGCCTGAGTACAAGGATTTCATTCTTGTGTTTCCGGTGGGGTCGGGGGTTAAGCCGGTTTATATAGTGGTGAGTGTTTCCGACCACAAATATCATCAGGCGCCAAAGGGCCTTACTGCTTTTCCGGATGCAGTGAAAGACAAAGCAAGGAGCAACGTTCAAGGTGGGGGCAGCCTGCGCAAACGCTGGAAAGACCGCAAAGGACGTATTTACGAGTGGGATAGCCAACATGGGGCGGTTGAAATGTACGACAAGCAAGGAAAGCATCTAGGCGAATTCGACCCTGAAACAGGGGAACAGACTAAGCCCGCGAAACCCGGAAGAACCACTCCTAAATAGACAGAGAGGCAGTTATGTATTTGTGTATCACCGGATTTTTGCCTGACACATTTGAGGACAGCTCCCTGAAATATGAGCTTGATGTAGATACTGCATTTACCGACCAGATTGTGCAGTTCCTCGGCCATAAAAGCTTAAACGCAATGGCAAGCGGGGAATGGCGATTAACAGTTGAGCAGGCACAGAAAATTGGTGCTTTGATCAATATATCCCTCCCCCGAGACCTTGAAATATTTATTGGGGTTGAGGAATAGCACCACAGGCACACAAAAAACCCCGACCAGTCACCTGATCAGGGTTTCGTTTGTAACTCGCTCGCGCTTAGTGCGAAACGCGACTAGTCCCGCCAACAGTGGAAATCCGCACCCGCTCGCCAACACGGAACACTTCATTCTCCTGAACCTGCTGCACATAGGCACGCATGCTGCCGTCGTCTTCACGCACGGTAATCTCTACGCCCTGAGTACGCGTCAGACCTTCTTCAGTGGCCGAACCGATCAAACCACCCGCAACAGCACCGATCACTGCGGCAACGATACTACCGCGACCGCCACCGATGGCGCTGCCGCCAACCCCACCGACCACGGCACCGGCGACGCCGCCGACAGGGGTCTTGGTGCCTTCGATTTTCACCGGACGCAGGGATTCGATGGTACCCATGCGAATCGTCTGCACGCGACGCGCTTCGTCACGGGAGTAGGAGTCACCGGTCAGGCTGGATTGGCAGCCGGTGAGCAACATCGCCATCGTGGAAAAGGAAGCAACCAGCAGAACAGACTTACGCATAGCATCAACTCCAAAGGACAGGTATTCATTAAACTCCGCAGCTTGACGCGTGTCACGGCATCGCCCGGATAAAATTGGTTTCATTCAGGCCCGGTACAGGCGCCTCTGAACTCACAACACAGTAGCGTCAAATCCACAAAACTGCGTCGCTGACCCAAGGATTTTCATGGATTACTTCATCATTGTCGTCACGACGGTGGCCGGTTTGTACTTCCACTGGTGGCTGTACGTTCGGATCAAACGCTGGATGGACCGCGATCTGGCGTTAGCATTGGCCGGGAAAGACGAGCATAAAAAAGTCTTTATGCTCCAGCAATTGGCGAACGCTCAAACGCAGAAAATCAAGCGTCGGGACCTGCCGCAGTGGCTTGAGGCCGCTGCGGCGGGCTATCCCGGTCGGTAGACTGCTTAGGGTGCCAGACGTTCAAGAATCCAGTCGGCGTCATGCAAGCGGTAGTTGAGGCGGTCGTGCAGGCGGCTCGGACGGCCTTGCCAGAACTCGATGCGCTCGGGGAGCAAACGGTAACCGCCCCAATGTTCCGGGCAGTGTGGCTGGGTGTCGCTGAAGCGCTGCTCGGTAATCTTGAGCAACTCTTCCAATTCGCCACGATCAGCAATCACCCGGCTCTGCGGCGAAGCCCAGGCACCGAGGCGGCTGCCCAGAGGCCGGACCTGAAAGTAGGCGTCGGACTCTTCAGGCGAAACCTTGACCACCCGACCTTCGATCCGCACCTGGCGCTCCAGGGTCGGCCAGAAGAACGTCATGGCGGCGAACGGGTTCACCGCCAGATGCTGGCCCTTGGCGCTGTCGTAATTGGTGAAGAAGGTAAAACCCTGAGCATCCAGGCCCTTGAGTAGCAGAATGCGGCAATGGGGCCGACCGTCCAGATCGACGGTGGCCAAGGTCATTGCATTCGCCTCGACCGGCACCTGTTCGGTTTTCACCGCGTCGGCGAACCACTGATGGAACAGCGCGAACGGCTCGGCCGGGGCTTGCGCCTCGGTCAGGCCATCACGGGTGTAGTCGCGACGCATATCAGCCAGGGCCTGGGTCATGGCACGTTCCTTCTGGTTAACGATCAGTTCTTCGCAGCATCCGCCGCTACGACTTTCTTATCAGCAGCGGCTTTGGCCGGCGCAGCTTTTTTCGCCGGGGTCGCGGCTTTGGCGGGGGCTTTCTTGGCCGGAGCCTTGGCTGCGGCTTTCTTGGCTGGGGCCTTTTTCGCGGCAGGCACAGCGGCTTTCTTGGCGGCCGGTGCAGGCGCTACGGGTGCAACCACTGGTTTGGCGGCCTGGGCAGCGACCATGGTCACCGGCGCCGGGGCTGGCATGTTGTACTTGCTCAGCAACGCCACCATGGTGTTTTGCGGGGTCACCAGCAATTCCACGCGACGGTTCAGGGCACGGCCTTCATTGCTGTCGTTGGCGGCACGCGGTGCTTCACCGCCCATGCCACGCAACATCAGGCGATCACGCTGCAAACCGCTGAGACGGAAGATCGCGGCCACGGCCTGAGCACGTTCCTGGCTAAGTTTGACGTTGGCTGGAACGGCGCCCGAGGTGTCGCTGTGACCGAGGACCAGCACGGCGGTTTTTGGGTCGAGTTCGAGAATTTTCGCAACGCGGCTGAACGGGCCCAAGGTGACAGGCAACAGCATGGCCGGGCGATCCGGGTTGAACGAGCTGTCTGCCGGCGCGATGACCACCAGCACGTTTTCACGGCGCTCGAGTTGCAGGTTGCTGTCCTTGATCGCGTCACGCAGGCGCGGTTCGTAATCGTCGAGCCAGGCCTGGGTCACTTTCGGATCGGGCATCGGCACGGCTTTGGCGGTGCTCTGCTCTTTGCCGCCGAACGGCCACCACCACTTGCCACCCGCATCGGCGTCAGCCTTGGCAACGTCGGCTGGCTTGGCTTCGGGTTTGGCTTCAGGTTTGACGTCTGCCTTGGCAACAGGTTTGTCGGTGCTGTCATCGGAACCGAACGGCCAGTACCAACGGCTGCTGCTTTCAGCCTTGACCACTGGCGCGGTGATCGCTGCTTTCACAGGTGCGGGCGCTGGGGCCGGGGCCGGATCTTTTGCGGCGACGGTGTCAGAAGAAGAACCGTACTGCCACCAGTGGCTACCGCCCTCGGCGTCATTTTGCGGAGTTTGCGCGCAACCGGTGATGGCGAAGCACAGTGCCAAAGCGAGAGTTTTATTGGATGACATTGGATATCCACAAAATGAAGTAATAAACACAGGCCCACATCGGGACCGCATAAACAGACGCTTTGAAACGAAAAAGGTTACGAGGTTCCTGCGCAGGAACGTTCAGCAAAGTTTTACAGACAAGTGGCAAGCACCCGTACGAGCTTCTGCGCACGTGGATCCATCAAGACATACGGTCCCAAGGTATTTGTCACAAAACCAAAGGCCACATCGTGCTCTGGGTCAGCAAAGCCGATGGAACCGCCTGCGCCCGGATGGCCGAATGCGCGTGGGCCGAGGCCATACGTGGCGTTCGGAACGTCCGGTTGATCGAGCATGCAACCCAGGCCGAAACGGGTCCGGGTCAGCAAAGTCTTGTCCTCACCGAGGCTGTGTTCGCGGGTCAGCTCGTCGAGCATTTCGCTTTCCAGCAAGCTGCCGTCCAGCAGACCGGCGTAGAACCCGGCCAGGCTGCGGGCATTGCCGTGGCCATTGGCGGCGGGTTGTTGCATGCGCCGCCACTCCGGTTTGTTGGTGCTGGTCATGATCGACGGCGGATTGGTGAACGCCCGGGTGGTCATGGCCGTCGGTTCGCGCATCGTCACTTGCAGCAGGCGTTGGGCTGCGGCATCGCCGACGTTGCCCTTGCCCCGGGCGATGTGCGCCACGCGGTGAAACTCTTCGTCCGCCAGGCCGACATGGAAGTCCAGGCCCAACGGCTTGGCGACCCGCGCGACGATGGATTCGCCCGGCCCACGACCGTCGGCACGGCGCAGCAACTCGCCCACCAGCCAGCCGTAAGTGATCGCGGCATAGCCGTGGCCGTCGCCCGGCGTCCACCACGGCGTTTCGGCGGCCAGCGCGTCGACCATGGTTTGCCAGTCATACAGCGCTTCGGGGGCCAGCAATTCACGCAGGGCCGGCAGACCAGCCTGATGGCAGAGCAATTGGCGCAGGGTTACGGATTCTTTGCCGGCGGCAGCGAATTCAGGCCAGTAGCGGGCCACCGGGGCATCGAGTTGCAACTTGCCTTCGGCGACCAGTTGCAGCGCGGTGACGGCGGTAAAGGTCTTGGTGCAGGAGAACAGATTGGCGATGGTGTCGCTGTGCCAGGCTTCAAGGCCATCCTTGTCGGAAGTACCGGCCCAGAGATCGAGAACGGTTTCACCGCCGACCTGGATGCACAACGCCGCGCCACGTTCCTGGGGATCGTCGAACAGCGCGGCGAAGGCTTCGCGCACCGCTTCGAACTTAAGCTCGTAATGACCCTGAATCTGCAAACGTAACTCCCCCGGATAAACGCTCTACAAAGTGGTCCGCATTGTTCCAGCCCTAGAGGGTTTTGGGAACAGGGGCGGGCTGGGCGGTGTAGCCGCCCATAGATTTGTTTTGAAGATGTATGCCGTATGTGTGGCGAGGGGGCTCGCCCCCGTTGGGCTGCGAAGCGGCCCCAAAACCTGCAACCGAGGTGTATCAGATACACCGCATGCATTGGTTTCACGACTGCTTCGCAGCCGAACGGGGGGCAAGCCCCCTCGCAACAGGCGGTCTTAAGCCTTAATGCCCATTCCCGGAATGCCCGCCCGCATGCCCGGCGCCCTGCCCCGGGCCTTTACCGGCGTCGGCTTTCCTGCCGCCCTCGGCTGCATGGCTGGCTTTATCCGCTTCGGCCTTGGCCTTCTCGGCCTCTTTACCCAGTTGATCGACTGTCGTCAGGTTGCTTTTACGCACGCTGTCAACGAAGCCCTGGAACGGCACATCGGTAATGCCCACCAGGCCGAAGTGGCCGTTCTCGCCATCCAGCAAGCGACCGGTCACCGGTTGATCGAGGTACTGGAACCAGTGCACGCCGACAATCGACGGTTCGCTCAGCGCCTGTTTGAGGAAGTTGGCGTAAGCCGGGCCACGGTCTTCTTCCTTGGCCAATTGCGTCACGCCGCCCCAGAACGGACCGCGATCCGCCGAGCCGAAATTGAACTCGGTGATCAGCACCGGTTTGTCCAGGCTACGTAGTTTTTCGAAGTCGTAACCGTCCTGGGGTTGCAGGGTGTACATGTTGAAACTCAACACATCGCAATACTGCGCGCAGGACTCGACGGCTTCCGGGGTGCTGATGGCGAAACGGCCGCCGAGCAGCAACTGGTTCGGCGCGTGCCACTTGAGCGAGTCGGAAATAGTCTTGAAGTAGGTGTCTGCAAAGACCTTCTGGAAGTATTTGTAGTCAGCTTCGATTTCCGGGTGTTCGGCGCTTGGCAGCGGCGCCACGAAGCCCGGATCCTCCATCAGTTCCCAGGCCGGCAGGTCAATGCCCCAGGCTTTCGATAGGCCCGCCTGGTTGCGGTACTTGTCGCGCAATTGCTTGAGGAACGCGCGTTTGGCCGGCACATCGGTGGTCATCTTCAAAGTGCCGTAAGCCAGGGCATAACGGGATTTCGGGTCATCACCGGGACCGGCCCAAGCCAACTCGTTGTCGGCGAAGTAACCGATCAGCCATGGATCATCACGGTGATCCCGGGCCGCGATGGCCACGGCACGCTCGGTGGCCATGGCGAAACGCGGGTCGAACGGGTCAGGCATGCCGCCCCACCAGTCAATGCCGGTGCTGATGCTGGCGTAATCGCCGACGATCGACAGCGGCAAGGTGTACGGCACACGGTCCGCGTTGCCCAGCGCCGGATCGCTCCAGTTGCCGACGGTGTTGAAGCCCCAGGCTTGCAGGCGATTCAGGGTGTGGTCGGTCCAGCGTTGCTCATCAACCACTGCCTTGCAGGGCTCCGCCGCTTTGGCGACGGTGGCTTCGGCGGCGTTGGTCTTGGCGGCTTCGGCGATGCCGGACTCGGCCGTCGAAGGCGCGACGGGTTGCTCGGCGGCTTTTTCCTCAGTCTGTGCCACCGCATCAGCCTTGGCTGCTTCGGCCACACCGGCCTTGGTCTCGCTGGTCACCGCGCAGGGCTGACCATAGATGCGCTGCAAGTTGGCGCCATAAAAGTCGTACCAGCGCCCGACGTTGTAAGCCCGGCCCTGATCGGCGCCGTTGCCGCCACGGTTGTCGCCTTCGCCATAGTGGTTGGCCAGCGGCTCGTCAGGCTTGGGCAGGGATTCGAACATCCACTCGCGACCGGCGATGTAGGTTTGATCGACGTCCGGGGCAACGGTGTTCACGCCCAGGGAATAGAACGGATGGCCTTCCGGGGTCACCAAGTACCAGCGACCGTCACGCTTCTCGGTGCGGAAAAAACCGCTGGCCTTGAACGCCGGGCCTTTGTTCAAGCCACCGAACTTGTCCAGGGATGACTTCTCGCGCTCGGCCAGCCAGGTTTTCAGTTGTTGCTGTTCTTTTGCGGCAGCGGACTTCAGTTGCTCGTCGCTGCTGACTTTCTCCGGCCATTTGGCCCGGGTCGATTGGCCGTAAGCGTCCACCAGAGCGCCATACACCGCTTTGCTCACGTCCTCGCCGTCCTGTACGCCGAAGCGTTCCAGCAAGATGCTCTGGGCGACTTTCGGCTGGTCCATCGACAAGCTCACCGACACCACCTGGCTGCGATCCAGTTCACCGCTACTGCTGCTGAGCAGCACGCGCTGACCGTCGACCGTCATGGGCATCGGCGGGCCGGCCTTCATGCCCTGGCTCAGCGGCGAACTGGCCACCAACGGCACCAGCAGAGTTTGCGCCGGGCCGGCCGGCAGATCGACGCGGCTGACCAGGGTCTTGCCGTCGTTGCTCTGGATGGTCACGTAGAGGGTCAAGGCCCAGTTCATCGCGCTCTGGACCCGCAGGCTCATGACACCCGACTGCGACCAGTCCCAGGCGCCGGTCTGCGGGGTCAGGCGCAAAGTAGGCTTGGCCACCGGGTTGAAGGTCACCCGGCGCAGCACTTCGCCTTCGGCCGTTTGCTCGGCGTTGGATTGCGGCAGGCTGGCGTCCTGGGTCGCCACCTGGACCACGTCGGCGGGGCGAACAAAGTTGAACAGCGTCTGCTGGCCGGCGGGTGCGGCGAGCAAGGGCGTTGCGAACAACAGGGCAAATACAGCAGGCAACGAACGACGAATCATGAGAACGAGATTCTCCCTAACGACCAACAATGGCCAATGGAAAAGCGATGACAGAGAGATAGACAACGCGGTGGGCAAAACTGCCCACGCGTGTATCAGGAAATTTCACGTCGGAAGGGAGGCAACGCATTCAGGATCGCTTTGCCGTAACGCTGGGTGACCAAGCGTCGATCGAGCAACGTGATGGTGCCGCGATCTTCTTCGGTACGCAGCAAGCGACCGCAGGCCTGGACCAGTTTCAGCGAGGCGTCCGGCACGGAGATTTCCATGAACGGATTGCCGCCCCGGGCTTCGATCCACTCGGCCAACGCAGCTTCGACCGGATCGTCGGGCACCGAGAATGGAATCTTGGCGATCACCACGTGTTCGCAATAGGCGCCGGGCAAGTCCACGCCTTCGGCGAAACTCGCCAGGCCGAACAGCACGCTGGAATCCCCGCCATCGACCCGCGCCTTGTGCTTGTTCAGGGTTTCCTGTTTCGACAGGTTGCCTTGAATGAACACTTGCTTGCGCCAGTCGCGGTCCAGCCCGTCGAACACGTCCTGCATCTGTTTGCGCGAAGAGAACAGCACCAAAGTGCCCCGCGAGCCTTCCACCAGCGACGGCAAATCACGAATGATTGCGGCGGTGTGGGCCGGAGCATCACGCGGATCGGCCTTCAGGTCCGGCACTCGCAGCACGCCAGCGTCGGCGTGATGGAACGGGCTCGGGACCACGGCGGTCACGGCTTTTTTCGGCAAACCTGCACGCATGCGGAAGCGGTCGAACGTACCGAGGGCGGTCAGGGTCGCCGAGGTCACCAGCGCGCCGTAGGCCACATTCCACAAATTGCGACGGAGCATTTCCGCCGCGAGGATCGGGCTGGCGTTGACCTCGATGTCGAACAGCGAACCACTTTCCGCCAAGGTCAACCAACGGGCCATCGGCGGGTTGTCTTCCGGGTCTTCGGCGGTGAATGCTGTCCACAACTCCCAATTGCCCGAAGAACGGGACAACAGGCTGCCGAACAGTGGATACCACTCTTCGGCCTGGTTGCTGGCGATGCCGATGTTAACCTCGCCGTCCATGCCTTCCTTGAGCAGTTCGGTGAGGCGGGTGAACAAATCAGTCAGGCGAGCGAAGGCTTTCTTCAGCTCGACGCCCATCTCGCGCATGTGCTCGGGAATCACCCCGCCGACGAAACGGTGACGCGGGCGCTCACGGCCTTCGACGTCTTCGCCGGGTTTGAAATCGGCAACCTGCTCGCACGCGGTGAACATGAACTGCTGCTGGGTCTTGATCTCCCGCGCCAGCTCCGGCACTTGTTCGATCAACTTGCCCAGATCGCCCGGCAACGGGTGCTGGGCCAGCAATTTGGTGAGGTTCTTGGCGGTGGTTTCCAGCCAGTCTGCAGTGGACCGCAGGCGCGTGTAGTGCGCGAAGTGACCGATTGCCTTGTCTGGCAGGTGGTGGCCTTCGTCGAACACGTAGATGGTGTCGCGCGGGTCAGGCAACACGGCACCGCCGCCCAGGGCCAAGTCGGCCAGAACCATGTCGTGGTTGGTGACGATCACGTCAACCTTGCCCATGCCTTCGCGGGCCTTGTAGAAGGCGCACTGGCCGAAGTTCGGGCAATGACGGTTGGTGCACTGGCTGTGATCGGTGGTCAGGCGCGCCCAGTCGGCATCTTCGAGGGCGGTGGACCAACTGTCGCGGTCGCCGTCCCATTTATTGCCGGCGAGCTTCTCGATCATGCTGGTGAAGAGCTTTTGGCTGGCCTCATCCACTTCGATCTTGAAGCCTTCTTCTTCGAACAACTGCGCGGTAGCGGTTTGTGCGTGACCTTCCTGGAGCAACATGTCGAGCTTGGACAGGCACATGTAGCGCCCACGGCCCTTGGCCAAGGCAAATGTGAAATTCAGCCCGCTGTTGCGCATCAGGTCGGGCAAATCCTTGTAGACGATCTGCTCTTGCAGGGCCACGGTGGCCGTGGCGATCACCAGGCGTTTGCCCGCAGCCTTGGCCGTCGGGATCGCCGCCAGGCTGTAGGCCACGGTTTTACCGGTACCGGTGCCGGCTTCCACCGCGACAATCGCGGGGTCGCCACTGCGCCGGCCTTCGTCGTCGGTGTCGATGTCACCGAGGACTTTGGCAATTTCGGCGATCATCAGGCGTTGGCCGTAGCGCGGCTTGAGGCTCTTGGCTTCAAGAAAACGCGTGTAGGCGCCCTGGATCGTAGTTTTGAGTTCGGTGCTGATCATGGATTGTCGGGCGCAAAAAACGCTGGATAAATTTTCAGTGGTTCGGATCGGCGGCTATCATACCGCGCTAATTAATCCCGCGCAGAACGGAGTACCCCAATGACCGCTTTTAGCCTCGTTTATACCCTGCATGTGCTGTCCGCCCTGGTGTGGGTCGGCGGCATGTTTTTCGCCTGGATGGTCCTGCGCCCGGCGGCGATGAAGGCCCTGGAAGGTCCCGGCCGGTTGAAGCTGTGGGTAGAAGTGTTTCAAGGTTTTTTTCGCTGGGTCTGGGTCGCGGTGGTGGTTTTGCCGATCAGCGGCGTGGGCATGATTCATCTGCAATACGCCGGGTTTGAAGCGGCGCCGCGTTATGTGCAGGTGATGATGGGCTTGTACGTGGTGATGACCGCGCTGTTTATCCGGATCCAGGCGTTGTTGCTGCCGGAATTGCGCACAGCGGTGGACGCCCAGGACTGGCCGGCGGGTGCGGCAGCGCTTGGGAAGATTCGCAAGTTGGTGGGGATTAATTTGATTGTGGGGTTGGTGCTGGTGGCGATTGCGGCGGCTCGGCCGATGTTCTAGAAGCTTCGCGGGCAAGCCTCGCTCCTACAGGATTTATGTCGTTCGCGAATATCGCAGACGACTCAAAAATTGTAGGAGCGAGGCTTGCCCGCGAAGACTATCGATCAGACGACACACATTTCAGAAACGGCTTACAACCGCTGAACCGTCACCGATCCCGCCACACCCGCAGGCCCTGGCTGGCCATCAACGCCCGGACGGCCGCTCTTGCCACCATCAGCCTTGTACACCAGGCAACCCTTGGCCTTGCCACCGGCACCCGGTTTACCGCCAGGCCCGGCCAGACCGCCAGCACCGCCAGCGACTTGAACCTTGATCTGTTCGGACGGGTAATCGCGCGGCACTTCCAGGCGCACCAGTGCACCGGCCGCCCCAGGCTGGCCGTCGCTGCCATTGCTGCCGTCGAAACCACGCCCGGCCTGACCCCAGGTGCAACCCGGCTCTTCGCCGTTGGCGCCATCCAGACCGACAAACCCCGGCGCACCCGCACCACCGCGCGCGTCCACGGTCAGCTTCGGCGCGTTCAATGATTTGATCTGCAAATTCAGGTTACGCCCCGAGCGCGCAGCCTTGAGATACGTCCCCGGCGCACCGCGAGCGGTGATCAGGCTGCCTTCGGACAAATCGGCACGGCTGACTTTCAGCTCCAGCGCCTGTTCGCCGGGCACGATGGCGATCCGCGCATCACGCCCCAGGTGCAATTCGCCGATCGTCACTTCCGTCACGTTCGAGGGAATCAGCAAAGTGCCGTAGTCAGCGACTTCGAGTTTTTCCAGCTGCAAGGTGCTGGCCGTGTTGGGCAAGCGCATCAGGGAATTGGTTTCGACGCTCACGACCTGGGCGCAGGCGAGTGGGCTGATAAGTGCAGCGAGCAGACAGAGTTTACGCATGGGAAGCCCCTGGTACGGCCGGGGCCGGAATGGTTTGCAGGTGGAAAACGCCAAAGAACAGAATCTTCAAGCGATCACGCCAAGGATGGGCGCGACCTTTGAGGCTGCGGTTACACAGCAGCACTTCAAGAAAATGGATAATCGCCAGCAGGGCGCCGGCCATACTGACCAGCAGGTGCAGCGGATTGATAAACGGAATCAGCAGATTGACCAGTACCACCAGCCAGAACAGTAGGGTCAACAGCTTCCCCAGCCCCCAAAACACCTTCATACGCTCCCCCGTTGAGAATTATTCTTTGAGCGCACAGTAACGGCTTCCGCAAGGGATAAGCCAGAGGGCAAGAGAAAATTCTTCAACGTGGCCGCCGGATAGCCGGGTTTCGGCACCCGGCGGCTCTAGATCAAGGTTATGCGTCATGTGTCAGCGGTTGATGTGCAATTCCACACGTCGGTTTTTCGCGCGCCCCTCTTCTGTTTCGTTGTCGGCCACCGGTTGGCTTTCACCCTTACCTTCGCTGGTGAGTTTGTTTGGCGCCAGGCCCTGGCTCAACAGATAAGCCGCCACGCTGCTGGCGCGACGTTCCGACAAAGCCTGGTTGTAGGCATCCGAACCTTTGCTATCGGTATGGCCCACAACTTTGATGCTGACCACGTCCGCGTTCTGCAACTTGGCCATCAATGCATCCAGTTGGCTGCGGGCCGCAGGGGTCAGGTCGGACTTGTCGAACGCGAACAGCACGTTGCCGGCATCGCTCAGGGTGATGACTTCGGAGACCGGTGCAGGCTCGACAGGTTTCACGCTGGCCGGGTATTGCGGCAACGGGCAACCACGATGATCGACCGGGGTATTTTCCGGCGTATCGGGGCAACGGTCGCGTCGGTCGAAGACGCCGTCGCTGTCTTCGTCGCCATCCTGGGCGTAGCAGATCAAACCACCGGTCAAGATACCGAGCGCCGCACCACCGGCCGCCCAACCGCCACTTTCGATAGCACCCAGGCCACCGCCGACCAGTCCGCCAATGACGCTGCAGATCGGCCAGGTACGTTGATTCAAGGGGGCAGTGCCATCGCTGTGAGTAGCGCAACCGGTCAACAGGCTGCCAAGCAGCAGAACCGGTAAGACGGTCCGTGTTAGAACGCTCATTTGTGAATGCTCCTGTGTTACCGGCCCATACCGGTTACACAGGAGTAAAGACCCGCATCCGCGACTGCACAAGCTGCGGAGCGGAAGGGACTTTTAACGCTCGATTTTGATTTCGGTGCGACGGTTCAACGCGCGGCCATCCGCAGTTTTGTTATCGGCCACTGGCTGGCTTTCGCCTTTACCGGTTACCGACACGAAACTGCTGCGTGGTACGCCATCGTGGATCAGGTATTCCACCACCGAATGCGCACGTTTATCCGACAGTTTCTGGTTGTAGGCATCGCTGCCCACGCTGTCGGTGTGACCAGTCACAGTCAGGCGCGCGGTAGACGATTCCTGTTTCAGGCGAGTAGCGACTTTGTCGAGCACCTCTTTATCGGATGGAGTCAGTGTGGCTTTGTCGAACTGGAAGTGAACGTCGCGGATGACGATGGTTTCTTCCTTGACCACCACGGCCTCTTCAACCACTGGTGCAGGGACTGGCGGAGGGCAACCGTCGGCATCGACCTGCACGCCTTTAGGCGTATGCGGGCACTTGTCGCGGCTATCCGGCACGCCATCGCCATCTTCGTCGCCATCACCGTGCACCCAACAATAAGCGGCTGCCGTGCCGCCGACCAGCAGCGCACCATACCCCGCCCATGCTGAACTCTCGGTGGCACCGAGACCGGCACCCACGACGCCGCCGACCGCCGCACAGGTCGGCCAGTCGGTTTTCTGCAAACCTGCGCAACCAGTCAACACACTGGTTAGCAGAACCAAGGGTAATGCTGTCCGAACTATGCTCATCTAGTTTTCTCCTGAGGGATCGGCTTAAAACCGATTCAGGGAGTAAAGACCGGAGTTTTAATCTCCGCCAGCAATAGGCCATTGCCGTTTTGCCCAATGTTCACGGCAGATCGGAACTTTTGCCACTCGGTGGCTCTAGGCCCGGACGTTGGGGCAGGCTAGTCTTGGCAGTTCTGATTGAGGATCTTCGATGATTGCAGGTATTTCTTCACGCACGCCCCAGCAGGCATTGGCCGCTTTGCTTGACCGTTATGCCCCGGCGCGCCTGTTGCTGATTGGCGCCAGCCAGTTCCCGGCGCTGGAAGCGTTCAAGCTCGCGCACCCGGACAGTTGCGTCGCTCATGCGGAACCCGGGCCATTGCCGCCAGAGCTGGCGGCGCGGCGCTTTGACCTGGCGCTGGTGGTCGATTGCCTGGAGCACTTGCCCAAACGCGATGGCCTGAATCTGCTGGGCGGGATCCGCAACCTGAACGCCAGTCGCATCGCGGTATTGGCAGATTTGCCCGCCAGCGGCTGGCAGGAAACCGATTTCTTCTCCCTGGCCTTGCAAGCCAGCGAACGTTTCCAGCGCGATGAGCAGGTGTTGACGCTGTTCACCTATGATCTTCTTGACTATAAACAGGTGCCCGACTGGCTCAATTCACGGTTCTGGGCCAATCCGGAAAACTTCGGGAAATACTGGTGGTAACGCAATGAGTACATCCATTTGCCCTTGCGGCAGCGGCACCCTGCTCGATGCCTGCTGCGGCCATTACCATGCAGGCCATCCGGCCCCGTGCGCCGAGGCCTTGATGCGCTCGCGCTACAGCGCCTACGTGCTGGGGCTGATCGACTATCTGGTGGCGACCACCCTGCCCGCCCAACAGTCCGGCCTGGATCGTCAGTCCATCAGCGACTGGAGCGCCCAGAGCACCTGGCTGGGTCTTGAAGTGGAAAGCTCCGAGGTGTTTGGCGGTCAACCGGAACACGCCTTCGTGACCTTCACGGCCCGTTGGCACGATGGCGGCGGTGAACACAGTCACCGCGAGCGTTCCTCGTTTGTGCAGAACAACGGCCACTGGTACTTCATCGACCCGAACGTACAGCTCAAGGCAGGGCGCAATGACGCCTGCCCGTGCGCGAGTGGGCAGAAATTCAAGAAGTGTTGCGCAGGATATTTCGGCGCTTGAAGCTCTTCGTAGGAGCAAGGCTTGCCCGCGAAGAACGATAACGCGGACCTCAGAAAGACCCCATTAGCTTCTTCGCGGGCAAGCCTCGCTCCTACAGGGGCTAGAATGGTTCTCAAGGGAGAACCACCACCATGATCCGTCAACGCCACGCCTTACATCTGCTCACCCTGCTCATCCTCTTGAGCCTGGGCGGTTGCGCCTCCTGGTTCAGCAGCGACGAACCCGATCCCCAGGTGCATCTGGTCAAGGTCGAAGTGGTGCGGGCCAAGCTGCTGGAACAGAAATTCATCCTGCACTTTCGCGTCGACAATCCCAACGACAGTGACTTGACCGTCCGCAGCCTCGAATACCGCATTCATCTGGGCGACATGCTGCTGACTGAAGGCGAGCACGAACACTGGTTCACGGTCAGCCCCAAGCACAGCGCGTATTTCAAAGTGCCGATCCGCACCAACCTGTGGCCCAAGGTGCGCGACCTGGTGAAAATGCTCAAAAGCCCCAAGCAACCCGTCCCCTATCGTCTGGAAGGTGAACTGGAAACCGGTTTATTCATCGCGCACTACGTGCACCTGGCGCGTAATGGCGTGATAATCCCCGCCGATTTAATTCCGGAGTAACCCCGATGACCCAGCAACCCCATGTTCATGGCCCTGACTGCAATCACGATCACGACGATCATGCCCATGACCACCATGATCACGACCATGGCCATGTCCACGGCCCGAACTGCGGCCACGCTCACCAGGAACCGGTGCGCAACGCCCTGAAAGATGTCGGCCGCAACGATCCTTGCCCATGCGGCAACGGCAAGAAATTCAAGAAGTGCCACGGCGCTTGATGCTTCGGGCGAAGATTTGCTTCGCCGGTTGAATCGCCTTCGCGAGCAGGCTCGCTCCCACATTTTGATCGGCGCCGTACACAGTCTTCGTGTACACAGCAGATCCCCTGTGGGAGCGGGCTTGCTCGCGAAAGCGGCGGCAAATTCAACATCACCGTTTCAGACAGACCGCTTTCGCGAGCAAGCCCGCTCCCACAAGGGATTTCATTCAGGCTTCAGGATTTGCGCGGTGCTGGTGACCGTCGCGTATTCGCCATGCAGATTGCCCAGCGACATGGCATGCACTTCTTCAGCGGAATACGCATTGCCGAAAAAATCGGCCTTGTCGAAGGTAAAGCACGCGTCCTCCGCCACCCAGGTATCAAACCCCAGATTCCCGGCCGTGCGCGCCGTGGACTCGACCGAGTTGTTAGTCGCCACGCCAACGATGATCAACTGATCAATCCCCGCTTCGCACAACCGCGCCTCCAGCCCTGTCGCACAAAACGCATCCGGCACCTGTTTCTGAATCAGTTGCTCGCCCGCCATCGGCTGGAACCGTTCCTGAAACTCCACACCCGATTGCTCGGGCCAGAACACCGAATCCGCTGAGCGGGACAGGTGTTGCACGTGGATCACCGGCCGCGACGTGCGCCGCCAAAACACCAGTAAATCGAGAATGCGCTCCTCGGCCTGAGGATTATTTCGACGCCCGAGTCTGGGCTGCAGGATGCCTTTTTGCTGGTCGATGATGATCAGCGCTGCGTTGGTCTTGAGCTCCATGCTGACTTTTCTCATGTCGGGTCATTGAATTTCACGCACTTCAGCATCACCTCTTCCTACAGGCAAGCTCTCCAGTGCAAACAGGACGACCTAATGCGAGCGGTTGCTGTCCGTACCTTATGACGTCTATTTTTTGGAGTACTCCATGATCGACCTGTATTACTGGACCACCCCCAACGGCCACAAAATCTCGATTTTCCTCGAAGAGGCCGGCCTCAAGTACGACGTGCACCCGATCAACATCAGCCAGAACGACCAGTTCAAGCCTGAATTCCTGAAAATCTCCCCGAACAACAAAATCCCGGCCATCGTCGATCACGAGCCTGCGGATGGCGGCGAGCCGTTGCCGCTGTTCGAGTCAGGGGCGATCTTGCTGTACCTGGCGGAGAAAACCGGCCAGTTCCTGCCCAAGGACCTGCGCGGGCGCCAGCAAGCACTGCAATGGCTGTTCTGGCAGATGGGCGGTCTGGGGCCGATGGCCGGGCAGAATCATCACTTCAGTCAGTTCGCGCCAGAGAAAATCCCTTACGCGATCAAACGCTACATCGACGAAACCGCCCGCCTCTACGGCGTGCTCGACAAGCAACTGGCGAGCAATGAGTTTGTCGCCGGGGACGAGTACAGCATTGCCGACATGGCGATTTACCCGTGGATCGTTTCCCACAAATGGCAGAGCCAGAACCTCGAAGACTTCCCGAATGTGCTGCGCTGGTTCACCCACATCCAGAACCGTCCGGCGACAGTGAAGGCGTATGCGATTGCGGCGAAGGTGAATCCGCCTAAGTCTTGAGGCTTACACAAACCCTGTGGCGAGGGAGCTTGCTCCCGCTCGACTGCGCAGCAGTCGCCAACCAGACACCGCGTTCCGTCGGATATAACGCGGCGTCCGGATTGGGAGCGCTGCGCACTCCAGCGGGAGCAAGCTCCCTAGCCACAGGGGTACACCGCTGCCCGAGGATTTGCGTTTTGTCAGGCAAATCCTGAAATAACCCCATGCCCCGCTTGCGCGGCCACCTCCTGCTCACTAACGTAGCGCCTTTATTGCGTTACTACCCCCGCAGGAGCTTTGCCATGGCCTCGCCAGCCCTCACACATTTTCTTCCCCGGTTCGGCGTTGCCGCAGCAGTGGCCGGTGTTTTGAGCCTGACCGGTTGTCAGACCTGGAACACTCAGGACACCCTCCCGCCAACTTCCGGCGTGCAGCCGCTCAAGGGCCTGGCGCAGAACGTTTCGGTTCGGCGCAATGCCATGGGCATGCCGTTGATCGAAAGCAACAGCTTCCACGACGCGCTGTTCGCCCTCGGTTACGTCCACGCCAGCGACCGCCTCACGCAAATGGTGACCATGCGCCTGCTGGCCGAGGGCCGTCTGTCAGAAATGTCCGGTGCGGACCTGCTCGACGCCGACCGCTACATGCGCGCGGTCAACCTGAAGAAAAGCGCCGGCGAGCTGTACAAAGCTTCTTCGCCACGGCTCAAGCGCTTCTTTGAAGTGTATGCCCGGGGCGTCAACGCCTACCTGTTCCGCTACCGCGACAAGCTGCCGGCCGATCTCGCCGCCAGCGGCTACAAGCCTGAATACTGGAAGCCGGAAGATTCAGCGCTGATTTTCTGCCTGTTGAATTTCAGCCAGTCGGCCAACCTGCCGGAAGAAATTTCCTCGCTGGTCCTCGCCCAAACCGTCAACACCGACAAGCTCCCATGGCTGACGCCGTCCGCGCCCGACGAAAAGCTGCCAACGGGCGAAGCCGACAAGCTCCAGGGCATCAAGCTCAACGGCGCGATCCCGGGCCTGGCGGAAATCACCAAGGCCACCGGGCAACTGTCCGATCTGAATCTGCTCGGCGCCACCTCGTCGAACAACTGGGCCATCGGCCGGCAACGCAGCCGCAGCGGCAAAAGCCTGCTGGCCAGCGACAGTCACGGGCCGATGGGCGTGCCGTCGTTGTTCAGCTACGTGCAGATCCGCGCGCCGAAATATCAGGCGGCGGGCGTCAGCATTGCCGGCCTGCCAATGGTGCTCGGTGGTTTCAACGGCAAAGTGGCGTGGAGCATGACCACGGTTATGGGCGACAACCAGGACCTGTTCCTGGAAAAAATCAAACGCCAGGGCAACGGCCTGACCTACGAAGCCAATGGCAAATGGCAGCCGGTGGTGGTGCGTAACGAAACTTACTTCGTCAAAGGTCAACGACCGCTTCGCGAAGCGGTGTACGAAACCCGTCACGGGCCGCTGCTCAACAGCGCCCAGGGTCTGACCATGGCCAACGGTTTCGGCCTGGCGCTGCAAACCCCGAGCTTCACCGACGACAAGACCCTGGACGCGTTCTTCGACCTGTCCCGCGCGCAAACCGTCGAGAAAGCCTCGGACGCGAGCCGTGAAATCCGCGCCATCGCCCTGAACCTGGTATTTGCCGACGCCAGCAACATCGGCTGGCAAGTCACCGGTCGCTACCCGAACCGTCGCGAAGGCGAAGGCCTGTTGCCGTCGCCGGGCTGGGACGGTCGCTACGATTGGGATGGTTACGCCGACCCGATGCTGCATCCGTATGACCAGGACCCGGCCCAAGGCTGGCTCGGCACCGCCAACCAGCGGGTCATTCCGCATGGCTACGGCATGCAGCTGTCCAATTCCTGGTCCGCCCCGGAACGTGGCGAGCGCATGGCCGAACTGGCGGGCGCGGGCAAGCATGACAGCCGCAGCCTGATCGCCATGCAGTACGACCAGACCACCACCTTCGCCGCTAAGTTGAAGAAAATGTTTGAGGCGCCGGGCATGGCCCAACCGCTGAAACAGGCGATCGAAGCGTTGCCGGAAGCTGATCGCGGCAAGGCTCGCGAGGCGTTGACGCGCTTGATGGCGTTCGACGGCAAGCTCAGCCCGACCTCTGCCGATGCGGCGATTTACGAGTTGTTCCTGCAGGAAAGCGCCAAGCAGATTTTCCTCGACGAACTGGGTCCAGAAACCAGTCCCGCTTGGAAGGCGTTTATCGCCAACGGCAAGTTGTCCTACGCGGCCCAGGCCGATCACCTGCTCGGTCGCGAAGACAGCCCGTTCTGGGATGACGCGCGCACCCCGCAGAAAGAAGACAAACCGGCGATCCTCGCCCGTAGCCTGGCGGCGGCCATCAGTGCCGGCGACAGTCAGTTGGGCGGCGATCACAAAGCCTGGCAGTGGGGCAAACTGCACCGCTATGAGTGGAAGAATGCCAGTGGGCAGACCGTGCGTGGTCCGTTGGCGGCTGGTGGCGATCACACCACGTTGAACACCGCGGCGTTCGCCTGGGGCCAGGACTTCAACACCACGCTGGTGCCGTCGATGCGCTTTATCGTCGACTTCGGCCAGTCCGAACCGCTGATGGGCCAGAACGGCACCGGCCAGTCCGGCAACCCGGCGAGCCCGAACTACCTCGACAGCATCGACCCGTGGCTCAAGGGCCAGTACATGAGCCTGCCGATGCAGCCGCAGAACTTCGACAAGGCGTATGGCAAGGCGCGGTTGACCCTGACACCTGGGAAATAACGCTTAACACCGACCCAATGTGGGAGCGGGCTTGCTCGCGAAGGCGTCGTATCAGTCAATATCTTCGTTGCCTGACACACCGCCTTCGCGAGCAAGCCCGCTCCCACAATGGGAATGTCGCCGGTCCCGAAAAACTCGATAGAACTTCTCGCCTCGCAAAAACCTCCTAGCTAACAAGCCCCCCCATATTGGCAACAACATGGACCTTGTTATCGCGCGTCCCGAAGGTTTGTACTGCCCCGCCGGCGATTTTTACATCGACCCTTGGCGCCCGGTGGAGCGCGCGGTGATTACCCACGCCCATGGCGACCACGCCCGCACCGGTAATCAACATTACCTGGCAGCCGCCCCCGGCGAAGGGATCTTGCGCTCACGCCTGGGCCAGGACATCAATCTGCAAACCCTGCCCTACGGCCAACGCCTGCTGCACCACGGCGTCACCCTGAGTTTTCATCCGGCTGGCCATGTACTCGGCTCGGCGCAAGTGCGCCTGGAATACGGCGGTGAAGTCTGGGTTGCCTCGGGGGATTACAAGATCGAGCCCGATGGCACCTGCGCGCCGTTCGAACCGGTGCGTTGCCACACTTTCATCACTGAATCGACCTTCGGCCTGCCGATTTATCGCTGGCAGCCCCAGTCGCAGATCTTTGCCGAAATCAATCAGTGGTGGCAGGCCAACATCGCAGCCGAGAAGGCCAGCGTGCTGTTTTGCTACTCCTTCGGTAAGGCCCAGCGCATTCTCCACGGCATCGACGCCAGCCTCGGCCCCATTCTGGTGCATGGCGCGGTGGAACCGCTCAATCAGGTTTATCGCGACAGCGGTATTTACCTGCCGCCCACAATTTATGCCGGCGACGTGAAAAAGAGCGACCCGATCATGCGCCAGGCCTTGGTCATCGCCCCACCGTCGGCCGGTGGCAGCACTTGGATGCGCCGGTTCGGCGACTACAGCGACAGTTTCGCCAGCGGCTGGATGCGCTTGCGCGGTACGCGGCGGCGGCGCGGCGTGGACCGGGGTTTCGTGCTGTCGGACCATGCCGACTGGCCCGGCCTGCTCTGGGCCATCGAACAGACGGGGGCCGAACGGGTGATGGTCACCCACGGTTCGGTCGCGGTGCTGGTGCGGCATCTGTGCGAACAAGGGCTGGATGCCCAAGGGTTCAGCACGGAATACGGCGATGACGAGGAAGACCAAGGTGTCGTCGCGGAAACCGCCGAGGTGCAAGCATGAAAGCCTTCGCCGAGTTGTACGCCGAACTCGACGCCACCACTTCGAGCAACGCCAAACTCGCAGCCATGCAGGCTTACTTCGCCCAAGCCGCACCGGAAGATGCCGCGTGGGCGGTGTACTTTCTCTCAGGTGGCCGGCCTCGGCAGCTAGTGCCGGTGCGCGCGCTGCGGGAACTGGCGGTGGAAATTTCCGGGCTCTCGACGTGGCTGTTCGAAGAGAGTTATCAAGCGGTCGGTGATCTGGCGGAAACCATCTCGCTGGTGTTACCCGAAGCCACCCACAGTTCTACCGACGGCTTGGCAGTGTGGATCGAAGACAAACTGCTGCCGCTTCGCGGTGAAACCCTGGAGTTCCTGGCCCGGCGCCTGCCAGCCCTGTGGGCGCAACTCGACCGCTCCAGCCTGATGCTGTGCATCAAATTGATCACCGGCAGTTTTCGCGTCGGCGTGTCCAAATTGCTGGTCACCCGGGCGCTGGCGGCAATGGCCGGGCTCGACAGCAAACGCGTGGCCCAGCGCCTGGTGGGTTACACCGACCTGTCCAACCGACCGACCGCTGCGCATTACCTCAAACTGATTGCCCCGCCCTCCGACGACGAACATGCGCAACGGGGCGGCCAGCCGTATCCGTTTTTCCTCGCCCACGCTTTGTCACAACCGGTGGAACAATTCGAAACACTGCTCGGCCCGGCCAGCCAATGGCAAGTGGAATGGAAGTGGGACGGCATCCGTGCCCAAGTGGTCAAGCGTGAAGGCCGATTGTGGATCTGGTCCCGTGGCGAAGAACTGGTCAGCGAACGTTTCCCTGAACTGGAGGCGCTGACCCATGGTTTGCCGGACGGCACGGTGATCGACGGGGAAATCGTGGTCTGGAAATCCACCCATCCAACCACCGAAGACGCCTTCGATCCGCAATCGACAGCGCCACCGGCGGTGCAACCCTTTGCCTTGCTGCAACAACGGATTGGCCGTAAAACCCTGGGCAAGAAAATCCTCGAAGAAGTGCCGGTGGTGTTACTCGCCTACGATTTGCTGGAATGGCAAGGCGAAGACTGGCGCAACCACACCCAGGCCGAACGGCGCACTCAATTGGATACGGTCATCGCCACCTGCAATAGCCCGGTGCTCCTGGCCTCGCCGGTGCTGAGCGGTGAAGACTGGTTCGACCTCGCCCGGCAACGGGAAGCGTCGCGACAGCTTGGCGTCGAGGGCATGATGCTCAAGGCCCGGGATGCGATGTATGGCGTCGGCCGGACCAAGGACATGGGCGTGTGGTGGAAATGGAAAGTCGAGCCGTTCAGCGTCGATGCGGTGCTGATCTATGCCCAACGAGGTCATGGCCGCCGGGCGAGCCTGTTCAGCGACTACACCTTCGCCGTCTGGGACGGCCCGCCCGACGCCAGCGAGCGGTCGCTGGTGCCGTTCGCCAAGGCGTATTCGGGGCTGACCGACGAGGAAATGCGCAAGGTCGACAGCATCGTGCGCAAAACCACCGTGGAGAAGTTCGGGCCGGTGAGCAGCGTGAAACCGAGCCTGGTGTTTGAGCTGGGCTTTGAAGGGATCGCCTTGTCCAAGCGCCACAAGAGCGGAATCGCGGTGCGCTTTCCGAGAATGTTGCGGTGGAGGCAGGATAAGTCGGTGGAAGACGCCGATAGCCTCGCAACCCTGCAGGACCTTCTGACCTAACCCCAATCAAAACTGTGGGAGCGGGCTTGCTCGCGAAAGCGGTGTGTCAGTTAACGATATTTTGACTGACATACCGCTTTCGCGACCAAGCTCGCTCCCACAGGTTTTTGTGTCGATCTGATCTATATTGGTGCATGAAATTTCCAACGCCCGTTTCCGTGCACAAATCCGCCCCGGCTACTTCTTGAATCACTTTTAAAACACTTGTTCGGGACTCTGGTTCGGAAATTGCTACTTTCATTAGGTCTTACGCTTTCCAGTAACAATAATTCTGCGCCACAAGCGCTCATATTGGTTCTTAGGGATTGAATAATGAAAAAAGCATTGCTGACCCTTTCTGCACTGGCGTTGTGCATGGCTGCCGGCTCCGCGCTGGCCAAGGAGTACAAAGAACTGCGTTTTGGCGTTGACCCTTCCTACGCACCCTTCGAGTCCAAAGCGGCCGACGGCAGCCTGGTGGGCTTCGATATCGATCTGGGCAATGCGATCTGCGCCGAGCTGAAGGTCAAGTGCAAATGGGTCGAAAGCGATTTCGACGGCATGATTCCGGGCCTCAAGGCCAACAAATTCGACGGTGTGATCTCTTCGATGACCGTCACCGAAGCGCGCGAAAAAGTCATCGACTTCTCCAGCGAGCTGTTCTCCGGCCCTACCGCCTACGTGTTCAAGAAAGGTTCCGGGGTCACCGCAGACGTCGCTTCGCTCAAGGGCAAAACCGTCGGCTACGAACAAGGCACCATCCAGGAAGCCTACGCAAAAGCCGTTCTGGACAAGGCTGGCGTTAAAACCCAGGCCTACGCCAACCAGGATCAGGTGTATGCCGACTTGACTTCCGGTCGTCTCGACGCAGGTATTCAGGACATGCTGCAAGCCGAACTGGGCTTCCTGAAGTCGCCACAAGGTGCCGATTACGATGTCAGCAAGCCAGTCGACAACGCTTTGCTCCCGGCTAAAACGGCTGTCGGTATTAAGAAAGGTAACACCGAGCTGAAAGCGCTTTTGGATAAAGGTATCAAAGCGTTACACGACGATGGCAAATACGCCGAGATTCAAAAGAAACACTTTGGCGATCTGAGTCTGTACAGCGGCAAATAATGCCCGGCGCCCATCTCGCGATGGGCGCTTTTTTCATCCGATCAGGTTGCTGATTTATGTTCGAAAACCTATTACAAAACCTGGGGCTCTCAGCCTTCAGCTTGAAGGGCTTCGGTCCTTTGCTGATGGAAGGCACCTGGATGACCATCAAATTATCGGCATTGTCGCTGCTGGTGGCCGTATTGCTCGGCCTGCTCGGCGCCACCGCCAAGCTGTCAAAAGTCAAACTGGTGCGGGTTCCGGCCCAGATCTACACCACGCTGATTCGCGGCGTGCCGGACCTGGTGTTGATGCTGCTGATTTTCTACAGCCTGCAAACCTGGTTGACGTCGTTTACCGATTTCATGGAATGGGAATACATCGAGATCAACCCGTTCAGCGCCGGGGTCATTACCCTGGGCTTCATTTATGGTGCGTATTTCACCGAAACCTTCCGTGGGGCGATCCTCGCCGTGCCTCGGGGCCAGGTCGAAGCCGCTACCGCTTATGGCCTCAAACGCGGCCAGCGTTTTCGAATCGTGGTATTCCCGCAAATGATGCGTTTCGCCCTGCCGGGTATCGGCAACAACTGGATGGTAATGCTCAAGGCCACCGCACTGGTGTCAATCATCGGCCTCGCCGATTTGGTCAAAGCCGCGCAGGACGCTGGTAAAAGCACCTATCAACTGTTTTATTTCCTGGTGCTTGCCGCGCTGATCTACCTGGTCATCACCAGCGCTTCCAACTTCGTCTTGCGCTGGCTCGAACGCCGTTACGCCGCCGGTTCCCGGGAGGCCGTACGATGATCGAACTCTTGCAGGAATACTGGAAACCCTTCCTTTATAGCGACGGCAACAACATCACCGGTCTGGCCATGACCCTGTGGCTGCTCAGTGCCTCGATTTTCATCGGTTTCCTGGTGTCGATCCCGCTGTCCATCGCCCGGGTGTCGCCGCATTTCTACATTCGCTGGCCGGTGCAGTTCTACACCTACCTGTTTCGTGGTACGCCGTTGTATATCCAGTTGCTGATTTGCTACACCGGGATCTACAGCCTGGCGGCCATTCGTGCGCAACCGGTGCTGGATGCGTTCTTTCGCGATGCGATGAACTGCACCATCCTCGCCTTCGCCCTGAACACCTGCGCCTACACCACGGAGATTTTCGCCGGGGCAATCCGCAGCATGAACCACGGTGAAGTCGAAGCGGCCAAGGCCTACGGTCTGACTGGCTGGAAGTTGTATGCCTACGTGATCATGCCCTCGGCCCTGCGTCGCTCGTTGCCTTATTACAGCAACGAAGTGATCCTGATGCTGCACTCGACTACCGTGGCGTTCACCGCGACCATCCCCGACATCCTGAAAGTCGCGCGGGACGCCAACTCGGCGACCTTCCTGACCTTTCAGTCGTTCGGCATCGCTGCGCTGATCTACCTGACCGTGACCTTTGCGCTGGTCGGCCTGTTCCGTCTCGCCGAACGCCGATGGCTGGCCTTCCTCGGGCCGACTCACTAGGACCCGTTTTCAGGAATAAAGAGACGAACATGCGCCACCAGATACATGACTTGCTGGCCCCGCTGCCGGGGACCGCACGACAGATTCACAGCTTTCACTTCGGCCCCGCGTCGGCCAAAGGCAAGATCTACATCCAGTCGTCCCTGCACGCCGATGAAATTCCCGGCATGCTGGTGGCCTGGCACCTCAAGCAACGCCTGGCGGAGCTGGAAGCCGCCGGCCGCCTGCGCAGCGAAATCGTGCTGGTGCCAATCGCCAATCCGGTGGGCCTGGAACAGGTGCTGATGGATGTGCCGCTGGGCCGCTATGAGCTGGAGAGCGGGCAGAACTTCAATCGCTGGTTTGTCGACTTGAGCGAAGAGGTCGGCAACGAGATCGAAGGTCAGCTCGGCGACGATTCGCGGCACAACCTCGAACTGATCCGCACCAGCCTGCGCAACGCCCTCGCCCGCCAGACCGCTGGCACGCAACTGCAATCCCAGCGCCTGACCCTGCAACGGCTGGCCTGCGATGCGGACATGGTGCTGGACCTGCATTGCGATTTCGAAGCCGTCGCGCACCTTTACACCACGCCCGAAGCCTGGCCGCAAGTCGAGCCGCTGGCACGCTACATCGGTGCCGAGGCGAGTCTGCTGGCCACTGATTCCGGTGGGCAGTCGTTCGATGAATGTTTCACGCTGCTCTGGTGGCAGTTGAAGGAGCGCTTCGGCGAGCACTTCGATATTCCGCTGGGCAGCTTTTCCGTCACCGTCGAATTGCGTGGCCAGGGCGATGTGTATCACCCGCTGGCCAGCCGCGATTGCCAGGCGCTGATCGACTACCTGATTCACTTCGGCGCCATCGCCGGCGAAGCGGCGCCGCTGCCCGAACTGCCCTACCCGGCCACGCCGCTGGCTGGCGTTGAACCGGTGACCACGCCAGTCGGCGGGTTGTTGGTGTTCACCGCGCTGCCGGGGCAATACCTGGAAGCCGGGCAACTGATCGCCGAAATCATCGACCCGATCAATGATCGCGTCACCCCTATCCATTGCACCGCCGCCGGGCTGATGTACGCCCGCTCGCTGCGCCGCATGGCCACTGCCGGCATGGTGATCGCCCACGTCGCGGGCACCGAAGCCTATCGCAGCGGCTACCTACTTTCGCCTTGAGGATGCATGCCCCATGTATAAATTGACCATCGACGGCCTGCATAAAAGCTATGGCGACCATCATGTGCTCAAAGGTGTTTCGCTCAAGGCCAACACCGGCGACGTCATCAGCCTGATCGGCGCCAGCGGCTCGGGGAAAAGTACCTTCCTGCGTTGCATCAACTTCCTCGAACAACCCAACGACGGCGCCATGAGCCTGGATGGCAAAGACATCCGCATGGTCAAGGACCGTCACGGCATGCACGTGGCCGATCCCGATGAACTGCAACGGATCCGCACCCGTTTGGCGATGGTGTTCCAGCACTTCAACCTGTGGAGCCACATGACCGTGCTGGAAAACATCACCATGGCTCCGCGCCGGGTGCTGGGTTGCAGCAAGGAAGAAGCCGAAGACCGCGCTCGACGCTACCTCGACAAAGTGGGTCTGGCAGCACGTGTTGCCGACCAATACCCGGCGTTTCTTTCCGGTGGCCAGCAGCAACGGGTGGCGATTGCCCGTGCACTGGCGATGGAGCCGGAAGTCATGCTGTTCGACGAACCGACCTCAGCCCTCGACCCGGAACTGGTGGGTGAAGTGCTGCGCGTGATCCAGGGCCTGGCCGAAGAAGGCCGGACCATGATCATGGTCACCCACGAAATGAGCTTCGCGCGCAAAGTGTCGAGCCAGGTGTTGTTTCTGCACCAGGGTCTGGTGGAGGAACAAGGCGCGCCGGAGGATGTGCTGGGCAATCCGAAGAGTGAGCGGCTGCAACAGTTCCTCAGCGGTAACCTCAAGTAACGCATTGCACGATCCCCTGTGGGAGCGGGCTTGCTCGCGAAGGCGTTGTGTCAGGCACCGATGATGTTGACTGATACGACGCCTTCGCGAGCAAGCCCGCTCCCACAAAAAACAAAGCAATTCAAACTTGTCGCATCCCGCCGCGGTCACTGAAAGAACACTTTCAGAGCGCACGCCGCCGGCATGGGAACCTCCCCCGACTTCGCAAAAAAATGGTTCGCCGCCCGTGGCTGGAAGCCGTTCGCCTTTCAGAAACAGGTATGGGCGGCGGTCAAACGGGGTGAATCCGGGTTGCTGCATGCCAGCACCGGTGCCGGTAAAACCTACGCGGTATGGTTTGGAGCGATCAACCGCTTCGCCTCTTGCGTCGCGCCGGTTGAAACACCGCGTAAACGCAAACCGCCCGCCGAACCGCTGACCGTGCTGTGGATAACTCCGATGCGCGCCTTGGCCGCCGACACCGCGCGCGCCCTGGAAGCGCCGCTGGCGGATTTGCAGATTCCGTGGAGCGTCGGTCTGCGTACCGGCGACACCAGCAGCAGCGAACGCGCCCGCCAGAGCCGGCGCCTGCCGACCACGCTGATCACTACCCCGGAAAGCCTGACCCTGATGCTCGCCCGCGCCGATGCGCAAACTGCGCTGTCGACCTTGCGCATGGTGGTGGTCGACGAATGGCACGAACTGCTCGGCAACAAACGCGGCGTGCAACTGCAATTGGCCCTCGCCCGCCTGCGTGGTTGGCATCCCGAACTGATCGTCTGGGGTGTTTCCGCAACGCTGGGTAATCAATCCCACGCCGAACAGGTCTTGATCCCGCAGGGTGGCGGCATCAGCGTCCAGGGCCAGAGCAGCAAAGACCTGCGCGTCGATACCTTGTTGCCGCCGGCCATCGAACGTTTCCCCTGGGCCGGGCACATTGGTTTGAAAATGTTGCCGCAGGTTGTTGCCGAGATTGAATCGAGTCCCAGCAGCCTGGTGTTCACCAACACTCGCGCTCAATCGGAGATCTGGTATCAGGCCTTGCTGGAGGCGCGCCCGGACTGGGCCGGGTTGATTGCCTTGCATCACAGTTCGCTGTCACGCGATACCCGTGACTGGGTTGAGCGCGCCCTCAAGGACGGGCAACTCAAAGCCGTGGTCTGCACGTCGAGCCTGGACTTGGGCGTGGACTTCCTGCCGGTAGAACGCGTGCTGCAAATTGGTTCGGCCAAAGGCGTGGCGCGGCTGATGCAGCGTGCGGGGCGCTCCGGACATGCGCCAGGGCGCGTCTCACGGGTGACGTTGGTGCCGACCCACAGCCTGGAACTGATCGAAGCCGCCGCCGCGCAAGATGCCGTGGCGCAACGTCGGATCGAACCCCGCGAATCACCGTATAAGCCGCTGGATGTGCTGGTGCAGCATCTGGTCAGCATCGCGCTGGGCGGCGGGTTTATGCCCGATGAGTTGTACGAAGAAGTGCGCAGCGCGTGGGCTTATCGCGACCTTACGCCAGCGGATTGGGCCTGGGCGCTGGCCTTCGTACGCCACGGCGGACTTTCTCTGACGGCCTATCCGGATTATCGCCGGGTCGAGCCCGATGATCAGGGCATCTGGCGTGTGCCGGATGCTCGCTTGGCGCGCCGGCATCGCATGAGCATCGGCACCATCGTCAGCGATGCGAGCATTCAGTTGAAGTTCTGGAGCAAGGGCGGCGGTGGTAAACAACTGGGCAGTGTCGAGGAAGGGTTTATCGCCCGGCTCAAGCCCGGCGACGGTTTTCTGTTCGCGGGACGCTTGCTGGAACTGGTCCGAGTGGAAAACATGACCGCGTACGTGCGGCGCAGTAACGTGAAAAAAGCCGCGGTGCCACGCTGGAATGGCGGGCGTATGCCGCTGTCCAGCGAGTTGGCCCAAGCGGTTGTCGCGCGTTTCAGTGCAGCGGCATCGGGGCATTTTGACGGCCCGGAAATGACCGCGTTGCGTCCGCTGCTGGAGGTGCAGCAACGCTGGTCCGGGCTGCCGACCGAAAATTCGCTGCTGGCCGAGGCGCTTAAATCGCGCGAGGGGTGGCACTTATTTCTTTATCCCTTCGCCGGGCGCCAGGTGCATCTGGGGTTGGCGAGCCTATTGGCATGGCGGGTCAGTCAGCGCCAACCGGTTACCTTTTCCATCGCGGTCAACGACTACGGACTGGAATTGCTCAGTGCAACGCCGATTGACTGGTCCGTTCATCTGAACCCCGACTTGTTCAACGCCGAGCAGCTGTTGCCCGACGTGCTCGCCAGCCTGAACGCCGGTGAACTGGCATTGCGGCGTTTTCGCGAGATCGCGCGGATTGCCGGCCTGGTGTTCGCCGGTTATCCCGGCGCGCCCAAGAGCACGCGACAGGTCCAGGCATCCAGCGGCTTGTTTTTCGAAGTGTTCAAGCAGTACGACGCCGACAACCTGTTGCTGGATCAGGCTGGGAAAGAAGTCCTACGGGAAGAACTGGATATTCGGCGACTGGAGCAGACCTTGGCCCGCATCAACAGTCTGAGATTCGACCTGCATCAGATCAAACGTCCGACGCCTCTGGGCTTTCCGCTATTGGTGGAACGGATGCGCGAAAGTATGAGTTCCGAAAAACTGGCGGATCGAATCAGACGCATGGTCGGCGATCTCGAGAAAACCGCACAGACCGGGAAAGCCTGATGAGTACGCCTTATCCTGTGCGCCTGGCCGGCGAAGAATTGTGGTTATTGCCCGAAAAAGCGATTTACTGGCCTGCCCAGCAAGCGCTATTGATCGCCGATGTGCATTTCGGCAAGGCTGCGGCCTATCGCAGCCTCGGCCAGCCAGTGCCTCGGGGCACGACTGCGCAAAACATCGCGGTGCTGGATGGGTTGCTGGCGGCCCTGCTCTGTCGCCAGCTGATTTTCCTCGGTGACTTTCTCCACGGGCCCGGCTCACACGCCGTGGACACCTTGACAGCGCTGGCAGCCTGGCGCGAACGCCATCGCGATCTGCCGATGACGCTGATTCGCGGCAACCATGACAAGCGGGCGGGTGATCCACCGGCTTCGCTGAACATCCGCGTGGTGCCCGAGCCTTTCTTGCTGGGGCCGTTTTCCTTGCAGCATGAACCGGATCCGCACCCGAGCCGTCATGTCCTGGCCGGGCATGTACATCCGGTTTATCGGCTGAACGGCAGAGGTCGGCAAAGTTTGCGACTGGCGTGTTTCAGGCTGGGGACGGAAATCAGTCTATTGCCCGCGTTCGGCGCATTTACCGGCGGGTATCAAGTCGAAGCGGACGAGAGTTGCAGGATTTTCGTTATCGGCGACAACGAAATATGGCCGATTAGCTGACGCTAACCCTGTAGGAGCGAGCTTGCTCGCGAAGGCGGTGTGCCAGTCGACATCATTTTTGACTGGTACACCGCCTTCGCGAGCAAGCTTCGCTCCTACAGGATGATGCGTCGTGCGGTGAGCGCAGATAGCGGCATCAAGCGACAGGGGCTGGAGGCGGCTCATCCGGCAGGGTTGGCTCACCGGGTTCTGTCGGTTGTTCGTTGGGGGTGTCGGGATCAGGCTGGCCGGGGATGCCCCCTGCCATATTGATTGGCGGATGCGCCAACAAGGACCAGGCCAAAACACCGACCTGATTGGGCTCAAGCCTGGCCAGTTCGGCGCTGATTTGCGGATCGATCTTCATGGAGCACTCCTGAGCAGTGGCCCGGTCCGCTGTGCGCAAACCGGGCAGTACACCCAATAGAGTGTCTACCTGCTGAAGAATTCCCGGGAACTGTCAGATGGGCGGATCAAGTGCGCGGCAGGGTGACGCCGCGCTGGCCCTGATACTTGCCGCCACGGTCCTTGTAGGAGACTTCGCACTCTTCGTCGGATTCGAAGAACAGCATCTGTGCGACACCCTCATTGGCGTAGATTTTCGCCGGCAATGTGGTGGTGTTGGAGAATTCCAGGGTCACGTGACCTTCCCACTCAGGCTCGAGCGGCGTCACGTTGACGATAATGCCGCAGCGGGCGTAGGTGCTTTTACCGAGGCAGATGGTCAGCACATTGCGCGGGATGCGGAAGAATTCCACGGTGCGGGCCAGGGCGAACGAGTTCGGCGGGATGATGCAGACATCGCTGGTTACGTCGACAAAGCTCTTCTCGTCGAAGTTCTTCGGATCGACGATTGCCGAGTTGATGTTGGTGAACACCTTGAATTCACCGGCGCAGCGCACGTCGTAGCCATAGCTCGACACGCCGTAGGAAATCAGCCGCTCGGCACCTTCGCCGCGCATCTGGCGCTCGACGAACGGTTCGATCATGCCGTGCTCTTGCGCCATGCGGCGAATCCACTTGTCCGATTTGATGCTCATGGCGGGTGTCCTGAATAGCGAGGTGGAAAAATTCTGTCCGGCATCTTACTAGGCGCGCGCTCCGGGTTCAAAGCGCAGGTATTAATTCTCGCCAATCCCCCCTGATTGCCGGGCCTTGGCGCCAATAAGATGCACCGTCAGTCACGAAAACAGAGAAACCTTCGCAAGAAACATTGGCACGTTCCTGAAAAAGGGTTAAGGTGGCGCCACTGTGCTGCTTGTGTCACTGAGAATCTCTACACGATATGTTGAATTTCGATCCAACCATCTACAAGAATTTTTCCTGCTCTTTGCACTCAGTCTCGGCCAGGGTTCTTCCTGCGTCGCAGTTATCTTTGTTCAAGGAGTTACACCATGTCTAATCGCCAAACCGGTACCGTTAAGTGGTTCAACGATGAAAAAGGCTTCGGCTTCATCACTCCACAATCCGGTGACGACCTGTTCGTTCACTTCAAAGCTATCCAATCCGACGGCTTCAAAAGCCTGAAAGAAGGCCAACAGGTTTCTTTCATCGCTACCCGCGGTCAGAAAGGCATGCAAGCTGAAGAAGTTCAAGTTATCTAACTTGTACTTGCTTTAGTAAAAAGCCCCGCCCTTAAAAGCGGGGCTTTTTTGTGGGCGTCTGTTTTTGCTTTACGCCATCCTCTCGTCCTTCTATATGATTCGCCACCTGGAAAATCACATGGAAACAGCAGGATGCCGTTCAATCAATGGAAAGCGCTAGGCGCAGCGCTGATCACACTCGCACTCCCCCTCTCGACTCACGCCAATCCTCGCCCCGATCACCCGACCATCATCGTCGGCATGGATACTCGCGCTACTTACCTCGCCAAGGCCCCTGACGCCCAAGGTGCTGCGCAGCTCCAGTTAATGCCCGCAGTACGACTGAAACTCTCCACCGCAAATACTTGCGGCAGCGATGAGGCTTACCTCACCCCGGAGTCATCGGGCATCCCCGCAGAGTCATTCAATCGAGCCCTGGACGAAATCCAGGAGCTGATCGATAACGAAACACCTGTCTTGATGACGCTTTCCGCCTGCGACGGCAAACGCGCGTTTTTCGAAAAGATCCGCGGATGCACACCCGAAGAGTGCGGCAAGCTCACCGCCTCCCTGGTAGACGGAAAGCTGTATCTGGACGAGGACTATGCGCCGACCAGCAAAGGCCAGGCGTCTTACTTCCTGAAAATGCCGATGCCCTATGACAGCAAGCGCAAGGCCTGGAAAGCAAAAGTCTACTATGCCGATTCCAAGACGCTGCGCCGCGACTACTTCGTCAACGCCAAGGACTTTGCCTCAGGCAGACCGGTCCTCGCCTCAAAAACCTACTACCCAAGCGGAAAACTCGGACAAAGCTATCAGGACGATGCCAATGGCCAACGCCAGGGCGAGGCGATAACGTATTCCGAAGACGGAATTATCATCAAGCGCGCGAACTATTTGAACGATGAACTGGAAGGCTGGCAAACCACCTACCACGAGAACGGCAAAGAAGCTGACGCCTACAAATGGCATCAAGGTAAACGTGTCGACGGTGAATACCTGGAGCATGACGAAAACGGTGCACTGGTTGGCCGCATCAGCTATCGCAATGACGAACCCGATGGCCCGGCCATGAGCTATTACCCAAGTGGCAAACTGAAGGACAGCAGCAGCTTCGTTGCGGGCAAGGCGCAAGGCCCAAGCACTTCATATTTCGAAAACGGCGCGGTACGCAGCACCCGCAACAACGTGGACAGCAGCCCGGATGGCTGGGTCATCAGCTATTACGCCGACGGCAAAGTGGAAGAAAAACAGTTTTTCGAACAGCAAGTGCAGCGCAGCTATGCCACCTGGAATGCCCAGGGCATCCAGACCGTGCAATGGCAGTGGGATGAGCAGCATCGCGAACAGGGTGATTTCAAGAAGTGGTACGAAAACGGCCAGTTGCAGGATCACAGGATCTACAAGGACGGAAAACTGCAGGGGCCAGCCATCACCTGGTATGAAAACGGCCAGATGAATACGTCCGTCGATTATGTCGATGGCCGCGAGCAGGGCGTGATGCGTATGTGGAAACAGGACGGAAGCCCGAACGGCGAATGCCGATACGAGGCTGGCGAGCGTCAAGGTGAATGCACCTGACCCGCATTGTTGGTAAAAACAGCTAGCTGACCGCCACCAAAGAAAAAGCCCCGCAACCTTTCGGTTACGGGGCCTTTTTTTGCGATCCGATTGTTACCAAGCCACGCCAAACCCTGCGGTATATCGAGTCTTGTTCAAATCAGCATCATCGGTCCCGCTGATGACATCCCGCTCGGCCTTGAGGTTAAGTGAAGCCCAGTCGGTGACTTTGTAGCGCAAGCCCATTTCCGCATCGAGGGAGTAATCAGCCACGCCGGAAAGCGGCTTGCCCACTTCGCCGTTGGTGAAGAACTCCACCTTCTTGCCAATCAGGTAACGGTTGTAGTCCCACTTCATGGCAACGGAATAGAAGTTGTCCTTGCCGCCGTCCTTGTATTCAAAATCGGTACGGTTGAACAACGAGCCGAGCGAGAACGCGCCGAGTTCGTCATCCCAGAACTGATAGCCCGGACCGGTACCGACCACGCGCTGACGGGACAAGTCTTCAACCTTGTCGCGCTTGTAGTTCACGCGACCATCCCAGTACCAGTGCTCGGTCAGGAATCGGTCGAGGGAGTATTCGGCGCGCCAGTTGTCGGTGGTGACCACGTCATCCTGGAATTCGCGGTTGTACTCACCTTCCGCCGTATGGCGCCAGCGACCATGACGGGCCGAGGTCTTGAAGCCGACATCGTAGTCGTCGGTGTCCTTCTCGGCGCGCTGGTAATCCAGCGCCATGTCGACATTACCTTTCCATACCAGGTCTTCGACGATCGGCTTGGGCTTGAGGATCTGCTGGATGCTCGCCAGTTCGACGGTTTTCGGCGCCTCGCCGTTGGCCAGGGTGACCTTGCCATCCTCGGCCGCCTTCAATGACTTGGCCTTCTCACCGTTGTAAGCATCCTGCTTGACCAGCAACTCCTGATCGCTTTCCAGGGTTTTGACCTGTTTCCAGTCGATCGGGATCGCACCGGCGTATTCGGTCTGGATCAACAGCTTGCCGCCATCGAACACGGTGATCTTGCCGCTCAATTTGTCACCGTTTTTCAACCACACGGTGTCGGCGAGCAAAGGCGTGGATGCACTGAAGACAGCGAGGCACAGCAAGGTTCTGGGCAACATAAGCAGATCGAAGGCTCTGGTTTGCGAAAAAAAGTCGGCATTATCCGTAGGAATAAGGCGCTAGCAAGGACTGACCCGACTATTTCTATTGAGTTCATTTCTCAATTGTCACTTCAGGACTTAATCTACGGGCAGCAAAACCAATTTCTTCAGGAACTGCGGACGTGACAGACGCGACCACCGAAACCGAAAGCCCGGCGCAAATCCGACGCACGGCGCTCTACCTGACCCTGGCCCAGGTGCCGGAGGGTAAAGTCGTGAGCTACGGACAATTGGCCGAGTTGGCGGGCCTGGGCCGCGCTGCTCGGTGGGTCGGACGCACGCTGAGTCAGTTGCCCGGCGACACCAAGCTGCCCTGGCACCGGGTGCTCGGCGCCGGCGGTCGGATCAGCCTGCCGGTCGGCAGCCCATCGGGGGACGAACAACGCGCGCGATTGCGCACCGAGGGCATCAGTATCCTGAACAATCGTGTTGATATTCAGCGTCATGGCTGGCGCCCGGTAGAGCACAGCGGTTAGAGTGCGCGCTTTGTTTCCGTAATCTTGAGGCAGACTTCAGCCCATGCCCCGTAAAACCTGGCGCGCCGCGCTCGCCGCCTATGCCAGCCCATCAACGCTCGTGCTGTTGCTGCTTGGTTTCGCCGCCGGCTTGCCGTACATGCTGGTGTTCTCGACGCTGTCGGTCTGGTTGCGTGAGGCCGGTGTGGCCCGCGAAACCATTGGCTATGCAAGCCTGATCGGTCTGGCCTACGCCTTTAAATGGGTGTGGTCACCGCTGCTCGACCAATGGCGCCTGCCATTTCTCGGCAAACTCGGCCGCCGCCGCTCCTGGCTGGTGCTGGCCCAATCGCTGGTGATCCTCGGTCTGATCGGCATGGGTTTCTGCGACCCGCAAAAACACCTTTCCTGGCTGATCGCCATTGCCGTGATCGTCGCATTCGCCTCGGCGACCCAAGACATTGCCGTAGACGCCTATCGCCTGGAAATCGCTGACGACAGTCGCCAGGCCGCGCTGGCCGCCAGCTATATGTCCGGCTATCGGATCGCAGCCCTGCTGGCTACCGCCGGCGCGCTGTTTTTCGCCGAAGGGTTCGGCTCCACCGGTTTCAACTACCAGCATTCCGCGTGGACCGGCACCTACGTGCTGTTCGGCGCCTTGATGATCCCCGCCCTGCTGACCACCCTGTTCATGCGCGAGCCGCCGGTGCCGTTGCGCACTCAGTTGCAGGCCGGGCGCTACAGTTTTGTGCATCAACTGGCATCGGTGTTTGTATTGATCGTACTGCTGGTGTCCGTGCCGGCCATGTTCACCCAGCTCTACAACACTGATTTTGCCAGCGTGCTGTTCGGCGGCGTCAGCCTGCTCGACCTGCTGCTGGAAGACCGCGCGTTCCTGCGCGCAATCCTCTACATCACGCTGACCGCCCTGTGCCTGTCGTCCATGGGCCGGCGCGGCCTGGCGCCGGTGCTGACGCCGGTCAACGACTTCATCCTGCGTTACCGCTGGCAGGCGTTCCTGCTGTTGGGACTGATCGCCACTTACCGCATGTCCGATACGGTCATGGGCGTGATGGCCAACGTGTTCTATATCGACCAGGGCTTCACCAAGGACCAGATTGCCAGCGTCAGCAAGATCTTCGGCCTGATCATGACCCTGGTCGGCGCCGGCATGGGCGGCCTGCTGATCGTGCGCTTCGGCATTCTGCCGATCCTGCTGATTGGCGGCATCACTTCGGCTGCGACCAACCTGCTGTTCCTGATGCTCGCCGACATGGGCGCCAACCTGAACATGCTGATCCTGACCATTTCCCTGGATAACTTCAGCTCGGGCCTGGCGACCTCGGCGTTCGTCGCTTACTTGTCGAGCCTGACCAACCTCAAGTTCTCCGCCACCCAATACGCCCTGCTCAGCTCGATCATGCTGTTGCTGCCGCGCCTGATCGGCGGCTATTCAGGGGTCATGGTGGAGAAGTTCGGCTATCACAACTTCTTCCTGATCACCGCTCTGCTCGGCGTTCCGACGCTGCTGCTGATCGCCCTGCACTGGTTCCAGGAGAGCCGCCGGGCCGGCCCGACGCCGACACCTGAACCGGTGCAGACTCCGGCGGTGGAAGAGCTGTAGGAAACGTCCCGATTGGCGGGAAGTTTCCCGCCATCAAGCCTCACCGCCGGCCGCACTTCTGTACGTCAGCAGATCTCGCCCGTACAATGCCCCGTCATTTCTCGTCATCAGCAACCGACAACGGCCAACCATGCGCACCAGTCAATTTTTGCTCGCCACACAGAAAGAAACGCCTTCCGACGCGGTCGTGATCAGCCACCAGCTGATGCTGCGCGCCGGCATGATCCGCAAACTCGCCTCGGGCCTGTACACCTGGCTGCCGATGGGCTTGCGGGTAATGCGCAAGGTCGAAGCCGTCGTTCGTGAAGAAATGAACGCCGCCGGCTCGCTTGAAGTGTTGATGCCGAGCACTCAACCGGCTGAGCTGTGGCAGGAATCCGGTCGTTGGGAAGAATACGGCCCTGAATTGCTGCGCTTCAAGGATCGTCACGGTCGCGACTTCTGCGCCGGCCCGACCCATGAAGAAGTGATCACCGACCTGATGCGCAACGAGTTGAGCAGCTACAAACAGCTGCCAATCAACCTGTATCAGATCCAGACCAAATTCCGTGACGAAATCCGTCCACGCTTCGGTTTGATGCGCGGTCGTGAATTCATCATGAAGGACGCCTACTCCTTCCACGCGGACCAGCCTTCGCTGCAGATCACTTACGATCGCATGCACCAGGCCTACTGCAACGTGTTCACTCGCCTGGGCCTGAAATTCCGCCCTGTTGAAGCCGACAACGGCTCCATCGGTGGTGCCGGCTCCCACGAATTCCACGTACTGGCCGAATCCGGCGAAGACGATATCGTCTTCAGCAACGGTTCCGACTACGCCGCGAACATCGAGAAAGCCGAAGCCGTGCCGCGCGAAACCTCCCGCGCCGCGCCGGCTGAAGAGCTGCGCCTGGTCGACACGCCGAACGCCAAGACCATTGCGCAACTGGTCGAAGGCTTCAATCTGCCGATCGAAAAAACCATCAAGACCCTCGTGGTTCACGCTGAAGAGAAAGGCAAGCTGATTGCCCTGATCATCCGTGGCGACCACGAGCTGAACGAAATCAAGGCGTCCAACCAGCCAGGCGTTGCCAGCCCGCTGGTAATGGCCTCCGAAGCTGAACTGCGCGACGCCATTGGCGCCGGTGCCGGCTCGCTCGGTCCGTTGAACCTGCCGCTGCCGATCATCATCGACCGTTCGGTCGAGCTGATGAGCGACTTCGGGATTGGCGCCAACATCGACGACAAGCACTACTTCGGCGTGAACTGGGAACGCGACCTGCCGGTTCCAGCCGTGGCCGACCTGCGCAACGTCGTGGCCGGCGACCCAAGCCCTGATGGCAAGGGCACCCTGGAAATCAAGCGCGGCATCGAAGTCGGGCATATCTTCCAGCTGGGCAACAAGTACAGCAAAGCGATGAAGTGCGAAGTGCTGGGCGAAAACGGCAAGCCAGTTACCCTGGAAATGGGTTGCTACGGCATTGGCGTTTCCCGCGTGGTGGCTGCGGCCATCGAGCAGAACAACGATGCCAACGGGATCATCTGGAGCGACACATTGGCGCCATTCCAGGTTGCCCTGGTACCGCTGCGCTACGACAACGAGCAGGTTCGCGAAGCCACCGACAAGCTGTACGCAGAATTGACTGCGGCCGGTTTCGAAGTGCTGCTGGACGACCGCGACAAGAAAACCAGCCCGGGCATCAAGTTCGCGGACATGGAGCTGATCGGCATTCCTCACCGGATCGTGGTCAGTGACCGCGGCCTCGCCGATGGCAATCTGGAATACAAGAGCCGCACCGAGGCCGAGGCGCAAGCGCTGCCGGTCGCTGACGTGCTGTCCTTCCTCCAGGCCCGTATCCGCCGCTGACACCAGATAGAGAAGTCATGTTCAAGCGAAACACCTTAGGCCTCGGTGGTGCCGCCCTGTGCGGCACCCTGCTGGTCAGCGGCTGTGCCAATCACATGTCACAACGCAGCGAGCACGAGGAACGGGTCGAGCGCAAATTGCTCGATCACAGCCTGCAGATCGATGTCGGTGAGCCCAAGGTCCTTGAGCTGCCGCAACGGCGGGTGAAAATCCACGAGCAAAAGACCTTCGAAGTCACCGAATTCGAAGTCACGCGTCACTACGACCGCTACACGCCGTACCAACCCTGGCGGGAGGCCTACGAGATTCCGCTGGGCATGGTGGCTATCGTGGCCGGTGTCGGCGCGAATGTGGTCAACGTGTTCGCCCTCGGCAACCTGCCGGACAGCGTGACCAAGGATTGGCTGAGCTACGGTTTCGCCGGGATCAACCCGTTCATGAACGTGCAGTCCCACGGTCGCGCCCAGCAAAACCTGGCCGGTATCGATGAAGTCCAGCGTGACAAACGCACGGAATACTCGAGCCTGCCGTGGAGTGAGCGCCCGGTACAAGTCAAGGCTGGCAAGGAAACGTTCGACCTGAATACCGACAAAAACGGCGTACTGCGCCTGAACCTGTTGGACAGCCCGTTCGCTGAACATGACATCAATCATCTGAGCCGACTGCTGATTACCGTCGAAGATGCCCAGGACGACGTGCACACTGACTCGTCCCTGGCAGTCAGTAGCGGCTTGCGTGGCAAGTTGCTCGAAGCCCACGGGTTAATTTATGACGACCTCGAAGACGACGAAGTGAGCCAGTGGGTACACCGGGTCAAACGTTTGTCGGAACTAGGTCTGGAAGAAGAAGCCAGCGAGCTGGAACAGAGCTTGATCGAACTGACGCGTAACGATCCTGAGCTGCAGACCGAATTCCTCAAGTCGTTGACCAAGGATGCCGGGCGACTGGTGGCGGATCCAAATCCGAATTAAAAGCTAGAAGCCTCGCGGGCAAGCCTCGCTCCTACAAGGGATAAGCGGTCCCCTGTAGGAGCGAGGCTTGCCCGCGAAGACGCCCGAACATTCAACGCCAAACTACCGCTCAAACAACTCCATCTGCTCAAACCCGCCGCGCAAATCCTCCAGCCTCACCCCGATCCCCAACAACCGCACCGGCTTGCCGCCGCGATTGAATGCCTGGGTCAACAACAGCTGATAACTCCCCAGATCCCGCCCTGCCCCGGCCTGCTCTAAAGTGGTCTGGGTAAAGTCATGGAATTTAACTTTGACGAACGGCTTGCCCGGCCGATAGCTGCTGTCGATGCGCGCCATGCGCCCGGCGAGGGTTTCCAGCAATTCGGGCAGTTTATCCAGACAGCTCACCAGATCCGGCAGATCCACGTCGTAGGTGTTTTCAACACTGATCGATTGCCGGCGGTTGTCGTTATGCACCAGTCGCTCATCGATCCCACGCGCCAGACTCCAGAGTCGTTCACCGAAACTGCCGAATTCGCGCACCAGCGCCAACTTGTTCCACTCGCGTAGCTGCGCGCAATCATTGATGCCGAGCCTGGCGAGCTTGTCGGCAGTTACTTTTCCCACGCCGTGCAACTTGTTCACCGGCAGTCCACTGACAAAGTCTTCCACTTGATCCGGCGTGATCACGAACAAACCGTTGGGCTTCTTCCAGTCACTGGCGATCTTGGCCAGGAATTTGTTCGGCGCCACGCCCGCCGAGACGGTGATGTGCAACTGATTGGAGACCCGACGACGGATGTCCTGGGCGATGCGCGTGGCGCTGCCGCCAAAATGCGCACTGTCCGACACGTCCAGGTAGGCCTCATCCAGGGAAAGCGGCTCGATCAGGTCGGTGTAATCGCTGAAGATCGTATGAATTTCTTTCGACGCTTCTCTATAGGCGTCCATGCGCGGCTTGACGATGGTCAGGTCCGGGCACAGCTTCAAGGCGTGCCCGGAGGACATCGCCGAGCGCACGCCATAGGCCCGCGCTTCATAATTACAGGTGGCGATCACCCCGCGCCGGTCCGCCGAGCCGCCCACCGCGAGAGGCTTGCCAGCCAGGCGCGGGTCATCACGCATCTCGATGGCGGCGTAAAAACAGTCACAGTCGACGTGGATGATTTTGCGTTGAGTCATATAAAAGCGGTGTTCATGGCAAGGAAATGACGTAATGACGAGCCGGATCGGCAGTATCTCACTGACACCTGTATATAGCACCAGTACTCTGAATCTTCTTCATACCCTGTAGGAAAAGGCTGTATGAATTTATTTTCTCAATCGAATTCCCCCTGTCGATAGAGCTGCAAGCCTTGCCACGCCTGCCTTCCAGCGCGACCGCCCTGCTCTTTTTGTAGCTAAGCGATTGAACAGGAACAGGTTTTCTCTGGATTGAAGGTTGACACACCCGCGTTCCTCTGTAGAATGCCGACACACAGACGCGGGATGGAGCAGTCTGGTAGCTCGTCGGGCTCATAACCCGAAGGTCGTCGGTTCAAATCCGGCTCCCGCAACCAAACATCAAGAAAGGCTACTCGAAAGAGTGGCCTTTTTTGTGCGCGTCTGTTTTGTGCAAAACATCGCTCAACCGCGCACCGGGTAGAAATAAGAAATCGTTCTGATTCCGAAACTTACCTCTCCCCCATCACCGCTCGACACTAATTCACGCTTATTTGACCTGATTCAGGATTAACCGTTGACACCTCGGCGTTCCGCTGTAGAATGCCGCCACACAGACGCGGGATGGAGCAGTCTGGTAGCTCGTCGGGCTCATAACCCGAAGGTCGTCGGTTCAAATCCGGCTCCCGCAACCAAACATCAAAAAAGGCTGCTCGAAAGAGTGGCCTTTTTTGTATCTGTTGAAAAAGTCCTTTCGCAACAATGATCTGTCACTGTGTAGTGAACCGTTCGGGATCACCAAGGCTCTGAGTTCAGACTATGCTCTGTGCCAGGCAGGCCCTCTACGACCGATGACGTGTCATCGCCGGAATCCGGTGATAGGCGTTAATATTTGTGATTATTTTTTTCTACAGGGATTGGTAACTTGGCTCGATACCTCCATCCTGTCGCGCACAATCCAAGAGGTGATTGATGCGCGCCAACTCGTCTGATCCACAAGACACCGTCACAGCGACACAACCTATCAAGGCCGAGCGTTTGCGCCTGCTTGATCTGGTCAGCAAATACCGTCAGCCCATTGGTCTTGCGGTCACGCTGTTGTTGTTCGCTATCGCGCTGATTGCCTGTCGCCATCTATTAAGCGAACTCGATCTGTATGCGCTTCACGACTCGATCCTGGAAGTCCCGAAACCGGCATTGATCGGCGCACTGGGCGCGACCATCGTCGGCTTCATCATCCTGCTGGGCTACGAATGGTCCGCCAGTCGTTATGCTGGCGTCACACTGGCGCCACGCACACTGGCCCTGGGTGGTTTCACCGCATTCGCGATCGGCAACGCCATCGGCTTGTCGATGCTGTCGGGTGGTTCGGTTCGCTACCGTTTATATGCACGTCATGGATTGGGGGCTTCCGATGTTGCCCACATGACGCTGTTTGCTAGTCTTTCCCTCGGCTGCGCCCTGCCCCCGCTGGCAGCACTCGCGACGTTGAGCAACCTGCCTGCCGCTTCCGCCGCTTTGGGCCTCTCCGAGACCTTGCTGGGCGTTATCGCCGCTGCAGTGCTGTTGCTCACGACGGTGCTGGCGATCGGCATCTATCGCCGTCGCCTGCCCGACCAGCCTTACCCGGATAACCTCCTGGTCAAGGCCGGACGTCGCACACTGCGCCTGCCAGGCCGTCGCCTGACGTTCCTGCAACTGGTGATCACCGCCCTCGACGTGGCCGCCGCCGCGACCGTGCTCTATCTGTTGCTACCGGAAGCCCCACCCTTTGGCGCCTTCCTGCTGATCTATCTATTGGCGTTGGCCGCAGGTGTGCTCAGCCATGTGCCCGGCGGTGTCGGGGTATTCGAAGCGATTCTGCTGGCCGCGTTCGCCGACACCCTCGGTGCCGCGCCACTGGCCGCTGCCCTGCTGCTGTATCGACTGATTTATGTGGTGCTGCCGCTGCTGGTGGCCTGCGTATTCCTGCTGATCAACGAAGGCCAGCGCCTGTTCCAGTCCCGTCAGTCGCTACGGGCGGCCTCGGGTCTGGCGGCGCCGATTCTGGCGTTGCTGGTGTTCATGTCCGGCGTGGTGCTGCTGTTCTCCGGGGCGACCCCGGAAATCGACACACGTCTGGAACACATCGGTTTTCTGATTCCGCACCGTCTGGTTGACGCCTCGCACTTCGGCGCCAGCTTGATCGGCGTGCTGTGCCTGTTGCTGGCCCAAGGTCTGCGTCGTCGCCTCTCCGCCGCGTGGATGCTGACCACCATTCTGTTGCTGGTCGGCGCCCTGCTGTCGCTGCTCAAGGGTTTCGACTGGGAAGAAGCCTGCCTGATGACTCTGACGGCGAGCCTGCTCGGGGTGTTCCGGCGTTCGTTCTATCGCGCCAGTCGCCTGACCGAACTGCCGTTCTCGCCGCTGTACCTGGTCGCCAGCCTGTGTGTCCTCGGCGCTTCGATCTGGCTGCTTCTATTTGCCTATCAGGACGTTCCGTACAGCCATCAACTCTGGTGGCAGTTCACCCTCGACGCGGATGCGCCGCGTGGCCTGCGTTCATTGCTGGGTGCCGCCGTGTTGCTGGTGGTGGTTTCCCTGACCTGGTTGCTGCGTACCGCGCGCCCGATCATCCATTTGCCGACGCCGGATGAACTGGACCGCGCCGTAAAGATCCTGATGGCGTCGTCACAACCCGACGGCGGCCTCGCGCTGACCGGTGACAAGGCGTTGCTGTTTCACCCCAACGACGAGGCGTTCCTGATGTACGCCCGCCGTGGCCGCAGTCTGGTGGCGTTATACGACCCGATCGGCCCGACCCAGCAACGGGCGGAAATGATCTGGCAGTTCCGCGACCTTTGCGACATTCACCACGCCCGTCCGGTCTTCTATCAAGTGCGTGCCGAGAACCTGCCGTACTACATGGACATCGGCCTGACCGCGATCAAACTTGGCGAAGAAGCCCGGGTCGATCTGCATCGCTTTGATCTCGAAGCCAAGGGCAAAGAGATGAAAGACCTGCGCTACACCTGGAATCGCGGCACCCGTGACGGTCTGTCCCTGGAGATCTTCGAGCCGGGGCAAGCGCCGATGGACGAGCTCAAGGTGATTTCCGATGCCTGGCTGACCGGCAAGAACGTGCGCGAGAAAGGCTTCTCCCTCGGCCGCTTCAGCGACGATTACCTCAAGCATTTTCGCGTGGCGGTGATTCGTTTCGAAGGGCGCCCGGTGGCGTTCGCCAACCTGCTCGAGACCTACGGCCATGACCTGGCCAGCCTCGACCTGATGCGCGCGCACCCGGAAGCCCCCAAGTTGACCATGGAGTTCATGATGGTCGGCCTGATTCAACATTATAAAAATCATGGATACGCGCGTTTCAGCCTGGGCATGGTGCCACTGTCGGGTCTTCAACCCCGTCGTGGTGCACCACTGACCCAGCGCCTGGGCTCGATGGTTTTCCGCCGTGGTGAGCAGCTCTACAACTTCCAAGGCTTGCGCCGCTTCAAAGACAAATTCCAGCCTGACTGGGAACCCCGTTATATGGCCGTGCCCGCCGGACTCGATCCGCTGGTTGCCCTGGCCGATACTGCTGCCCTGATTGCGGGCGGCTTGACTGGATTGGTGAAACGCTGATGATTCAACGCTCCTTGCGGTACGTACTGGCCACACTGGTAGTGCTGGCCCTGATTGTCGGTGGCGGTTACTGGTACATGAAACGCCCGGCACCAGAACCGACCCTCGAACTGCTGACGCCCGCCGACGGCGCCGCCATGACCCGAGTGATTCCCGGCACCACGCCCAAAGCTCAGGTGCTGGTGGCGGTGACTGACGAACAGAAACTCAATGACCAGCAACTGAAGACCCTGAGCCGCAGCGGTTCGGCGCAGATCGTCCAAGTGATCCTGCCCAAAGACTGCCTGCTGCAAAGCCGCGCTTTGCAATCCGGTCTGCGCGAGCTGAAAGGCCCGGCAACCCTGGTCAGCGGCATCGGCCCTGGCGCGGTGCTGGCCTGGCGCTGGTTGTCCGAGCAGAAGAACGACAAGGCCCAGGCCGTGTCGGTAGACCTGGCGCTGGAAAAGGGTGGCTGCACGCACCTGCTACCGAAAAGCGCCGCCCACGGTCACTGGCTGGTGGCCTGGAACGACAACCCGGACGACGCCAGCGCAGGCTTCGTGCGCGACCAACCCAACGCCGAAACCAGCATCAGCGACTACGACATCAACCTGCCGCAAGTGCTGAACAACGAACTGCGCAAGATTCTGGTCGGTGGCGACAAAGCCGCTGGCGGCCTGCAGATCCCCGTGGTTGAAGTGCCTGCCGGCCAAGCCAAAGACACCGTCACCCTGTTCCTGTCCGGTGACGGCGGCTGGCGTGACCTCGACCGCGACGTCGCGGGCGAGATGGCGAAGATCGGCTACCCGGTGGTCGGCATCGACACCCTGCGCTACTACTGGCAGCACAAGAGCCCGGAGCAAAGCGCCCTGGACCTCGCCGAACTGATGCAGCACTACCGCCAGAAATGGGGCACCAAGCGCTTCATCCTGACCGGTTACTCGTTCGGCGCCGATGTACTGCCGGCGATCTACAACCGCTTGGCGGAATCGGAACAGCAACGCGTCGACGCAATCATCCTCCTGGCCTTCGCCCGCACCGGCAGCTTCGAAATCGAAGTCGAAGGCTGGCTCGGCAACGCCGGCAAAGAAGCCGCCACTGGCCCGGAAATGGCCAAGCTGCCTGC